>NZ_JBJURJ010000006.1:0-388601 GCF_046098205.1 Paenibacillus mesotrionivorans | reverse complement strand
CAACCCAACCCAACCCAACCCAACCCAACCCAACCCAACCCAACCCAACCCAACCCAACCCAACCCAACCCAACCCAACCTAACCCAACCCAACCCTTAACCTTTTCCGCCCAATTTCCCCTCCAATCCTAAAGTTTAGACTTCATCCTCCCAAGTTAATTAACATGATTTACCATTATTTCGCTGGGGTTATATAATGCCTTTTACGTCCCTTTCCGTGTATTATCCCCTTCAGTCAGGACAAAAAGTTGAGAAAAATTTCAGTGTATTGGAAGGAAAACCCTTGAAATGAGAACTAACGTTCGATATAATAGGAATATACGTTCTTGTTTTTGAAAAAATTATGGTGTGGATGAAGCGGAGGAGATAGGATGAGAGGTAATGTAATGAAAGATCAAATCTCCAGCCTCAATATATCCGAGCAGGAAGAGGCGGGGCTATTCCTTCGGCTACAGTCCTCCAAAAAAGCCTGTGAGGAATATCTATTCCACCTGAAGTGGCCCAATGGCTTTGTGTGCCCGTATTGTGGGCATGGGCAAGCGTATACCATTCACACCCGTAAGCAGCCGCTCTATGAATGCACCTGCTGTAAGCATCAAACCTCGCTGACTGCCGGCACAATTATGAAGTGTACCCGGACTTCCTTGATCAAGTGGTTCACTGCCATCTATCATTTGGCCAATCCGAAGGAGGGGATGAGCGCTACTGCCCTTGCAGGATTAATCCATGTAACATACAAAACCGCCTGGAGCATGCTGCACGCCATCCGCGGTGCCCTGTCCGAAGGGAAGCAATTGCTTCCTCCAACAGGAAGAATGTGCCTTCATAGCGAAACCTTAACCTATTCCCATCCGACGTCTTCCCTCGCGGACCCTCCCACGAATCCATCCGTAATCGTCTGCGTTTCATTAACTGAGCAGGACGAAGCATGCCGTGTGCACATGCAGGCGGTACAGACGGAAGACTATGAGGGAGGTCAGCTCTCTAGGGATATCGTTGAGGAGTTTTGTAATCAATATATGGGGTCAGTGAAGCAGCCTGGGCTTACGAAAGTAAGCCGTTTTGTTTCGCGCAAACGCAAAAAAGGACTGCCTTTGACAAGACTTGCCGGAGAATGGCTGCATAGCACCTTTTGCGGCATTGGCTCCAAATACCGCCAACGGTATTTGGATGAGTTTTGCTGCCGCATGAATTTATTGTTGCAGGGTCTGCCTCTTTTCCGGGAAATAAGCCGCATGTGCGCTTGTCCTGCATCTTCTTCTATCTCTAATTTCTAACTCTTCCTTTTGAACCGGGGGCTGACTCGTGGATGTTTCCCAGCTTCCTATATCCAAAGCAAAGTGCTAGAAAAATTTAGGAAGCCCATTCTTCCCTTTCATCACTGGGAACCGAAGTCACTTGTGCCTTTCCTAAGATCATTTTAAACTAATATTCCCCAATTTGGACATGCTCGCTTAACTCTCCGACCCAGTGCATCTCGTTAATGTCATCTACTATCCAGATATATTTGATTTAAGTCCATGTTGCCCACACCTTTTCTTCTCTCAACCGGACAGGTGTTTACGTTCAATTGTTTCGATGACCAGCGGGTGGGGACGGTGGTTTCTTTGTTTTGAAGGATGTTGTTTTGAAGAGTTTGTTTGAAAGAGTTTGTTTGAAGGAGTTTGTGACATTCAGAATTTTTGACTGCGGGTTAAGAGAACAGCTGGTGGGCTGAGTCCTGAGCGAAGGGGATAATACCCGAAAAGGGAGTGCAAAGCAATATATCCGGGGCTGGATTGCTATGGTAAGGATGAAAACGTCAGTTTCAAAGTTGGAAATCAGCGTGCTAATATAATCCCGTTATAGGCGAGGGAGCTGAGAACTGCAGGGAGAGTGGAATGCTGGTGGGATTGACGAAGGTGGGGATGTGTTTTACAATAACGATTAGTCGACTAAATAAATCTACAGGCGGATCAAAGGAGGGGCTATGAGTGGATATTTACAAGGTGGAGCATGTGGACACGGTGTTCCGCAGGGTATCCAAGCTGCATCATCAAACGGTGTCATCCTACCTCTCGGGGCGGGAGGTTTATCCGGGGCAGCCTCCGCTTTTGCGGGCGCTTACGGAGCGGGACGGGCAGAGCCAGAAGGAGCTGGCGGAGCAGATGGGGATTACTCCTGCCACCCTGAATGTGATGATTGCCCGGATGGAAAAAACCGGGCTTTTGGAGCGCAGGGCGGATGAAGCGGATCAGCGGATATCCCGTGTTTACCTGACGGAGCGGGGCCGGCTTGCCCATCAGGAGGTACGGAATATGATCGACCTGATGGAGAAAACCTCATTTCAAAACTTTACACCGGAGGAGAAGATGATTTTTCGCCGGTTGCTTTTGCAGATGTATGAGAATCTCAAGGATGCCGAACGGAACGGAGGTATTGACGGAACGTCGGGGCATAAGGATTAGCTGACTAATTAAATTCGATGAATGAATCAAAGGATAAACGGGGTGAACTAGCAACAATGCGGAAGCTTGTGAAATATATAAAGCCATACTGGAAGGCAGCCCTGCTGGGTCCGCTCCTCATGGTGCTGGAGGTATCCATGGACCTTCTGCAGCCCAAATTGATGGCGCAGATTGTGGACCAGGGGGTGCTGGCCGGAAGTCTGGATGAAATCCGGAGAACGGGGCTCATGATGCTGGTAACCTCCCTGATCGGAATGATTGGAGGCGTAGGCTGCGGGATTTTTTCCACCATCGCGGCTATGCGGTTTGGGGCGGACTTGCGTGAGGCAGTATTTAACAAGGTGCAGCGCTTTTCCTTCCGGAATCTGGAGAAGATGCACACTGCATCTCTGATTACAAGGCTTACCAATGACGTTTCGCAGGTGCAGCTGTTTGTGCAGATGCTTCTGCGGATGATGGTCCGTTCTCCCTTTCTTGCGGTGGGCAGCCTGATTCTGGCATTCACGATTAGCTGGAAGTTGGCCATGATTCTGGTGGTGGTGGTTCCGGTGCTGTTCACTGTAGTGGCCGTGATTACCCGCAAAGGCTTCCCCTTGTTTGCCAAGGTCCAGAAAAGGCTGGACCGGATGAATACGGTCCTTCAGGAAAACCTGGCAGGCATCCGGGTAGTGAAGGCCTTTGTGCGGTCGGATTACGAAACCAAGCGGTTTACCGAGGCCAATGATGACTATATGGCTGTTGCGCTCCGGGCCAATGTGATGATGGCTACACTGTCACCGGTGATGTTCCTGCTTCTGAACGGCACGATTGTTACCGTGCTGTGGCTGGGCGGCAATTTATTTTGGGATAACACATTGCCCATTGGGGACTTGGCAGCGTTCATCAACTATGTGACACAGCTGCTTTCCTCGTTATTGATGGTCGGGATGATGCTGGCTAATATTTCACGGGCTACGGCTTCATCGGAGCGTATTGTGGAGGTTCTGGAAACGGAGCCGGAAATTAAGAACCCGGACCGTGTATTGGCGGAGCGCATCCGCAAGGGGCGAATCGAGTTCGAGGGAGTCGGCTTTGCGTATGACGGGGGCGAAAGGGTGCTCCGGGATATTAATTTTACGGTGCAGCCGGGGGAAACGTTGGCGATCCTTGGCGCAACCGGGTCCGGCAAATCCACTCTGGTCAGCCTGATTCCCCGCTTATATGAGGCTGGGGAGGGACGGGTTCTTATCGACGGCACCGATGTCCGGGATTATCCCTTGGAGGGGTTAAGAGGCAGCATCGGCATGGTGCTTCAGGAAGCCGTTCTGTTCTCCGGGACGATTCGGGAGAACATTGCCTTCGGCATGCCGGACGCCACCTTGGAGGAGGTAGAGGCGGCGGCTCAAGCCGCTCAGGCGCATGAATTTATCACAGGGCTGCCTCAGGGTTATGAGACCGTGCTGGGTCAACGGGGAGTCAATTTGTCCGGCGGGCAAAAGCAGCGGATATCTATTTCCCGGGCGCTGCTGATGAAGCCTGCGGTGCTGATTTTTGACGACAGCACAAGTGCTGTCGATCTGGGAACGGAGTCCCGCATTCAGAAGGCGCTGCGGGAGCGGATGAAGGAAACCACCAGCCTGATTATTGCCCAACGTATCTCCTCGGTTATGGAAGCGGACCGGATTTTGGTGTTGGAGGACGGCACGGTTGCCGCTTCGGGCAATCACCGGGAGCTGATGGCCCATAGCCCCGTTTACCGGGATATCTACAGGTCCCAACTGGGAGAGGAGGAGGTTCTATATGCCGGAAGCGAACGTTAACCGTACGGTCGGCCGCGGCGGCCCGGCTCCCGTGCCGGGTATGCCAGGAGGGCCGGGAGGTCCCGGGGGTCCCGGACCGGCGGCTATGCGGGGAATGCTGCCCAAGGTGCGTCCCAAGGATGCCAAAGGCACAATCCGCCGTTTATGGGATTATCTGCGGAGACAGCGTACCGGATTAATCCTGGTGTTTGTGCTGACTGCCTTCGGAGCCGGACTTGGCCTGATTGGTCCTTATCTCATCGGTACTGCCATTGACAAGTACATTCTTCCGGGGGACGTAAACGGTCTGCTGCGGCTGTGCATCGTGCTTATTATTGTGTATGCGGCAGGGGCGGTGATGAACTGGCTCCAGCTGTATATGATGAACCGGGTTTCCCAACGTGCGATTTGGGAGCTTAGGAACGATCTGGTCGGCAGGCTGCAGAAGCTGCCGCTCCGTTTTTTTGACAGCAAAACCCACGGAGAACTGATGAGCCGGACCACCAATGACATAGACAATGTCTCCAATACGCTAAACCAGAGCGTCACCCAACTGATTACAGGCGTACTGACCCTCGCCGGTGCGCTGGGGATTATGCTCTCCCTGAATGTATGGCTGACCCTGCTCAATCTGGTAACAGTGCCGGTTACGCTTTTGGTCACCCGGAAAATCGCCAGCTTTACCCGGAAGTATTTCAGCGGACAACAGAAGAGTCTGGGGGAAATGAACGGTTTTATTGAAGAAACGGTTTCGGGTCAAAAGGTGGTGGCGACCTTCTGCCGGGAGGAAACCTCTATCGCACGGTTTGCCGCGATTAACAAGGAACTGACCAATACGTCCATTAAGGCGCAGGTTCTGTCGGGTATGATGGGCCCGGTTATGAACGTGATTAACAACCTGGGATTTGCTTTGATCGCGTCTGCCGGGGGCTGGATGGCTCTTAATTCCATGGTTAGCATCGGCACGGTGGTCAGCTTCCTGAACTACTCCCGCCAATTCAGCCGGCCCATTAATGATCTGGCTAACCAGTTCAATATGATACAAGCGGCTATTGCAGGGGCGGAGCGGGTTTTTGAGGTAATGGACACCCCTGACGAATATGAAGATGAGACGGAAGGAAAGCTGTGGCAGACGCCTAAGGGTGAGGTGATCTTCCGGGATGTCTCTTTTGGCTATAAGGAGGGTGTGCCTGTGTTGAAGGGGGTTAGCCTCCATGCCCGCCCCGGAGATATGATTGCTCTGGTAGGGCCAACCGGTGCCGGCAAAACCACGGTTGTTAATCTGTTAACCCGCTTCTACGAGCTGGAAAGCGGATCGGTTACGGTGGATGGAGCGGAGCTCTCTACCATCGACAAAAATAGCCTGCGCACTGGGCTCGGGATTGTGCTGCAGGATGCGGCGCTGTTCTCCGACAGCATCCGGGAGAATATCCGCTACGGCAAGCTGGATGCCACCGACGAGGAAGTCATCGCGGCGGCCAAGCTGGCCAACGCCGACAGCTTCATCCGCAAGCTGCCCAACGGATATAATACGGTGCTGGCGGCTGAGGGCAGCAACCTGAGCCACGGGCAGCGCCAGCTTCTCACCATTGCCCGGGCCATTCTGGCTGACCCGGCCATTCTGATTCTGGACGAGGCAACCAGCAGCATCGATACCCGGACGGAGATGCACATCCAGTCCGCCATGCGCACCTTGATGAAGGGAAGAACCAGCTTTGTCATTGCCCACCGGTTGTCCACCATCCGGGACGCCGATCAGATCTTGGTCATCGACGGCGGGCGGATTATTGAACGGGGAACCCATGATGAGCTGCTGGCGGCAGAGGGATTTTACTTCCGGCTGTATACCAGCCAGTTTAAAAAGGTTGTATAAAAATGAAAGAAGGGCGGGGATCATCCCAGCCCTTCTTTTCTTTTATCCGGTTATGTGCCCAGCAGTTTTTGGCGGATCCTTGGGAATGTGTGCAATGCGTTGTTGTAGAACACATCCTCATGGAATTTCTCTGGGACGAGCCGCCGGATAAATTCACTGTACAGCTCCACGGAGGCCAGGGGCCAATCGGTGCCGAAGAGCATTTTGTCATACCGGTCGGCATATACCAGCGCCCTGCGGAAGTGGTCCATAAACAGCTGCTCATTCATAAAACGGTCGAACTTTTCCCTGTCTCCGACCACCAACCCGGATAAATCGGCGTATACATTAGGATTTTTAGCGATGACCTCGGCGGCGTCCATCACCCACGGGTCCCCCAAGTGGCAAAGCATAAAGGTGACCCCCCGCTGCTGCAGGGCCAGCTCATCCACGGTCAGGGGATGGGCATATTTGAGCAGACCGTTCATGGAGTAGGTGTCCCCGGTGTGGATCACGACGGGAAGATCATAATGCTTAGCCAGCTCGTATACCGGCCCGTATATCCGGTCGTAGACGTAATAGTGGTAGTAACCCGCATAAAGCTTGATGCCGGCGGTTTCCTTCCGCTTCAGGCGGGCCTCGATCCGGTCCAGCTCCGCCGTGGCATCCGGGCCACTTAACCGGGAGGGGTTGATGCCGACGCATTCCATCAGGAAGGCGGGCACCTCGGGCTCCAGGTCCAGCAGCATGGGATTGGGAGAAGAACTGTCGGGAAAAGCACCAGCTGTCTGCTCTGTTACCCCCATGCCAACCCCAAGAACAACGTCATTCTGTTCAAATTCCCGCTGCAAACCCTCCGCCGAATAATCGACGAAGGAAAGCTGTTCAGCCGTTTGCCGGAAGCTTTCAATATTCGACAGGTGGATGTGGATGTCGATAATAGGCATCGCGTGTTACTCCTCCTTTAAGCTAAAACGAAGCCGGGTAAGCGCAGCAAGCTCCTCCGGAATAAACCGTTCCCGGCCAAGAATATAGAAAACCGGCTTGGTCCATTTTTCTTCCCCGTCGGGAAGAAGCAGATTATGAGCCGTTCCCTGAGTGAAGAGAAGATTGTTGAAATAGACAAACCCGTTTGTGTTGTCCGGGTTGAAGGCTGCTTGAAGCAGATCCTCATGCTCCGTGGAGCCAAGAGCCAAATAACCATTCATCTTCCATTCATCTTCACTGGTACCGAGCTTAAAAAGAATCCGCTCTTCCTTTTGGGTCCAGCCGGTGTCATGAGCGGCGGCGGGCCGGAAGAAGTTCCGGTCCATAATCTGCAGCTTCGGATGGCCAAGCCCGGTCCGGTTGATGACCCGGTTAACCTTGGCCAGCACTGGGGCTCCCGGCAGCATCAGATAATACTGGTCTACCGTCAAGCCGCGGTTCCGCTCATGCTGCTCCACCTGGAGGCGGAGCCGGATGCCGGACCAGTTGTTGCCGCTGGTATCCTCCAGTTGTACTGCCTCGGCGCTGCGTGTCTCCTGATGCAGGCTTAAGGGGGACATACCCTCCACCTCGATGCCCAAACCGCCCAGCCACGGATTCCACCAGGAGCGCGGACCGGGAGCCGGGTAAGAGCTGTGCAGCCATTCTCTGCCCTGGTAAACAAGGGAATGGGCGGAGGCGCCGAACCCAGGTGAAACGTCCAGTGTTATGATGCCGTTGGAGCAACGCAGAAGCTCTCCCGCTTCCCCGTCGAGGGTATCGACAGTCACAGTGTCCCGCGATACGGGGAACACGGCAGTGCAGCGCTCCATACGGGCGTCTTGGCCTTCGTATACCAGCCGCAGCCGGTCTGCCTGGCCCAAGCCAGCAGGCTGGGAACGTTCCAGGGTAACAGCGTGAAGATTTTCCTCCGCATCTATCTCGCGGCTCTCCAGAGCAATTCCGTCTGCGGATTGCAAGGTTATTGTGCCGGACAGGGGCGACAGCTTATGATCCACAGCCTCCACTTGGTAGCTTCCATGGATGAAAGGATTGCCTCCGTTGGCCTTCAGCTCCAGATAACCGGTCAAATGGGGGGGATTTTCCTCACGGGCCCGTCGCACGTAAGCCCGGAAGTCCTGCCAGTCGGGGAACACTCCGATCGCCACCCAGGTAGATGCGGTGCGGACTGAGCCTCCGGCCGGTATGCCGCCTACAGGATGCTCCAGACCAAACAGCCAATCGGATTTTACCAGCTGCTGGCCTTCGGCCCAAAATATACCGTAGCTGATTTTTTCATTGCGGGAGTATATCCAATTTTCGCTGACCCTCCGCGGCTCCCATTGGTCCAGATGCTGGGCCGGGGCGTCGTTTAAGGTAAGATAAAGCCCATCGTACGGCAGCACAGCATCCTTCAGCTCATAACGGAAGCAATCCAGCAGCTTCAGATCGTCAGCCAATGGGATGTCCGAATGATTCTCCACCGTATAATAATGCTCGATAAAGCCGGTTTCCCATACCCGTGCCACGGATTTGATCACCGCACCCGGGTGGTCGGCGGATGAATAAGCCGCCTCCAGCAGCTGGGAGTCACCGTCTCGTTCCAGGCGGATTTGCGCGGGCTTCTTTTTGCTGAATTCCGAAGAATAAGGTTTGCCCAGCTTGGGATAACCCCAGAACAGGGCTCCGCCCATATGTGTGCGGCGAACCCGAAGCTCATTGTTTTCCTTGTTGAGCGCCAGCATGTTGGGTCCGCAGGCCGCATAGGCGTATTTCCGGTCCTGGCCCTTAAACCGCCCCGTATGCCCGCGGAAAACCAGACTTACGGCATGCTCGAAAGCGATGGTTTCTCCGGATGTAGAGTTTGCGGCTTCTACAGCCAGAGAGGCGGAATAAACGCCAAACGTATACAGCTCATAAGCCACCGCTACCGAGGCTTTGCCAAGGCCTGCAACCTGGACGGTGATGTAAGGATTCTCAAACCGGATAAATTCCGCTTCGGGCAGGGAAAACCGGTATTCGGTCTCTTCGGCTAGCTGGTTCTCAATATTCAGGAACAGGATTTCTCGTGTGCCGGCATAATGCTCCAGCTCCTGACCCGCCATAACCAACTTGGCCGGAAACAACGGTGCGATGCCCGCCCGCAGCTCAGCCTTACGTCCATTGATGGTCCACTGGGAGAGGACAACAGGATGGGTTTTCCAGCTGCTTTGCTCCTCCTCCACCGGATCAACCCGGAACTGGCCTTCGACGATTTCCGTGTCGGTAACCGTTACCGTACGGTTGAGCTCCAGCCGGATGTTCCTGGAATCTTGGCCTGAAATCTCACAAATCACCGGCTCGCCGGTTTTGCTGCGGATATGGTAACGAACAGGGTAGGTTCTTCCAAACACCAGATCATGCCCGGCAATTTCCGTGCGGATCTCATAGTCGGGTGTATCGATAGCCCAGATCCCCCGCCCGGTTTTTTCGAAATCCACCTGGAGCTCCTGCCCGTCCTTCTGCCAGGAATACCGGAAAATATCGAACTTCCCGCTGAGGGTTTCCCCGTCGGGCTGGATCTGGATGGGGCGGGTGCTGTCCGAGTACCAATCCAGGTTCTTCAAATAGGGCTCCAGGGCCTCCGTTTGCAGCACGGTGGGAATGTAATTCATCAGATGAACGCCGTCGTCCTTCTTTTCCCAGAAAAACCCGCACTTCTTGTACATCGGTACTGCTTTCGTATTGCCGGCCCAGGTGAACAGGTCCAGACGGGGCCAGCCCAGCTCCACCGTTTTGGATACGGCATGCAGAATCAGAGCTTTGCCCACCTTCCGGTTATGGTAATCAGGCCGGACATTGAGCAAGGGCACATAAAGCGCCCCCTCGTCCAACTGGTAGTGGGAGAAGCTGCAGAAGCCCACCACTTCCTCCCCGTCCATAGCCAAAAATACGTGAAGATTGATCGTACTGTCCATATCCTGAATGACGCTTTCGGGTGTCCGTCTGCTGTGGCCGCCGCCCCAGCTCTCCGTGCTTCTGTTCCACATGTCCGCTACGGCAGCGGCGTAGGAGTGGTTGTACTCCACAATGCGGACCGTTCCGGCTGTCATTGTCGGGATGCTTTCCATGGCTTCTTTCCCTCCGGCTCTTAGTGTCAATGCTTTCCACTCTAACCTTACTCTGTTGGGGGACTTGGCTACAAGTGGAAAATCGGTTATAACCAACTCCTCTTTTTATTCCATATCAATTTGGGAACATTTTGAAGAAAATCAAGCGAAGTTCCAGGTATAAATTGTGTCTAAAAATCGAATTCTAGATGGAACAGGGATTTTTATATTGATCCGTACTATTTTAAAAGATAGAACTATCTTATAATCATTTTAGTTCACAAAGTACCCTGCAGGCCGGCACGAGATTCGGCTGTTTGGTGCGGCCATATTGGGCTGCGCTGTACTCTAGAAAGGGAGATGAGGAGCTTTGGATTCGGTGATTCTGGCTCGATGGCAGTTTGGTATTACCACGGTCTATCACTTTTTGTTTGTTCCGCTTACGATTGGTTTAGTGTTTCTGATCGCCATCCTCAACACGCTTTATGTAGTGAAGAAGGATGACAACTACAAGAAAATGTCTCAGTTCTGGGGCAAGCTGTTCCTGCTGAACTTCGCCGTGGGTGTGGTAACAGGGATTATGCAGGAGTTCCAGTTCGGTATGAACTGGTCCGATTACTCCCGGTACGTGGGAGCAGTGTTCGGCGGCCCGCTGGCTGTGGAAGCACTGGTCTCCTTCTTCCTGGAATCCACCTTCCTGGGCGTCTGGATTTTCGGTTGGGACCGTCTGAACAAGAAGGTTCACTTGGCTGCAATCTGGCTGGTGGCCATCGGCACGACCTTGTCCGCATTGTGGATTCTCACCGCTAACTCCTTTATGCAGGAGCCGGTGGGGTATGCCATCGAGAACGGACGGGCGGAAATGATCGACTTCTTCGCCCTGCTGGCTAATCCCCAGCTGTGGGTGGAATTCCCCCACGTTGTCTTTGGTGCACTGGCGACAGGCTCCTTCTTCATGGCCGGCATCAGCGCCTACAAGCTGGTGCGCAAGCATGAGGTAGAGATGTTCAAGCCTACCTTCCAATTGGGTATTGTGGTAGCGCTGGTATCCAGCGTGCTGACCGCTGTAGTCGGCCACAGCCAGGCGCAGCATCTGATGGTGTCCCAGCCTATGAAAATGGCCGCTGCGGAGGCGCTGTGGAACACAACGGGAGATTCGGCGCCGTTTACACTGTTCGCCATTATTGATCCTGCCAGCAAAGAGAACATGGCAGAGGTGCAGGTGCCTAGTGTACTCAGTATTCTTGCCTATAACAAGCTGCATGGCAGCGTCAAGGGTATGAACCAGATTAATGAGGAATACCAGGCGCTCTACGGCCCCGGAAATTATATACCGCCTGTCCGCACCACCTTCTGGAGCTTCCGGCTTATGGTCGGCTCCGGCACGCTGATGATCCTTGCCGCTTTGTACGGTGTAGTGGCTATGGTGCGGAACCGGTTGATGAATAACAAGCTTTACCTGAAGCTGATGGTCTGGACCATCGCGCTTCCCTTTATCGCCAATTCCACCGGATGGATTATGACCGAGGTAGGCCGCCAGCCATGGGTTGTGTTCGGTCTGCAAAAGACAACGGACGGCGTGTCGCCTACGGTATCCGCCGGCATGGTATTAACCTCGCTCATCGGCTTCACTGTGGTGTATGGGCTGATCGCAGCTGCTTTGGTGTATCTGTTCGTGCACTTCGTGAAGAAGGGTGTGGAGGCCGGAGGCGATTTGCACGGCCACATTGCCCATCCCACCAAATTATAAGATGAAAGCGAGGCGGCAACGTCATGTATGAAACCCTATGGTTTATTCTGATCACAGTGCTGTTTGTCGGCTTTTTCTTCCTGGAGGGCTTCGACTTCGGCGTGGGTATGCTGGTGCCTTTCCTGGGCAAGGAGGATGTGGAGCGCCGGGTGCTGATCAACACCATCGGCCCGGTCTGGGACGGCAATGAGGTCTGGCTGATTACGGCAGGCGGCGCCATGTTCGCTGCATTCCCCCATTGGTATGCGACGCTGTTCAGCGGATTTTATATGGCTTTGTTCCTGATGCTGCTGGCTCTCATCGGACGCGGCGTATCCTTCGAGTTCCGCAGCAAGCTCCAGAATCCCAAGTGGAGAAGCCTCTGGGACTGGACCATCTTCTTCGGCAGCCTGCTGCCTCCGCTTCTGTGGGGCGTAGCCCTGGCCAACCTGATGCGCGGTGTGCCCATCGACAAGGACATGAACTATGTCGGCTCCTTCTGGGACCTGATCAGCATCTATTCCGTTGTGGCGGGTGTGAGCGTGGTTCTGCTGTTCCTGCTTCACGGCGCGCTGTTCCTGGCTCTCAAAACCGACGAGCATCTGCGTGAGCGGGCTCACCAATTTGCCCTGAAGGTAGGGGCGCTGGCCACCATCTCCGTTTTTGTCTTCGTTATTCTGAGCTACTTCGAAACGGATATGTTCTCCGGGGTCAACCCTGGCGCCGTTCCGATTCTGGCAGGCATCTGTCTGGTGTCGGTCCGTTATTTCCTGAAGGCCAAAAAAGAAGGCTGGGCCTTCATCATGACCGGCTTGACCATTGTTTTGTCCACTGTAACAGTATTCATGTGTCTGTATCCCCGGGTGATGATCAGCTCGCTTAACCCGGACTGGAGCCTGACCATCCATAACGCCGCTTCCAATGAATATTCCCTGAAGGTAATGACTGTTATCGCTCTGTGCACCATACCGCTGGTGCTGGCTTACCAGGGCTGGACCTACTGGGCGTTCCGCAAGCGGGTCAGCATCAAGGATCACCTGGACTACTAATATGATGAAGCGTCTTATGAAAAGCGCGCCGGCCGCCCGTGTGTTATTTGCAGCGAGCGTATGCCTGGGCTTGGCCGGCGGCATTCTGATTATTCTGGAGGCCGTGTGGATCGCCAGAATTACAGATCGGGTATTTTTGGGCGGGGAAGGGCTGGAGGAGCTTCTCCCCGCTCTTTTTGTTCTATTGGGATGGATTGGCCTAAGGGTACTGGTTCATATTGCCAGTGAGTGGGTGTCTACGGACATGGCTGCGCGGATCAAGGAGGACCTGCGGGTGCGGATGGTCCGCAAGCTGGCGGAGCTTGGACCGCAGGCGATTAAAAAGGAGCGCAGCGGCGAGCTGCTCTCCACGCTGTATGAGGGTGTGGAGCAGCTGGAGAGCTTCCTGGCCCGGTATATTCCCCAGGTGGCCTTGTCCACGCTGATTCCGATTGCCGTGTTATGTGCCACGCTGCGTATGGATCTGACCTCTACGTTAATTCTAGCGGTAACCATGCCGCTTTTGATTTTCTTCATGATTATTATCGGGATGACCACCAAGGCCAAAACGGCCAAGCAGTACCGGCTCCTGGGTTATTTGAGCGGCCACTTCCACGATGTGGTAAGAGGTCTGCCGACACTTCGGATCTTCAACCGCAGCCGGGAGCAGATCCGGATTATTGCCCGCATCGGCGAGGAACACCGTAAGGCCACTATGGGCACGCTGCGGCTGGCCTTTATGTCCGCCTTTGTGATGGAGCTGTTTGCCACCCTGTGCACCGCAGTGGTGGCCGTGTTCCTGGGGCTGCGGCTTATTGATGGCAGTATTGATTTTTACAACGCCTACGCTGTGCTTCTGCTGGCGCCGGAATATTACGGCCCGGTGCGGGCGTTAGGCACCCAGTTCCATACGGGGATGAACGGACGTATTGCCGCGGAGCGGATTTTCGAGCTGCTGGACGCGGAGGCGCCGGGCTGGACGGAGCGGCCCGACGGGCAGAAGCCGGAGCCTGCAGTGGCTGGAGGCGGCTACCGGATCGAGCTGGCGGAGGTGGGTTTTCGTTATCCCCGGGTGGAGAAAGCGGCGGCTGACGAAGAGCAAGCTGCGCAGCAGGAAGAGCAGGAAGCCGGTGGCGGTGCCAATGTGGGGAGGACGGCGGACAAGCTGCCTGAAGACGGGGGAACGGCGGCTTCGGCCGAGCTTCCCTTGGCTTTGTCCGGCATCAGCCTCACGGTGGAGCCGGGCCAGCGGGTGGCTGTGATCGGACATACCGGCGCGGGCAAAAGCACCCTCTTGGAGCTGCTGCAGGGTTTCCTGCGGCCTACGGAGGGGAACATCCGCGTGAACGGCACCGATATGGCGGAGCTGTCCATGTTCTGGTGGCGCAGCAAGCTGGCGGTGGTGGCCCAGACGACCCATCTGTTTCAGGGCACTGTGTTGGACAATATCCGGCTGGGTAGTCCCGGCGCTTCACGGGACGAGGTACTGGCCGCGGCAAGGCTGGCTCGGGCGGATGAATTCATCGCCCGGCTGCCCCAGGGTTACGACACGCCTATCGGCGAGGCTGTCCGCTTAAGCCGCGGCCAGATGCAGAGGCTGTCTATTGCCCGGGCGCTGCTCCGGGATGCGCCGGTGCTGCTGTTGGATGAACCGACGGCGCAATTGGATGCGCAGAATGAGGCGCTGGTGCAGGAGGCGTGGACGGAGCTGGTGCGCGGACGCACCGTTCTGATGGCCGCCCACCGGCTGGATACGGTCCGCCATGCGGACTGGCTGGTGGTGCTGGAGCAGGGCCGCATCGTAGAGGCGGGCCGGCCGGAGGAGCTGCTGGCGGTTAGCGGCAGCGTCTATGCGCGGATGGTGCGGGCGCAGGGCGGAGAAGGTTTGGAAGCCGCAGCGGCATTGATGCGGGGTGAAGCAGAAGCAGAAGCTAAAGCAGAGGCAGAAGCGAAAGCAGAAGCGAAAGTAGAAGCGAAAGTAGAAGCAAAAGTAGAAGTAGAAGCAAAAGCAAAATCCGTGGAAGCGGCGGGGGCTAAAGGGGAAGCGGATAACCAGCAGCAGGCTGATGCGGCTGGTTTGACGGTAACCAATGCGGAGGGAGGTGAGACGGCATGAACAGCACCTTCCGCAGAACATTGGCTTTTGTCGGCCGTTACAAGGGCCGGTCTTTCCTGGCGGTGTTGCTTGGCTTCCTGACCATCGGCGCCAATATCGGACTGATGGGGGCCTCCGGCTATCTCATCGCCAAAGCCGCCTTGCGGCCGGAGACGGTGCTGCTGGTTTGGGTGCCCATTGTGGGAGTACGTTTCTTCGGACTCTCCCGGGGTGTCTTCCGTTATCTGGAGCGGCTGGCCTCCCATGACGTCACCTTCCGGGTGCTGGCGGATTTGCGCACGTGGATATATACCCGCATTGAACCCAGAGGCACAGTGCTTCTGGAGGACCGGCGCAGCGGGGATGTGCTGGGTTCGGTGGTCAGCGATGTGAACGAGCTGCAGAACTTTTATCTGCGGGTTTTATCACCTCCGCTGGTAGCCGTGCTGGCAGCGCTTCTCGGCATCGGGATCGTAGCCTGGTGGGATATCCGCTTCGGCCTGATCCTGGCCGTGATGCTGGTGCTGGGAGGCGTGGCGGTTCCCGCCCTGTCTCATCTGGCTGGACGGCGGAGAGGGCAAGAAACCGCCGCCTGCCGCGGGGAGCTCTATGCCAATGCCAATGACCTGATCATGGGCTTGCCGGAGCTCCTGGTGTACGGCCGGGCGGAGGAGGCAGCCGCCCGGGTGGAGGCGGACCAGCGCCGGTTGTCGGCGCTGCAGAAGGGTCAGAACCGGACAGCCGCCGTGGCGTCCGGTTTGATGGTGGCCTGCACCCAGGCGGCCATGTGGCTGATGCTCTTGGCGGCCATCCCGCTGGTGGCCGCGCAGGCGCTCAGCGGCATTGCCCTGCCGGTGCTAGCCATGGTGGCCTTGGCCAGCTTCGAGGCAGTGGCGCCGCTGCCGCAGACCTTCCAGCAGTTCGGCGGCATTATGGCGGCCGCCGAACGGCTGTTCAAGCTGGCGGATGCCGGCGGCCCGGAGGCGCCATCCGCCAGTGCAGCTTCGGCAGCCGCGCAGCCGCTGCCGGAAGCAGGCTTCGCCATCCACGTGGAGCGGATGGCGTTTCGGTACGGGCCATCCGAGCCGGCGGCCTTGGATGGCATCAGCTTCGGCCTCCCGATGGGACGGCGGGTGGCCGTGGTAGGAGAGAGCGGCGCCGGCAAAAGCTCGCTGCTCCAGGTCCTATTGAAGCTCCGGCCCTACGAGGCCGGGAGCGTGCAGTTGGCCGGGCAGGAGCTGGCTGCGCTGCCGGAGGAGGCGGTGCGGGACCGATTTGCCGTGGTGTCCCAGCATGTGCAGCTGTTCAACGAATCCGTCCGGGACAATCTCCTGCTGGCCAGTCCGGAAGCAACGGACGAAGAGATAGAGCAAGCCGCCAAGGCGGCGCAGATCCACGACACCATCATGAACCTGCCGGAAGGCTACGACACGCTAATCGGGGAATGGGGCTCCCGGCTGTCCGGGGGCGAACGCCAGCGGCTGGGGCTGGCCCGGGCGCTGCTCCGCAACGCTCCGGTGCTCCTGTTCGATGAGCCCACGGCGGGGCTGGACAGTGTCACGGAGGAAGCGTTCCTGCGCCAGGCGGAGGAGGTGGCCTTCCCGGGAAAGTCCGTGCTGTGGATCACCCACAAGCTCACGGGGCTGGAGCGGATGGACCATATCCTTGTGCTCAAGAACGGACAAATTGTGGAACGCGGCACCCATGAAGAACTGCTCCATATGCAGGGCGAATACTGGCGGCTGTTCCGGCTGCAGCAGGCAGAGGCCGTATGGCAGGAAACAAGGGGTTAACGTTGTGACGGATTCCCACATCCGACCGTCGGAATAGCTCCAACGGCGAGCCGGCCAGTCTGCATGTAATCAGTTGCAATCCTGTACGTCACAATCCATTACATCACGATCGTGTTGTGCTCGATTGAAGCTTGCATGGTCGTAATTTGCAAGGTCGTGAAGCACAAGATCGTGGTGTTCAGGTTCTGCATGATACGATTTTGCACGTCACTATTCCGTGTGTGCTATCCTGCACATAGCCACCTCGCGCGTGACTATTCTACTTGTGCTATCCTGCAAAAGTGCAGTTATTTTTGACTATAATCCCCATTTGTACATGTTATCCTGCAAAAGTGCATCTATTTTTCGCTGAAACCTCCAGTTGGGTGGTAATCGCGGGAAATAGATGCACTTTTGCATTTCGGACCCCCTATCTCAGCGGCGGGTCCATAGAATAACTGCACTTTTGCATTTGGCATACTCGTAACTCACCGGGTAGGCTTTTAGATACAGGGATTTGCCTGGATCCGCTTCCCCCTCAAAAGCCGGAATACTCAAAGACTGAATACTCAAAGCCGGAACAATCCCTCTTGACATTGATAATGATAATTGTTATCATCAATATCGGTCTAAAACCTATTTCTACCATTACATCCTGGTGTGGCTCCTAGTTTGATCTTGTCAAAATCCAGCCCCATCCGTCTCAACTTACCATCACATTCGATATCATAGGGGGAGCATATTGTGAATAATCGCTATACGAAGAAATGGTTTGCCATCCTGGCCGGTGCGACGGCCTTATCCTTGACCCTGGCCGCTTGCGGCAGCAACAGCAATGACACGGGCGGTGCCTCCTCGTCTCCGGCCGCATCTTCAGCCGCTTCCGCACCAGCCTCCGCCGCCTCCACAGCGCCCGCGGAGCGCACCCTGAAGGACGGTCTGGGCCATGACGTGAAAATTCCCGCCAATCCCAAACGCATCATCGCTTCCTATCTGGAGGATCATCTTGTTGCCATCGGCGTGATGCCCATCGCCCAATGGGGGACCTCCAAGGGCTCGAAGCAGGATTACCTGAACGACCATCTGTCCGCAATCCCGCCTGTTCCCAGCGATCTGCCGTTTGAGGCGGTAGCGGGCTTTAATCCGGACCTCTTGATCATCGGGGATACCAGTACCGTAGCCGGGGACAAGTACAGCCAATATTCCAAGATTGCGCCTACCTTCGTCCTGGGCGACGAAATCAACGGCGACTGGCGCCAGGCGCTGCTTAAGGTCGGCGAGGTTCTGGACAAGAAGGCGGAAGCTCAGAAGGCTTTGGATACGTATGACCAAAAAGCCAAGGATGCCAAGGACAAGCTGCAAAAAGCCTCCGGAGCCAAGTCCGCCGCCGCCATCTGGCTGGTAGGCAATAAATTCTTCGTGGTCAGCGAAGCCCGTTCCAGCGGAACCGTGCTTTATAAGGACCTGGGCTTTACCGTGCCTGCCGCCGTGAAGGAAATTTCCGCTGCCGGCAAGGCCAACTGGAATTCGATTTCCATGGAGAAGCTGGCGACCTTGGATGCTGACTATATCTTCCTCGTGAACAGCGATACGGCCACCGGCTCCGAGGCCCTGAAGGATCCGGTGTGGGGCACCATTCCGGCTGTTAAGAACAACCAGGTTTTCCAGTTCAACAAGGCCAAAAGCTGGCTCTACAGCGGGGCGGTAGCCAACTCCATGATCATTGACGATGTCCTCAAAAGCATCGTGAAGTAAGAATATAACCGGACAGCAGACAGGCCTTACTGTTTGCTGTCCTTTTGTTTCGGGGATATACCCCCGCCGCCTGTTTTTGAAAATAAGTCATGAAAATAAATTGACATTTCCAATAGTTCTGATTATTATAAAAATACGCTTAGTTTTCGGCTGCGGCCGGAAAGCGGGGGAACCACGCAATTGGGGCGAGTCATCTTAAGATGTAGGGTACCATCTACCCGAGCCCGTCAGCTAACCTCGTCAGCAGGAGATGGGTCATTTCTTTGCTTTTGACAAAGTAGAGTCGGGCCCTGTTCTTCAGGGCTCTTTTTGTGCTGTCCTACAATATCTACTCCGGCCCATTCCATGACCCCTGCTGGTGTCCGTGCGTCTGTTTCCTCCGCTTCCGCCGTGGAGCAAGAGAGAAAAAACACAATCCGGAAGGGAGACGGAACACATGCTTAAAGCGATTATTTTTGATTTTGACGGGACAATTATTGATACGGAGACGGCTTGGTACGAGGCTTTCCGGGACGCGTACCGGGAGCATAATGTGGATTTGACAGTGGAGCTGTACTCTGGGTGTATCGGAACCAGCCTCCATACCTTTAATCCCTACGAGTACCTTGTGACGGAGCTGAAGCTGCCGGTGAATCTGGACATTCTGCGTACCTCTGTCCGCGCCCAGCATACCGCTTTGATGGAGAAGGAGCTCCTGCGCCCCGGGGTGCTGGATTACCTGAAGGCGGCCAAGGAAGCGGGCCTGCGCATCGGTCTGGCCTCCAGCTCCTCCCGGGAGTGGATCGACCGTTATTTGAGCAGGCTGGGTATCGCAGACTATTTCGAGTGTATCCGGACGGCGGATGATGTGGAAAAGGTAAAGCCCGATCCGGAGCTGTACCTGCAGACGCTGGCCTGTCTGGGAGTGGCGCCCCACGAGGCGGTGGCCATTGAGGATTCTCCCAACGGAGCACGGGCGGCGGCTGCCGCAGGAATGTACAGTGTGGTGATCCCCAACCGGATTACCTCCCTGCTGGAATTCGAGCCCTGCAATTACAGGCTGGATTCTCTTTGTGACCTGGACTTCCGCCACTTGGTAACCAACCCCCAGGGCAGCTGAGCTTACAACTGACCTGTCTCCGGGCTGTGAGCATTTCCGGTCCGGGGGCCGGGATGTGTTAGCCAACACGCTCTAGAAGCCTTTACCGCATGAAAAGACAGAAAATTCAAAAAAATAAAGGAGTGGAAGAACATGAAAGCAGTGCAATTTGGCGCCGGGAACATCGGCAGAGGGTTCATCGGCATGCAGCTCTCCGGGTCAGGCTATGAGGTTTGTTTTGTGGCCCGGAATGAGCGGCAGATTGCCCTGCTTCAAAAACGGGGGCAATATACAGTCATGCTGGCAGGCGGTCTGGGAGGCGAGGATGTGTCCGTGGTCCGGAACGTGACAGCGTTGCGCATCTCTGACGGGGAAGCGGTGGCGCGCCAGGTGGCGGAGGCGGATCTGGTGACAACGGCGGTAGGCGCCGGCTCATTGAAGCATATTGCAGGCTCAATAGCCCGTGGAATCGAGCTGCGCCTGCGGGAGAATCCCCGCGTGCTTCACGTCATTGCCTGTGAGAATACCATCCGTGGCAGCTCCCAGCTCAAAAAATGGGTATACGCCCAGCTTGATCCCGCGCTGCACGGACAGGCGGAGAGGCTGGTTTATTTTCCGGATTCCATCGTGGACCGGATTGTGCCTGTGCAGCAGCAGGAGGATCCGCTTGCCGTTAAGGTGGAGCCCTTCTTCGAGTGGGTGGTGGACAAACGCGGCACGGCGGAGGACTTCCCGGCCATTCAGGGAATTATTCTTACTGATGAGCTGGAGGCTTACATGGAGCGGAAGCTGTTCACGGTGAACACCGGCCATTGCGTCGCCGCCTACTTCGGATACCTGGCCGGCTGCCTGACCATCCAGGAGGCCATGAGAAAGCCATTGGTCAAAATCAAGGTACGGAGGGTGATGCAGGAAACCGGGCGGATGCTGGTGGAAAAATACGGGCTCGATGAAAAAGCCCATGTGGCCTATATCGAGAAAACCCTGGAGCGTTTTGCCAATCCGGGTTTGACGGACCGGATCGAGCGGGTGGCCCGTTCGCCCTTGTCCAAGCTCTCCTACAACAACCGCCTGGTGCGGCCGGCTATGCTGGCTTCACGGCTGGGACTGCCGGTTTCCAATCTGGCCGATGCCATCGCAGCTGCGCTTCATTTTGACAGTAACAGCGATGAAGATGCGGTCCGGGTACAAAGGGTGATCCGCCAGAAGGGCATCCAATCGGCTCTGGGGGAACTGACCGGCATTCCGGTGCGCCATCCCCTGCACAAGGAAATTGTCAGCAGGTACTACAGGCTGAACGAGCGTTATGCGGCCGGTTACAAGCTGGCTGACGGACGGTAATTGCAGACATGACAAACTATAGCAAAATAAGCCGCTTTCAGAGTAATCTGAACGGCTTTTTTTGTCTTTTTTGTCGCATATGGGAAAATGTTTGGGCCTTTCATCACATGTTCAGTATTTGTTCATAGCCACGTAGTATCATTGATTGTAACAGACGACAAAACCACCAGCCAAAGGAGTGGAATTAATGGAGAAGAAAAAAATAATGGTTGTGGACGATACGGCATTTATGCGGATGGTCATGCGGACCATTATGGAGGAATTGGGCCATGAGGTGGTGGCGGAAGCGCAGAACGGCGCGGAAGCGGTCAATATGTACCATTTCGTAAGACCCGATTTGATCACCATGGATATTACCATGCCTGAGATGGATGGAGTCAGTGCTCTCCGGAAGATTAAGACGATGGATGCTTCCGCTAAAGTTGTCATGTGCTCGGCCATGGGCCAGCGGGAAATGGTGCTGGATGCCATCCGCAGCGGCGCCAGCGATTTTGTGGTGAAGCCGATCCAAAAGGAAAGAGTATCCGAAGCGATCCAAAAAACCTTCAGCCGGGCATAATGCCCCGTGCTATTAAACCGGGCCTTGCGGTTCCGCGTCTAATTCATATCCAGCAGATCCGTATGGCTTTAAGGGTACGGTGAAAAGGAGTGGTGTGAATGAATACGAGGGAACGTGCAAGGTCTTTTTTGCGTTGGGCGCTGCTCTGCACCCTTACTGGTGTTTTGTTAACCGGCTGTGGTCCAAATGGGGAGGCGTTGCCGGGGACTTCCGGCAGTCCGGAGCTTCATGCTGCGACCCCTCAAGCAGGTTCGTTGCCGCCGTCTTCCGCACCTTCGGTGGCGCAGGCAAGTTCAGGTACTCCGGAAGTGGGGGCTTCACCGGAGGAGGATGACACGGATTTATGGTTCCGGATTGACCAGATGGATTTTGTCAACGACAAGGTCGGCTGGGTAGCCGGGGAAAATACGTCGGGCCCCTTTGTAGGTCGGACCTCCACCGGGGGTACGGATTGGACCAAGGTGGGGACGGACGGCATGTATATAACCGCACTTGCAGCTGTGGAGCGGGACCGCGGGTTTGTGGTGGGGAACTCGGACTGCCAGGAGCAGAAGGGGATTCTCGGATGTTCGTCCAAGGGCATCTATGAAACAACGGACGGCGGGGCTCATTGGACTCCACGGTGGGAAACGCAAACTTCCCAACAGGAGGGGAATCCGTATACGGCAGAGGTTCTGTCTCTCAGTCCAAAAGGGTGGGGATATGCGGTTGCGGCTCATCAGCTTCTGCTCACCCGTGACGGCGGCGCCTCTTGGGAAGCCGCGGCCTTCAATGGCAAGCTGGAGGGTTTTGTCCCGGAGAAGGCGGTGTTTACCGGCCAACTGCAGGGTTGGGCGGCAGGCTACGTGGTGGCGCCGGGCTGTGCCGGGAGCGCGAAGCCCGCTGAGGTGGATGACGGCTGCCGGATACCCGCTGTGGCCTACACGGACAATGGCGGCAGCGGCTGGCGGCTGGATGAGCTGCCGGAGGCGGAGCGGGGGCAGACGGTGATCGGCGTTTCTGCGCCGGGTGGGCATACAGCCTCCGTGTTATTGTTCAATCCCGCCAACCTGGAGGCTTCCTACTACAGCAGCGCTGCCGAATTACCCGGCAATTGGCGGAAGATCAGCCAATTCCGCGGCGGGCGGCCGTATGCCAGAGATATGCATTTCCTCTCCGCGGACAGAGGCTTTGTGGCGCTGACTCCCGGAGCAGGCCCTATTGAGGGCGGGCTGATGGTGACCGGAGACGGCGGCAAAAAATGGGAGACGGCGCCCATGGCGGACATTGTAGGCGTCAGCCGGATCTGCTTTGCGGATGAGCGGCTGGGCTGGCTGCTGGCGGAAGCCAACCGGGAGAGCCACGCGCTTTTGAGGACACGGGACGGCGGAGAAAATTGGGAAAGAGTCACTCTTCCGGCGGAGGTGTTCGGCAGGTAGGCAGGGGGACACACGCTCCCTCCTATGCATAGTGTATAAAAAGGAACATCAGGCAGGCTTGCATGGCATGCAGGCACCATTCCTTGAGACACTTGTGGGAGGGGAAGCGTATGGGAAATGAAAAGCCGTACCTGGTGCTGGAGTGGAACGACCATTTGACCGATGCTGCCGGTTGGGTGGTCGTTCACCGTTTTGTGCAGGGGTATGCCAGCGGCGGCACCCGCATGCATCCGGCCGTTACCCGCCGGGAGGTGGAGCGTCTGGCCAAGGTCATGGCCTATAAATATGAAGCCGGGGGCAGCGTCACCACCGGCGGCTGCAAGGCGGGTATCGCCTATGATTATAAGGCTCCGGACGCCAAAGCGGTGCTGGGCCGTTTCCTGAGAGCCATGAAACCCTATTTGCAGGCGGGTGTGTCGTTGGGCGGGGATTTGGGCGTAGCCTTTGCGGATGTGCTGGCGGTGATGGAGGAGCTTCAGGTGGAGCTGATTACGCCTGCGATGAAGCGCGATCCCCATGTGATGGAAGGGCTGCAGGCCTACCGGAGGCTGCTGGAGGAAACGGTGGACGGAACATTTCTGCTGAACGATGCGGTAACCGGCTATGGCGCGGCCTATTGTGCCGATGAGGCTTGGAGGGCTCTGCGGCAGGCCGGTGACCGCAAAGGGGAGACGGACAGCAGGGGTGGCACTGGCGCTGGAACCGGCGTTGAGGATCATCCTGTCGGATCTGTCCCTGAAGACCAGGCGCGAGGTGCAGGAGCCCGGGTAGTGGTTCAGGGTTTTGGCTGCGTGGGGGCGAGCTGCGCGTTTTTGCTTCACCGGATGGGATACCGGGTGGTCGGCATAGCGGATGCCAATCTGCTGGTGGAAAACCCCGCCGGACTGGATGTGCCCGCCTTGGTGCAGGGCCGGATGAAGCACGGGGAGCTCGCTTCGGCCAGCTTTCGCCCGGAGGACCGGGTGCGGCCCAATGGGGAATGGCTGGACATCGACTGCGAGATTCTGGTTCCGGCGGCGCTGGAGGATGTGATTCATGCAGGCAATGCCCATCAGGTGAGGGCGGCGCTTGTGGTGGAGGGAGCCAACATTCCGGTTTCCCCCGAGGGGGATGCGGTGCTGAAGGAACGGGGCATCCATGTGGTCAACGACTTTGTGGCCAATTTGGGGGCCATCCGGTTTTATGACGCCGCCATCTTCGGCCACGTCCGCTCGGGAGCGGCGGAGGTGCTGCAGGACATCGAAGTGCTGTGCCGGCGCAACACCTCCCGTCTGCTGGCTGAGGCCAAGCGGCTGGGCCTGTATGAGCGGGAAGCGGCAGAGCTGCTGTTCCAGCCCCGGGGGCAGGATGCTGCAACCCAGCAACCCCAGTAATCCCAGCAGCCCTAGCGGTTGCCTCACTAGCTCCACCAGCTCCACTAGCCCCTAGCCCCACCAGTCCAACCAGTTGCACCAGCCTCACTACCACACCTGTTCTACTAGCTTTATTCACCTCACCAGCCCCACCAGCTCCACGAGCCCCATCAGCACCACTAATCCCGCCAGCCCCACCTGCTCAAAAGGCCGCTAACGGAAGCACCAACCTTCCGCTGGCGGCTCTTTGTTTAGTTGAAGGACTGACTGCAGCGGCTTACCGACCTTCTGTCACCGACCGCACCCGCCTGTACCGCCTGGAGCAGACGCTGGAGCGCCCACCCAACTGCATCCCCTTGCGTAAAGGACTGAGGAGCCCCTATTTGGCGAAAACGAGTTGTTTTTCCACTTATGCGGACTGAGGAGCCGCTATTTGCAGGGAATCAGCCGGTTTGGAGGCCTGCAGAGAGAAATAACGTACCGTGTGTCCGCGAAACCACCAAAAACGGGTTTTTTGGCAAAATAACGGAACCACGGTCCGATAGCCCGGGACGGGGGGTAGTAGGTTGGTTTTTGTAAAGGAACCACGGTCCGTTCAACCGAGACAGCGGGTAGTAGGTTGGTTTTGTAAAGGGGTCTCGCCCATCCCGGACCCGTCACAGAAGGAACATGGCGAAAACCGTTGTGACAGCCAGCCCGATCACCACGGGCTTCACGTTCCGGCGGGCCAGCTCGAAGGGGTCCACGCCGCAGATGGCGGCTGCCGGAATCAGCGCCCACGGGATCAGCGTGCCGCCTCCTACCCAGATGGCGGCGATCTGGCCCATGGCCGTCAGCGTGGCGATGCCGTGGCCGATTGAGGCGGCGAACAGATTGGCGATGGAGCCCGCCAGCGATATGCCGGAGAAACCCGAGCCGTCCAGCCCGGTAATGGCGCCGACAGCAGTCAGCGTCACCGCGCCGACGGCGGGATTCAGGGGCACGGCGGAGGCCAGGGCGCTGCCCAGGTCATTGACGATGCCGTGGGAGCCCTCCGGCAGCACCTTGCCGAACAGCTCGAAGAAGGCGGAGTCCCCCAGGTAGAAGAAGGCGGCGATGGGGATGACGGGGCCGAAAATCCGGAAGCCGAATAAAAAGCCGTCAGTCATATAGGTGGTCGCTTCCTCCAGCCCTTTTTTGCGGTGGACAGCCATGGAAATGAACAGCATCAGGAGAAGCGCAGTGCCGCCTATCAGAGCGGTGGCATCCCCGCCTTGCAGATTCATCGTAAACATCAGCACCACATCCAGTGCAAACAGAACTGGCACCAAGATGGCGAAGAACAACCGCATCCTGGGGGAGAGGGGAGCCGAAGCGCTGCCGGATGGAGAGCCTGCTGCGGCTACGTCCGCCTTCAGCCCGGTGCTCATGGTCAGGGCTCCGCTTTTCATATCCCGGCGCATATACCAGAAGCTTACGGCGGTGGTCACGGCGCCCATCACCAGCACCAACGGAACACTTGCAGCGACCACATCGCCTACAGGGATACCGGCAGCATCCGCAGTCAGCTTGGGTGCGCCTTGGATAATGTAATCGCTGGAGAGGGCGATGCCGTGTCCGAACAAGTTCATCGCCATCGCTACACCCAGAGCAGGCAGCCCGGCCCGGACAGCGACTGGAAGCAGCACCGCGCCGATCAGCGCCACGGCGGGAGACGGCCAGAAGAACCAGGAGATCACCATCATCAGGATACCGGTCACCCAATACGCCAATCCGGGACTCCGGATCAGCCGGGCGAAGGGGGAGATCATGGTTTCATTGATGCCGGACCGGGTCAGCACCCGGCTGAGTCCCACGATGATGGAGATGATCAGAATGGTGCCCAGCAGCTCTTTGATGGCATAGATGAAGCTGCCGAAGACCCCGCTGACGGATCGGGGAAGATCGCCGGTGGCCAATAGCCCCAGCAGAAAAATCCCGGAGATGCACAGCACCGTCGTATCCAGACGCCGGATCATGAAGCCGATAATGAGCACAATAAACAGCAGATACAGCCAATGGACCGAAACCAGTGTAATATCCATCTGTACGCCACCTCCCGTATGCAAAAAGCTCGTATGCTTCTTGTACTCCAGCCTATGCAGGCGGATAGGGAGGGTGCGGGCGGATGCCTATGCGGCTACCCGGGGATAAAGGATTTCACAAGAGCCCAAGTGCGGGTGTATAATCAATAGAATGTGCGCGAGGAAAGCAAATTTCAACGAGAGATAGGAGTGTCATCCGCATGAATCCTTCAGCGTCTCCCTCCGGAGCAGGACGCAGCTTCAGCCGGTGGGCGGTTCTGGCCAATGTTTCAGTGGGTACCTTTATGGCCACGCTGGACGGCAGCATAGCCAATGTGGCTCTGCCCACCATTTCACATGAGCTTGCGGTTCCCCTCCATGACGTCCAGTGGGTGCTGACCGCATACCTGCTGACCATTTGCGCCACGCTGCCGATTATGGGCAAACTCTCCGATTTGTTCGGACGCAGCCGGGTGTACAACGGCGGCTTTTTGCTGTTTGCCTTGGGTTCAGCCCTGTGCGCCTGGTCGGGCACACTGACGGCTCTGATCCTCTCCCGGATTCTCCAGGCGCTAGGGGCATCGTGTCTGATGACCAACAGCCAGGCCATTGTGGCGGAGACCTTCACCGCCGGCGACCGGGGCAAGGCCATTGGCATCGTCGGCACCATGGTGTCCCTGGGGTCTCTGACCGGGCCGGGCATCGGCGGAATTCTGGTGGACCATCTGGGCTGGCCGTCGATCTTCTGGATCAACGTGCCCATCGGGATTATCGGCTTTGCCGCCGGATTGGTGATCCTGCCCCGAAGCGGGGATAAGAAGCCCCAGGAGCCCTTCGATTACACCGGGTCTGTGCTGTTTATGGTGGGGATATCGGCGCTGCTCTACATTCTCTCCAATGCCCAGGAATGGGGCTGGATGACGGGAGCGGTAATCGCAGGCGGCCTCGCTTCGCTGGTAGTTCTTGCTCTCTTCTATTATTGGGAGCGGCGGACGCGTTATCCGATGCTGGACTTCACCCTGTACCGGAACCGCACCTTTGCCGTAGGCAACATCGCAGCGTTGTTTTCCTTCATCGCCCTCTTCTTCATTAATGTGATGATGCCCTTCTACATGCAGGGGGTGCTGGGCTTCTCCCCCGAGAAGACCGGCTACGTCATGATGGTGAACCCGGTGTTTATGGCCGTGGTGGCCCCATTCTCCGGCTGGCTTTCCGACCGCATCGGGTACAAGCTTCTGACGACGGCCGGGCTGGGCATTAACGCACTGGCCTTTATGCTGCTGAACACCCTGGGCACACAGGAATCCGCCTGGACCGTCGCTCTGCACCTGGCCTTGTTCGGCATCGGCGGCGGTTTGTTCCAGTCCCCCAACAACTCCAGCATCATGGGGGCCGTACCCAAGTCCAAGCTGGGGACGGCGGGCGGGCTGAACGCTCTGGTGCGCAACGTGGGGATGGTGACGGGTATTGCCCTGTCCGTTTCCTTGTATTCCACCCGGTTGAATCAGTTGTCTGGCGTCAGGCCGGAGGCGGAGGCGATGCTGGGCGCTCTGCATGCCGTTTTCTGGACGGCTGCAGGTGTATGTCTGGTAGCCTTGGCCATTTCCGCCAGAAGAATCTCTATCCGTGATGCGGAACCGCAGGCAGGAGCGGGCGCGTAAACACACGCATTTCTAACAAACAATCAACAGGAGGTTTTTGCTATGAGCGGTATGAATCATCAGGAATTCGATCACATGCTGGAAAAATATGCGGAGCTGGTGCTCCGGATCGGGGTGAACATCCAACCCGGGCAGGTGCTGTTTATCGAATCCCCGTTGGAAACAGTGGAGCTGACCCGCAAGATTGTCCGCCGGGCTTACCAGGCGGGTGCCAAGTATGTGCAGGTTCAATGGGATGACGAGCAGGTCACCCGTGCCCGTTTCGAGCATGCGCCGGATGAAAGCTTCGATTTTTATCCCCAATGGACGGCCAAGATGATGGAGCAGCTGGCAGAAGGCGGCGGTGCTCTGTTGAACATCAAGGTGCCAGACCCGGATCTGTACAACGGCATCGACGGCAAAAAGGTGTCCCGTGCCAACAAGGCCGCTTCCTTGGCCCGGCAAACCTTCCAGCGTTATGTCCGCAACAGCGACTTCAGCTGGTGTCTGGTGAAGGCTCCTACCCATGCGTGGGCCTCCAAGGTATTCGCCGACCTGCCTGAGAACGAGCGGGTGGATGCCATGTGGCAGACCCTTTTCAAGATGAACCGGGTGGATACGCCCGATCCGGTAGCTGCCTGGAAGGAGCATCTGGATGTGCTTCTGGCCAAGCGCAATGCATTGAACGCCAAGAACTACAAGTCCCTCCACTTCAAAGCCCCGGGCACCGATCTGGTGGTGGAGCTGGCTGAGAATCACCGTTGGCTGGGCGGCGGCAAAAACAACGGCTTCGGCGTTTATTTTGTGGCCAACATGCCTACCGAAGAGGTATACACCATGCCGAAGCGCACCGGCGTAAACGGCACTGTGAAGAGCACCATGCCCTTGAACCTGAACGGCCGTCTCGTAGACGGATTCTCCCTGACCTTCAAGGACGGCAAGGTAGTTGGCTTCCAGGCTGAGGTGGGAGAGGAGCATTTGGCAGCGCTTTTGGATACGGATGAAAATGCCCGCTATCTGGGTGAGGTGGCCTTGGTGCCGTACCATTCCCCAATTTCGGACCTGCGCCGGATTTTCTATAACACCGGCATCGACGAGAATGCCTCCTGCCACTTGGCTCTGGGCAGCGCCTATCCCACCAACATAGAGAACGGCACTACCTATTCCAAGGAGGAGCTGATTGCCCGCGGCGCCAACGTGAGTCTGGTCCACACCGACTTTATGCTGGGTTCGGCGGATATGGATATTGACGGCGAACGTTATGACGGCACCGTTGAAGCTGTGTTCCGCAATGGCAATTGGGCCCCGGGCACACTGGGCTGATCCCAACATACAAAGACCCCCCGCCCGCCGCAAGGCAGGTGGAGGGTCTTGTTTGTATGCGTTTAGGCGTGTGCGCCGGAGGCCAGCAGCTTCTCGATAAACTTGCCGATTTCCTCCGGGGCATCGGTGGGGGCGAAACGCTTCAGCACCTTGCCGTTTCCGTCCACGAGGAACTTGGTGAAGTTCCACTTGATCGCTTTGATGCCCAACAGTCCCGGAGCTTCCTTGGTCAAATATTTGTAGAGAGGATCGGCATTGTAGCCGTTCACATCGATTTTGGCAAACAGCGGGAAGGTGACGCCGTGATTGAGCTTGCAGAAGGAGGCGATTTCATCCTCACTGCCCGGCTCCTGATGGTTGAACTGGTTGCAGGGGAAACCCAGGATCATCAGCTTTTCCGGCCCGTACTGCTCGTAGAGCTTTTGCAAGCCGTCATATTGGGGAGTGAGCCCGCACTTGCTGGCCGTATTGACAATCAGCAGCAGCTTGCCGGCGTATTGGGAGAGAGATACCTCTTCGCCGCGGATATTTTTGACGGAAAAATCATGAACGGACATGATATGGCCTCCTTGGTATAGTGGATTATTCAAGTTTCAAGCTCGGTATGCGGAAGTTGAAATGGAACGAAGCCGTCCAGCCGGGCAAGCAGCTCCTTTAATTGACGGTGAAGGGAAATGGCCTCCTCCGGAGTCATGCCGCTGCGGCAAAAGGCGGTTTGCGGGATATGCGCAGCTTGCTCCCGAAGCTTGCGCCCTTCCTCTGTGACTTCGATCCAGACATTGCGCTCGTCCTGGGCGTCCCGGGTCCGTTTCACGAACCCACTGGCCTCCAGCTTCTTCAGAAGGGGGGTCAGCGTGCCCGAATCCAGGTAAAGCACCTCGCCCAAATCCTTGACCTTCATCCGACCTTCCTTCCAGATGGCCAACAGGGTGATGTACTGGGTATAGGTGAGTCCCAGCGGCGCCAGAAGGGGGCGGTACATCTTGGTGATTTCCTTGGAGCAAGCGTACAATGCGAAGCAAAGCTGTTTATCCAAATCCATATACGACTGCGATTCCATGGTGGTGCGGGTCCTCCTTCTTGTTTGTATCTAGTTGATGTAAAATTAAATTGTATACAATCATTATAGCTGTGGGCTAGGGATGTGTCAATTTGATTTTTAGATAGGGCGGCTGATTTTTGGTGTGAAAATCTGGTATAGTTATCCATATGTATGATTGAGAAAGCGAGGCGAACAAGCATGAAGCTGTTTTTTCTGTCGGATATTCATGGCTCCATCTCCTGCCTGGACCGGGCGCTTGCGGCGTTTGAGCGGGAGGGGGCGGATTATCTGGTCAGCCTGGGGGATCTGATGTATCATGGCCCCCGCAATCCGCTGCCGGAGGATTATAATCCCAAGGAAGTGGCGGCACGGCTGAATAGTGTAAAGGACAAAATCGTGACGGTCCGCGGCAATTGCGACAGCGAGGTGGACCAGATGCTGGTGGAATTCCCCATTCTGGCGGAGTATGTGATTTTGTTCCACGAGGGCAGACGGATTTTTGTTACACACGGCCATCATTACAATATGGACGAGCTGCCGGCGCTGTCTCCGGGTGATGTGTTCATCCAGGGCCATACCCATGTTCCTGTTGCAGAGGAGCGCGGCGGCCTCTATCTGCTGAATCCGGGCTCCATTACCCTGCCCAAGGAAAATTTCCCTGCTTCCTATGGGGTGCTGGAGGGTTCGTTATTTGAAGTAAAGACATTGGACGGCAGCCAGGTGCTGAAAAGCATCCGGTTCGACGGTTCCGCAGCAGACTGATCTGCTTAACCGGGGGCCGGCCGAGTAAGTGCCGTTCCTGGAAGGGACGGACAGGCTGGTTTATGGCAAAGGAGTGTTTAGGATGAAACGCAGCTTTATTTCCCCGTCGATCTATACCCAAGGGGACAACCGGCTGCTGGAGCTGGGCGGATATGTCCGCCGGGTAGCTGGAGAAGGCAAGGTATTTCTGGTGGCCGGCAAGGACGACCGCCAGCGGGTCAGCCACATGCTGGAGGAGGCTTTGCGGGCGGAGCCGTTTCCGCTTATCTATGGAGACTTCTCCGGGCGATGCACGGAAGGGGAAATCAGCTGGCTGGCCGAGCTATGTGCCCAGGAGGCCTGTACGGCGGTGGTGGGCTTAGGCGGCGGCAGCGCTTTGGATACGGCCAAGGCGGTGGCCCATGAGCTGAACCTGCCTGTTATCATCGTGCCCACCATTGCCTCTACGGATGCACCGTGCAGCGCGGTTTCTGTGGTGTACCGGGACACGGGTGAGCTTTCCCGGTACATCACCTTGGCCAAGCCGCCGGAGGTGGTGCTGGTGGACACGGGCATCATCGCCCGGGCGCCCGTCCGTTTCCTGGTAGCGGGCATGGGAGACGGCCTGTCCACCTGGTTCGAGGCCAGAGCCAACAGCCGGGCAGCGGGCGGCTCCGGTGTAAGCCAAGCAGGCGAAGCCATCGCCCGGCGCTGCTACGAGGTGCTGCTGGCGGACGCCGCTGCGGCCAAGGCCGCTTGCGCCGCAGACCGCGCCGGCGAGGCGCTGGAGCGGGTGGTGGAGGCGGTGCTGCTGCTAAGCGGACTTGGCTTTGAGAATGGCGGGCTTGCCGCTGCCCATGCGGTGAACAACGGCCTGACTCTTCTGCCGGAGACACGCTCTTATCTTCATGGGGAGATCGTGGCCTTCTGCACCCTGGTGCAGCTGGTGCTGGAGCAGGCGCCGGCCAATGAGGTGGAGGAGGTATTGGGATTTTCCACCGGCCTGGGGCTGCCTGTCACCCTGGCGCAAATCGGGCTGGGTGAAGTGGAGGACAGCCGGTTATGGCCTGCCGCCCAAGCTGCCTGCTTGCCGCAGAATCCCATGGGGAACATGCCGTTCCCCATAACGCCCGGCAACGTGCTGGCGGCGCTGCGGGAGGCGGACCGGCTGGGGCGGACAGCGTTGTCCCGCGGCGAAGGCTAGTCCTTGCTATGGATGGGTTGAACAGTGCTCCCCCTCCAGATGCTGATTGCCTTTTCATACTCCGTGTTCCACTAGGACCGCGCACGTGGGCACGTTACTCCCACCCTTATCCGAAATGCAAAAGTGCATTTATTTAGTAAACAAACCTTGGTTTTAACGGTCTATCCTGCAAAAGTGCAGTTATTTTCGTCTGATGGGAGCAAGATGTACCTTGCGGCGGAAAATAGCTGCACTTTTGCATTTGGGGACAAGGGGAGGCGGAATTCCAGCAAAATAGCTGCACTTTTGCAGGATGAGTCTGTTCAGAAATGGCTTGGACTTTATATAACACGGAGTTGAGAAGTACATTACAATGTTGTCGGCAATGAATAGACATGCTCCTCACCGCCATTAGCCACGCCGCCGTTTGATATTCCGCCACCCCGCCACCCCGCGCACACCAAAAAAGCCGGCCCCGCCATCCGGGGAACCGGCTTTCTTTTCGCTAATCGCCTTTTATGCCTTCAGCACGTCATGGTCCACATAACGCTCGCCGTTCAGGACACTCAGCACCTCAATGGCTACCCGCGCTCCGTCTCCTGCGGTAACGATGGTGTGCAGGCTGGTTCCTGCAGCAGCGCCTGCGGCGTACACGCCCGGCACATTGGTTTGGCCGGTGGCGTCGGTAGCCACGACGGTTTTCACCCGCGGCTCAGTGCCCGGCTTGGTGCCGATGCCGGAGGCTTCCGCCAGATCGGTAGCCAGACCGGTGGCAACAATTACCTTGGCCGCTTGATAGGACTCGGAATCCGTTTCAACAGTCAGCGTCTCGCCGTCAGCCGTAATCTTCACAGCCTTGGCGGTAATGATCTCCGCACCGAATTTGGCGGCCTGCTTTTTGCCGTTCTCCACCAGATCCGGACCGGTAATTTCATTTACGCCGTAATGATTTTCGATCCATGCGCGTTTGGTAATGCTTTGGTTGGCGTCGATCACCAATGTTTTTTTGCCCGCCTTGGCTGCAAACAGCGCGGCGCTTGCGCCGGTGGGTCCTGCTCCGATAATCGCTACATCATACATGAATATTTCCGTCCTTTCCCCAGTCAGGTTTACAATTAAGTTCCTTTATATTGTAACAAACCCCGGAAGAAAAGCATAATAAACCGGGCATTCAGGGAAGGCAGGTCAGAGATCTGTTATGGAAGCCTCGAAATCGGCAAGGCCGGTTTAAGGGCCTTCACTGACATTTCATCGGTCTTGGGTGCAGCATGAGTGGCTATTCCAAGAAGGTTTCCACACTGGCCGCGGCACGTTTTTCCTGAAGCCAGCTTTGGGACAGGGTAGAAATTTGCTGCTCCGAAAGAGTTTGGCGGATCTCCTCTTTCTTTTCATCCAGTGTAGGTGTTGCCGCATCCTTGTGGTCGGTGGCCTTAATCACATGGAACCCGTGGCTGGTTTCCACCACGCTGCTCAGCTCTCCGGTCTTAAGGGCGAAGGCTGCCGTTTCAAAAGGCTCCTCCATCAGTCCCTTGGGGAAAAAGTCCAGGTCCCCTCCGGCTTCCTTGGAAGCAGTATCGGTGGATTTTTCCTTGGCGAGAGCGGCGAAGTCGGCTCCGCCCTGCAGGCTGGCCAACACAGCATCGGCTTCTTCCTTGGTAGCTACCAGGATGTGAGAAGCACGGACCTGTTCGGGGGTTTTCAGGGAATCCAGATTGCTGTCGTAGTAGGTTTTGATCTCCTCATCCGTAATCTTCACCTGAGGCTCCAGCAGCTTGCGCAGCTGTACCTGGACATGCATGTCCTTCTTCAGGGAGTCCAGGGTCATATTATAGGTAGCAAGAGCTTGTGCGAACTCCTCGTCTGAACCAAAAGACTTCTTAATCTGATCCATTTCCTTTTCCAGATCGGCATCGGTAACTTGAATATTGGCCTTATCACTTTCCTGCTTCACCAATTCCTCGCTGATCATGGTTTCAAGTGTCTGTGGACCGCCAGCCTTCACCAAGGCGCTGTACAGCTGTGATTTCACGATGGGGCTTCCGTTCACCTTGGCTACAGTTTCATCCTCCGTTTTTCCGGGGGGATAAATAATGATATAAATAACAAGCGCTGCCAGCAGAACAAAGGAGGAAACCATCCAAATGCGGCTTATTCCTGATGTGTTTTTCAATTACGTAACATCCCTTCTTTATTTAAATAAATTGGCCGTCAGGCGGCGAATACGCCCGCAGAGTTTATTATGGCGGGGCAAGCTGAATGAGGCCTGAAGACAAGCTTAATGGTACATTAATATTTGCAGTTGCAATTGAGAATCATTCTTACTTAAAATGTACGACTTTACAAAAGTAAGTTCTGGTGTTACTATTATAAAAAAATAATTATAAACAAGACGGAGGTGCTCCTGATGGGTAAATGTGCATGCGGCAACACGAAGAACGGCTCTGGGAACTGCGACGGCTCTCACGCCAAGAAAGACAAGTAAGGGCAGGATCTCCCGCAGGATTGCGGACGGACCTATTTAATTAGGAAGAGAAAATCCTTCGGGGGGCTGCCCTCCGGAGGATTTTTTTATAACTAAAAAATATTCTCCCGAAAATTTGTAATGCTGTCCGCAATGTGGTATGATGATTTCAACGATATGGAAACCTGAATTCACATAATGGCAAAGGTTATCTATCTCAACTCAAAACCTTTTCCTATTATGCGGATTTTTTATTTTTAGGAATAAGTAGGCCATATTGAACAAACTTTTTGGAGGTAATACCATGCAAACAGGTACAGTTAAATGGTTCAACGCAGAAAAGGGCTTCGGTTTCATCGAAGTTGAAGGCGGCAACGATGTATTCGTTCACTTCAGCGCTATCGTTGGCGAAGGCTTCAAGACTTTGGACGAAGGCCAACGCGTTGAGTTCAACGTAGTTCAAGGCAACCGCGGCCCGCAAGCCGAAAACGTTGTTAAGCTGTAAGATCTGACGATCATAGCTGCTCCTTAGCCTTAATGGTTGGGGGCGGCTTTTTATTTTTTTTGTGCTGTATGATACACTGACCCGTGAGCGTAAGCGGCGGCGCCTCTAGTCCGCTAACCTCGATTTAGTCCGAAAAAGATTATCCGGAAAGCCAGGAGGGATATTCATGTATTCACGGAATAAATGGAGGGAAGAGATTCCCTGCGAGGCAACGGCTGTTTGGGTATGCTCGAACGAGGAATGTACGTGCTGGATGAGGAATAACTTTTCCTTTGAGTCCATCCCCACGTGCTGGAAATGCCAATCTCCAATGACAAGCGGCACAAGACAGCTTCCTCCGATCCATAACAATAACCCGGAGATGAAGGGCAGATAATGAGATCCAACCATACATGCAGGCGGCGGACCAAGTCCGGCCGCCTTTTTTTTATTTCGTTAAGCCGGGAAAAAACCGGAAAGCAGGGAACCTTTTAGGAATTGACCACCTTAATAACCATTGTTAAAAAACTGTACACATTTTGTGTGTAAACTTATATCACAAGTCCCCGCTTTTGTGTTAATCTATGAAGCAATAAATCATTTTTGTCCTCGCTGGGGAGACGTTTGTTTTTGAATGACGGAACAAAAGGGGGATTAAATTATTATTTACAACCCGCGACATATGATGTTATAATTACTCACACATTCCTAACATACGAGAGGTGTACTAATGGAATATTACATTCAACAGATCATCAATGGTCTGTCGGTGGGAAGCATTTACGCACTCATCGCTTTGGGCTATACCATGGTTTACGGCATTATTAAGCTGATCAACTTCGCACACGGCGACGTGTTTATGGTAGGCGCCTTCGCAGGCCTCTATATTGCCAAGGGTTTGGATCAATACAATCTTCCCCCGGTTGTTGTGTTTCTTGTTGCCTTGATATTCTCCATGGCCTTCAGTGCGATTCTCGGCATGGTCATCGAACGGATCGCGTACCGTCCGCTGCGGAATGCATCGCGGATTTCCATTCTGATTACGGCAGTGGGCGTTTCGTTCCTGCTGGAGAATGGCGGCATCTTTATTGTCGGTCCGCAGCCCAAGGGCTTCCCTGAGATCATCGCCAAGAAGCAATTTGAAATTCTGGGCCTGCAGATTGATTCCAACCAAATTATGATTCTGCTGATTACGGTTCTGCTGATGGTTGTCCTGCAATACATTGTCCAAAAGACCAAAACAGGCAAGGCCATGCGTGCCGTATCCTTCGATATGGAAGCAGCCCGCTTGATGGGCATTAATGTGGACCGGACCATCTCCTCCACCTTTGCCATCGGCTCCGCACTTGCAGCTGCAGCCGGCGTTATCTTCGGCATGACATACAATTCCGTTGACCCGCTGATGGGTATGCTTCCCGGCTTGAAGGCCTTCGTTGCCGCCGTTTTGGGCGGAATCGGCAGTATTCCCGGTGCTCTTGTAGGCGGCTTGCTTCTGGGAACCGTAGAAACCGGCGTTTCCTCCGTGGGTTACTCCATGTGGCGCGACGGCGTTGCCTTCGCTGTGCTGATCCTCATCCTGATCTTCAAACCCTCCGGCCTGTTCGGCAAGAACATCCGGGAGAAAGTGTAGGTGCCGGCCATGCTGAAAGCAGCAAAACCCTTTGCCTCCATGCTGGTTGGCTGTCTCGTCGTCTTCTTTATCTTCCAGGTGCTGGTGTCCGGCGGAACATTGAATGATGTGGCCGAAACCACCCTGATCCTCATTTGTATCAATATCATCCTCACCGTATCGCTAAACCTCATTAACGGTTTTACCGGACAATTCTCCCTGGGCCATGCCGGGTTTATGTCCATCGGTGCCTATACGTCAGCCATTCTCACATTGGATTTCGACTGGGCATTTCCGCTGGCGATTGTAGCCGGGGGAACTGTAGCAGCCCTGTTCGGCTTGCTCATAGGCTTGCCTACCCTTCGTCTGAAGGGCGACTATCTGGCTATTGCCACCCTGGGTCTTGGGGAAATCATCCGGATTGCCCTGCTGAATACGGAATATGTAGGCGGCGCATCAGGACTCAGCGGTATTCCCGCCAAAACCACCTGGGGATGGGTATTCCTCTTCACCGTCATCACGATAATCGTCATCCAGAACTTCGTACGCTCCACCCACGGCCGGGCCTGCATTGCCATTCGCGAGAATGAGATTGCTGCCGAATCCATGGGAATCAATACCACCATCTACAAGGTCATCGCCTTTGTGATCGGGTCCTTCTTCGCCGGTGTCGGCGGAGCGCTTTATGCCCACAAGTTCTATGTTATTAATCCCACCAGCTTTAACTTCCTGAAATCCTTCGAAATTCTGGTTATGGTCGTATTAGGCGGCCTAGGCAGCACCACGGGAGCCATTGTCGGAGCTGTTGCACTTACCATGATCTTCACTCTGCTGCAGGATTATCCCGAATTGCGTATGATCATTTACTCCCTGGCGCTGATTATTATGATGATCTTCCGTCCGGGCGGCATGATGGGCAACAAGGAGTTCAATTATAAATTCATAACCAAATGGTTCCGGAAGAAAGGAGCGAATGTCCATGACGGCGACATCACTAGCGCTTCTTAATGTCAAACAGGCCAGCCGTACCTTCGGTGGTCTGAAGGCCTTGACCGATGTTTCCCTGTATCTGAATGAGGGTGAGCTCATCGGACTCATCGGCCCCAACGGTGCCGGCAAAACAACCCTGTTCAATCTGTTGACCGGCGTATACGAGCCTTCCGAAGGACAGGTGCTGCTCTCCGGCGAGTCCATCGGTGGTATGAAGCCTTATAGAATCAACTGGAAAGGTGCAGCACGCACCTTCCAAAATATCCGGTTGTTCGGAAACATGACCGTAGAGGAGAACGTAAAGATTGCTTTCCACCAGCATGCCAAGCACAGCGTGTGGACCACCTTCCTGAGGCTTCCGGCGTTTTTCAAGGGCGAGCAGGAAATCACCAACGAGGCATTGAATCTGCTCAAAATTTTTAAGCTGGACCATATGAAGGATGAGCTGGCCAAAAACCTAAGCTACGGCAATCAGCGCCGCCTGGAAATTGCCCGTGCCCTGGCCTCCCGGCCCAAGCTGCTCCTGCTGGATGAGCCGGCCGCCGGCATGAACCCCAATGAAACCGAAGAGCTGATGCATCTGATCCGCTGGATCCGGGAGGAATTCAATCTGACCATCCTTCTGATCGAGCATGACATGGGTCTGGTTATGGGTGTGTGTGACCGTATTTATGTACTGGACCGGGGTATGCTGATTGCCAACGGCACGCCGGAGATGATCCGCTCGAATCCGAAGGTAATCGAGGCATACTTGGGACAGGAGGCTTAATTTCATGCTGAAGGTTGAAGACATCAATGTGTATTACGGAGCCATCCATGCGCTTCAGGGAGTTAGTCTGGAGGTGCTGGAGGGGGAAATCGTCACCCTGATTGGCGCTAACGGAGCAGGCAAGTCCACCCTGCTGAAAACCCTGTCCGGCTTATTGAAGCCGAAAACCGGAGACATCAAGTTCCTGGGCAAATCCATCGCCGGGCAGTCGGCTACCTCCATCGTGATGCAGGGATTGATCCATTGTCCTGAAGGCCGCCGGGTATTCGCCAATATGACCGTGGAGGAAAACCTGGAGCTGGGTGCTTACCTGCGCAAGGATCATCAGGAGATCAAGAAGGATATGGAAGGTGTGTACGAACGTTTCCCCCGGCTGCTTGAACGCAAAAAGCAGCAGTCCGGCACCCTGTCAGGCGGGGAGCAGCAAATGCTGGCTATCGGCCGGGCGCTGATGTCCCGTCCCAAGCTGCTGCTGCTGGATGAGCCCTCCATGGGGCTTGCACCGCTCCTTGTTCAAGACATCTTCCGCACCGTCGAGGAAATCAACAAACAAGGCACCACGGTTCTGCTTGTAGAGCAAAACGCCAACCAGGCCTTGAAGATCGCCCATCGTGCCTATGTACTCGAAACCGGCAATATCGTATTGTCCGGCAATGCTGCAGAGCTGTCGCAATCCGAGGAGATCAAGGCAGCCTATCTCGGCGGCCACTAAGCAACGATTCCCCCAAAAGTGAAGTAAAGCTCTGTAGCTTATTCCGATTACTTTTGGGGGAGCCCCCTTCACGAATGAAACGTGCCCCAGACACGTTCAGAATATACAATCCATCATTAATAGGAGAAGGAAGGGAATCAAACATGAAGAAAACATGGATCGCTGCGGCTACGGCACTTGTGCTGACAGTCGCCCCCCTGGCAGGCTGCGGGGAGAAAAAAGAGACCACCGCAAGCGGCGGGGATGCAGGTGCAGGGGGTACCATCAAGATTGGAGCCAACTTCGAGATGACCGGCGGGCAAGCTTCCTTCGGCAACTCTTCGATGAAGGGATTGAAGCTGGCGGTGAAGGAAATCAATGCTGCCGGCGGCGTGCTGGGCAAGCAGCTTGAGCTGGTTCAAGCCGATAATGCCTCCAAGTCCGAGGAAGCAACACGGGCAGCACAGAAGCTGATCTCCAACGACAAGGTTGTGGCGCTGATCGGGCCCGTAACCTCCACCAACACCTTGGGCGCCGTGCCGGTTGCACAAGAGAAGAAAGTACCGTTGATCACCACCTCCGCCACCAACCCTAAGGTGACCGTGGACGAGCGTACCGGTAAGGTGAATGATTATGTATTCCGTGTTTGCTTCATTGACCCCTTCCAAGGTAAAGTGGCAGCGGACTTCGCCTCCAAGGAGCTGAAGGTGAAGAATGCAGCCATCTATCTGGACTCCTCCTCTGACTATTCCAAGGGTCTCCAAAAGTTCTTTAAGGAAACCTTCACCAAAAACGGCGGCACTATTGTAGCTGAAGAATCCTACCAACAAAAGGATACTGACTTCAAAGCCGTCTTGACCCGTATCAAGGAAAAGAACCCGGAATTCATCTACGTTCCCGGATACTATGAAGAAGTTGGCAAGATCGTGAAGCAAGCCCGTGAGCTGGGTATCAAGGCTCCTATCATGGGCGGCGACGGCTGGGATTCCCCGCAGCTGCTGGAGATTGCCGGTAAGGACGCTCTGAACAACACCTATCTGTCCAACCACTATGCAGCTGATGACAGCTCTGCCGAGATCAAGAAATTCGTTGAAGCCTTCAAGAAGGATAACAACAACGAAACTCCCGACTCTCTGGCTGCCCTGGGCTATGACGCTGTAAACATGCTGGTTGACGCCATCAAACGCGCCAACTCCGTAGAGCCCCAGAAGATCACCGATGCCCTGGCCAAAACCAAGGATCTGAAGCTGGCTACCGGCTCCCTGACTCTGAATGAAACCCACGACCCGGTTAAGTCCGCAGTTGTGCTGGAGTACAAGGACGGCAAACAAGTGTTCAAAGCAAAGGTAAACCCGTAAGCCGTAGCAACAGCTCAGGTATGAAAAAACCGCTGCTCCTGTTATAAACAGGGGCGGCGGTTTTTGGGTTGTTTGTCGTTTATTTCCGGCAATGCGTTATCACAGTAAAAGGTGAAAGCTGCGCCGCGGCCCTCCGGAGGGCCGCTCTAACCGGAAAAGGGCACAGACACAAGCTCCTCATACATGGGCAGCTTCCCCAGATGGCTCCGGTACAGTACCAGCCGGTCAGCCGTCCACGCATACGCCGCAGCCCCCTTGGGGAAGACAGCAGCCAACGCCTCCTTGGACACGGGAGAGCTTCCTGTATATTGGCGGGCCAGGGTCAGGTGGGGCGAATAAGCCCGCTCCTCCGGTGTATACCCCAAGGACGTCTGGCAATCTGACACACGGGCCTGCAGCTCCCTGAGCCTGGCGACCTCGCCCTGAAGGCCCGCCCATAACACCCGGGGTGTGCGTGGCGGTCCGAATACTCCGGCCTCCTCCAGCCGCAGAGGGAATGGATGAAGGCCTGCGGCAGCCTCCCGCAGACGCTCCGCCACCGCATCAACGGCAGAGGAGGCCATGTCACCGAGGAATACCAGCGTCAGATGCAGGTCCTGGGGATGGACCCATTTTTGGAAAGGATATTGTTTTTGCAGCTGCTCCATATCTGTTTTTAGGATATCCTTTAATGGCAGGGGCAGGGGCAGCGCAGCGAATAAACGGATCGTTTGCTCCCGTGGCGGGGACATATCAATCACCTCTTCATAAATAGAATACCTATGTGAAATGAATTATAATCAAGAGGTGAATTTCCCCGCGAGAAACCGCATGTAAAGGAAGGAGACTGCCCGATGATCGTACGCAATTATTTGGATGCCCCGCTCAAAACCGCCAGCAGCCACAAGGGCAAGGGTGAGGTCCGTTCCGTGAAGCTGTTCAGTGAAGAAGATTATGACAGCAAGCTCCGGTTCTTCTATTACATGGAGCTGCCCCCGGGCACCTCCATCGGCTATCATACCCATAAGGACACCAATGAGGAGGTATATGTCATAGTGGAAGGACATGGCCTCATGACCGTGAACGGGGAGGAGCGTGAGGTGAAGCCGGGAGATGTGATTCTCAATAAACCGGGCTGGAGCCATGGCCTGGAGAACCGCTCCGGCTCATTAGTGAAGCTGCTGGTATATGAGGCGGATGTATAACGGAAGAAAAGGAACCGGTTTCCCCGCAGCTCCTTACTCCTCCGGACGCTCCTTATCCGAGTTGTAGCCCTGCTCGCCGAAGGGCATTAACTCCCGCAGCCATTTTTCCTTCAGTTTTTTCAGCTCGCGTTTTTCGTCGAAGGGGCCGGTTTCCGGTCTCTTTAGTTTTTCCAGCACCTCAAAAGCAAAGGAGTCCTCCCCCAATGCCGTCCAATCCTTCTGGAGCTGGCGGTTCATATGGCTGCCCAAATCAAGAGAAAGCTTAAGTCCGTTAAGTTTCTTAAGGTTCGGGGTGCTTTCCACCAGAATTCTGCCGCTTTTGAGATTGCGGATGCCATAAACCCCCGCTTCAATCTTGATCTCCTTCGCCTGCTCCTGCAATTCCTTCCGCCGATCCACAGCGTCATCTTCCTTTCTGCGCGCTAAGCGCCAATACTCACTTCCATCTTTTTTTCGCTCCATATATCCATAATCCACCAGACTCCGCCGCAGCAGGGCATAATCCGCATATACGGGCTCCAGGACATCATTAACCTCTTGCTCGGTATAGAGCTTCCCATAGGCGAAATGCTCGGCAATCACACCCAGCACCAGCTGAAGCGGCTTGCTTCGTGAGGGATAACGGGCCAGGGGACCGTCTGTACCCAGAGGAAAAAAGGCGGCCAATTCATCCTGATTGGTCCGTTTTGCTTTCGAGCCATGTGGGGCAGGGGTTGTGCCGGACAGGGTGCCTGAGGCTTTGGACCCTTGGCCGGACAACAGCTCCATCACAGCCAGAAACAGCCGGGCCTGGCGTTCCTTCTCCCGTAAGGCAAAACGGTGGTTGCGGATGGTCGATGGACTGCCGATGCCCATTTCCTTCTGAATCCGGTCGTCACCCATTCCTTGGGCGGCCAGCTCCAAAAGCCGCTTATGGGTGCCCGTCAGGCCGGTGGCGCTTTTGTCCAGGGCCAGCAGATAAGAGAGCATACCGCCGTGCTTTTCTTCTATATGCAGCTCCATATAACGCTCCGCATCATAAAAACGGCCGTCACCGGGATAAACTACGCCGGTTTCAGTCTCAAAGCCGCAGCACAGGCAAGTCCTCTGCCGTCCCTCCTGCCGGTAGCCAAGCTTCAGTTCCTCTACCGAGGCCTCGTACAAGGATTTATCCATAAACAAAACCTCATTTCGTCTATATTTACATAAACAATTTATCATAATGTCTATGTAAATACAAACGACAGTTTTTTTATAGCGTTCTATCGGGTTCTGGAAATACGACGGCCTTCAGCTTGTCCGCACCTAAAAAAAACACAAACCGACTCACAGGGACTCCATTTTGGGATTGGCGGAATCACGGTACGATAAAGGCAGATTCAGTGACTTAACTAAAGGGAAGGAGGGAATGGGATGCCTCATATTACCATCAAGATGTATGAAGGGCGCACCCCCGAGCAAAAGGAGGAAATCGTAACCGTTTTTACCAAGGAGCTGTCCCGGATTATCCAACGGGAGGAGCAATACATTACCATCGAATTCAACGAAATTCCGCTGGACGATAACGCCCCGGCGAATTTGCGAAAAACGTAGGTTACACTTACGATGCTGGTTTTGCTAGGGTGAGTTTTCATACACGCCCTAACGCAAAACTCTAGGGAGGAAACGGAATATGGCTGCTAAAGTAACAGCCGCGGATCGGGTAAGCTACAAGACGGCGACCAAACATTCTCTTTTCACATACATGTGGAAATACAGAACCTTGTACCTGATTGCCTTGCCCGGGATCATCTATTTCATCATCTTCAAATATGTGCCGCTGGCCGGGTCGGTCATTGCGTTTCAGAACTACAACATCTTCAAGGGTTTTACCGGCAGTGAATGGGTCGGGCTGGAGCATTTCAAGACAATGTTCCAGTACCAGGACTTCCTGCGGATCCTGACCAATACGATTCTGCTGGGATTGTACGACCTGGTATTTGCCTTCCCGGCGCCGATTATTCTGGCCCTGCTCTTGAACGAAATCCGGCTGGTGGTGTACAAACGGGTGCTGCAAACCGTGGTTTACATGCCCCACTTCCTGTCCTGGGTTATTATCAGCGGTATCGCTTTGGGCATTCTGTCTCCGTCTACAGGCATCGTGAACCATGTGCTTGAATGGATGGGCTTCGAGCCGATCTACTTCCTTGGTGAAAATTCCTACATCCGCACCGTGCTCATCGGCTCCGGCATCTGGCGGGACTCGGGCTACGGCACCATTATTTATCTGGCGGCGCTGGCGGGCATCAACCCCGATTTGTACGAAGCCGCCGAGGTGGACGGAGCGGGACGCTGGAAGCAAACCATGGCCATTACGCTGCCATCCTTGATCCCCACCATCATGATCCTGTTCCTGCTGCATATCGGCAAGTTCCTGGATTTGGGCTTTGAGCGGGTATGGGTATTCCTGAATGCGCTGAATACAGGCAACGGTGAAATCCTCGACACCTACATCTACAAGGCAGGCCTCTTGTCCCAGCAATACAGCTATACCACTGCCGTCGGGCTGTTCAAGTCCGTGGTGGGGCTGATGCTGGTGTTCATCGGGAACTTCCTGAGCAAAAAAACCACCGGCGAATCCCTGTATTAGTCTATGCTTACGATGCCGGCTTTCCTGGCGGAAAGCCCTTAGGAGGTGTGAACAATGAGAGCGCGTTATACCCGCGGACAAAATATCTTCAATATCTTCAACCTGGTGCTGCTGACGCTGATTGCCATGGCGATGTTCCTGCCGTTCCTGAACGTTATCGCCCAGTCCTTCAGCACCTCCGACGCCATTATTAACGGCCGGGTAGGCCTGTGGCCCAAGGAATTCACCATGATCAACTATGAATACGTGTTCAGCGATCAATCCATCTGGCGGGCCTTCGGCGTGTCGGTCTACATTACTCTGATGGGCACATTAATCAACCTGGCGGCCACTTCTTCCTTGGCCTATCCGGTATCCCGCCCCGAATTTGTGGGCCGCAAGTACATTGTGCTGATGGTGCTGTTCACCATGGTATTCACCGCACCCCTGATTCCTAACTTTATCCTGATCAAAAATGTGGGTCTGATGAACACCCTGTGGGCGTTGATGATTCCCGGCGCCATCAGTGCCTTTAACTTCTTCGTGATGCGCAGCTTTTTCATGCAGATCCCGTCCGAGCTTATCGATGCATCCCGGATCGACGGCTGCGGCGAGCTGCGGATTATCTACAGCATCGTGCTGCCTTTGTCCAAGCCGGTTATGGCTTCCCTGGGAATTTTCTACGCGGTCGGACACTGGAATGCATACATGAATGCCCTGTATTACATCAATAAGCCGTCCTTATGGCCCCTGCAGGTGAAGCTGAAGAAGCTGTTTGAGAGCGATGACATCAGCATCGACCCCGCTTCCTCGGCCTTCAGCGCCCTGGCCCACACCTCTCCGGAGGGGATCAAAATGGCGGTCATCATTATCGCCACGCTTCCCATTATCATGGTGTATCCTTTCCTGCAGCGGCATTTTGTACAGGGGATGATGGTAGGCTCCGTAAAATCCTGATTGCCCGATTGTGGTACAATAAAACACATGTGCACGTTCGGAGCATGAGCCGGTCTGTTTGGCCGAAAGCCGCGCCGCTATTGGGAATTTCTTCTTGGACAGGCGTTTCAGCAGACTAGACCGGACACAGCAAAAGGGGGCTTCCAGCATGAGAAAAATCGTCATTGTGGATGACGAGCCAGTAATCCGAAAAGGTCTTTCCGTTATGGTCCGGCAGATTATCGGGCCAACGGCGGATATCCGCCTGGCCGCGGACGGAGAGGAAGCGCTGGCTCTCATGATGGAGGATCAGCCCGATTATTTGTTCACCGATATCCGGATGCCCCGGATGGACGGTCTGGAGCTGTGCCGTCGGCTTTCCGGCATGGACTGTGAGACTCAAGTGGTTGTGGTTTCCGGCTACGGGGATTTCGAGTACGCCCGCCAATGCGTTTCCTATGGGGTGAAGGAGTACCTTCTGAAGCCGGTAGGCCGGGCGGAGCTGCAGAAAACCATTGCCAAGCTGGAGGAGGCGGCCAATGAGCCCGCCGGCTTCGTAGCCGTTGCCAAGCTGGACGGCTGGGTGGAGCGGCTGCATGATGCGGTGTGGAACCTGGAGCAGGAGAAGCTGCAGTCGGTGCTCCAGGAATGGGAGCAGGAGGTGCTCCGGCGCAAAATGAGCCGCAGCCAGCACAAAGAGCTGCTGGAGGAGGGTTATACGCTGTTGATCCGGCGGCTCCTCGCCAGCTCCGTCAACCCTGCCCAAAGTGTGCTTGGGCTGCCGGATACGGCTTCCCCTGCGGAATTATTCGCCAGGTTCGCCCAGGCGGTGCGGGACATTCTCCAGGAGCTGCGGGTGAAGCGCAAGGGCAAGGCCAAGGACCCGGTGGAGGAAGCCAAGGCGTTTATGGAGGAGAATCTGGCCCGGGAAATTTCTCTGGAGGAGGTTGCCGAGCTGCTGGGTCTGAATCCGTCATATTTCAGCCAGCTGTTCAAGCAGGTGACAGGGGAAACCTTCGTCCACTACCGGATCAGCCGCAGGATGGAGCGGGCCAAGAAGCTGCTGGGGCAGTCCCATTACAGGATTACGGATATTTCCTTTGAGGTGGGCTATGCGGATCATCCCCATTTCACCAAAACCTTCAAGAAATATACCGGCCTGTCCCCGTCAGAATACCGCAGTCAGCTGGGGATTGAATAATGCTGCGCAAAAGCCTTTCCACCAAGCTGTTCGTCTCTTTTCTGACGGTGATCGTCCTGTCCTTGTCCATGGTGGGTTTCATCTCGTACTTCCAGGCCTCCAGCGCCTTGGACCGGTCCACGGAACGGACCATTGCCCAGGTGATTCGCAGTGCCTCCTACCAGACGGATTTGTACCTGCAAAATTATGAAAAGGCCAGCGATTCCATCCTGTCCTATTACCAGGTGAAGCAGTTTCTGGACATGGACCCGGAGGACAGCTATTCCTATTACCAATACACCAATGACATTCAGAAGTACCTTTTCCGCTCGTTGTTTATTCTGTACCCGCAGATCAGCTTGATGTACATCATTAATGAAAGCGGCAAGGCGGTCAGCGACGACAACGCCAATCAGGCGTACAGCACCCAGTTCAATGCGGAGGAGCGGTACCGGACCCTGGCGTCCCAGACCCCGGAGAGCGGGAGAATCGCCATTCTCAACACCAATGTGCAAAATGTCCCCAACGCCGGCATCATCAGTATGGTGCGGCAGATCCGCGGCGTATCCTCGTACCGCCCCAACGGGATATTGGCCATTGAGTTCAAGGCCCAGGAGCTGGCCCGGATCTGGGAGCCGCTGGATTTGGGGCAGGGAGGCTTCTTCTTTATCCTGGACGAATTCGGCAAACCCTTGTACCAGCCCACCGCTGCGGGCAAAACGCTGCCGGCCGAGCTCTTGGCCAATGTGGCGGCCCATCCCAATACCTCCTACATTGAGGGGGTGGAGGGCAAGGATTACCTGTTCGTCTCCCGGAAGTCCGACTACTCCAACTGGCAGCTGGTTGTGACTATGCCGGTCAGTGAGCTCCGGGAGCCCATCGCCACCATCCGCACCACCACTATCCTTGTTGGAGTGCTGACTCTGGCAGGAACCCTGCTTTTGGCTACCCGCTTCGGCCAATCCATTACCCGGCCCATCCGGGTGTTGAAGGAAGGGATGCGGGAGACGGAAAAAGGAAATTGGCAGCGTCTGGACATCGACGACCGCCAGGATGAGCTGGGCGGGCTGATGCGCAGCTATAACCTTATGGTCAGCCGGCTGTCGCAGATGATTGAGCGGGTGTATGAAGCGGAGCTCACCACCCAAAAAGCGGCGCTGGAGCTTCAGGAAACCCGGCTGGAGCGGCAGCAGGCGGAATTTCAGGCCTTGCAGCTGCAGATTAACCCGCATTTTCTGTATAACACGCTGGAAACCATCAAGAGCTACGCGGTGATCCAGGATTCTGATGAAATTACCGAAATGGTGGAGGCTATGGCCTTTATGCTCCGTTATTCCATCCAGACCAATCTGGAGGAAATCACCATCGCCAATGAGCTTCGCCATGTCCTGAGCTACATGACCATTCTCAAGCACCGCATCGACCGGGAGTTCGAAATCGATGTGGTAATCCCGCCGGGGCTATTGCTGGAGAAAACGGTGCGGCTTACGCTGCAGCCCCTAATCGAGAATATCTTCCAGCATGCCTTCCCCGGGGGAATCGAGGCCCATCATGCCATTCGCATCGATGCCCGGATTGAGGACGGCCGGTTCCTGGTGATGGTAGAGGACAACGGCGTGGGCATCACCCCGGAGCGGCTGGACCGGCTCCGGGAGAAGCTGAAGCTGAACCAGTTGGCCGGAGTGGAGGACGACTCCCTGTACCACCGGGGCGGCATCGGGCTCATGAACGTACACCGCCGGATCCAGATGGTGTTCGGCGAGGAGTATGGGCTCAGCGTGCAAAGCCGCCAAGGGGAAGGGACACGGATGACCCTGTCCATGCCCGCGGAGCGGCGCAACAGCCAGCTGGCGGAGCGGAAGTAGGGAGCGGGGAGGGGCTGAGGGGATGCTTCCCCGTGTAAGCCATCTAAGCTCCCCCAGCTCTAACGGAAGTGAGCGCCGCTATTTGGCTCAAAACCGGCTTTTTGAAATTGTAACGGAAGTGAGCGCTCTTATTTCGCACAAAACGCTCCAAAATGAGCTCCTGCAGCGGAAATAGCGGCTCTGGCCGCCGTTAGAAATGGCAGTCCCCCGTTTGAGGGGGAATAGCGGCTGTGACCGCCGTTAGAAAAAACAACCAAACTACTATTAGGAGGATTCATCCATATGCATATCGATCTGACAGGTAAAATCGCACTCGTAACCGGTTCCAACGCAGGTTTGGGACGCCAAATTGCCGAAACTCTGGCTGCTTCCGGCGCCAAGGTGGCCATTAACTACTTGTACGGTGACCCGGTTGAGGCTGTTGAAGCCATCCGCCAGGCAGGCGGCGAGGCCCATGCCTTCAAGGCGGATGCCACCAGTCCTGCAGAGCTGGACCAAATGGTGAAGGAAATCGAGGCCCATTTTGGCGGAACCGTGGATATTCTGGTGAACAACGCAGGGGGTATGATCAAACGGGTGCCCAATGCAGAGATGGATGAAGAGCATTATAACAAGGTGATGGACGTCAACTTCAAGTCCTGCGTGTTTGCCTGCAAGGCCGTGGCCGCGGGTATGATCGCCAAGAAGGCCGGCAAAATCATCAACGTGGCATCCCTGGCAGCCCATGACGGCGGCGGCCCCGGCGCATCCATCTATGCAGCCAGCAAAGCAGCCGTATGGTCCTATTCCAAGGGTCTGGCCAAGGAGCTGGCCCCTCACGGCATTAATGTCAACGCCATTTCCCCTGGCTTCATCGGCCAAACCGCCTTCCACGCCACCTTTACTGCAGATGCAGCACGGCAGGCGACCATTGCCAAGATTCCTCTGGGCCGGGAAGGCGCACCGCAGGATGTGGGACGGGTTACCCTGTTCCTGGCGTCGGAGCTGGCGGATTACCTGACCGGGGAAACCATTGAGATCAACGGAGGGTTGTTCATGCGATGAAAACCATCCGAGACAAAACCGCAGCATGGGGCTGGGCCCGTCAAGCAGCCGATGAGCTGAAGGCGGAGCTGGCGCAGTGGCGGGGCAGAACGGAGGGACAACCGGAAGGGGGCGGACAGCCGCTCCCCCGGGAGATCCGGCTGCCTCTGGAGCCCGGCGGCTGGTGGCACCAGTATGTGTGCCCCGAGCATCATGCGGAGCTGCTGTTTGACCCCATGGAGGAGGACGCCGTCCAATTCCGCTGCCCCCACGGCTGTGTGCTGGAGGGAGAGCCGTACAGGGGAGCTTGGCTGGTGTTCCGGCACCAGATCATGGCCCGTTACGCCCTGCAGGCGGCAGCGGTATACGCGGCCGACGGTGAGGAATGGTGCGCAGAGACAGCCCGGGAAATCCTGGCCGGGTATGCCCGCCAGTTCCCGCATTATCCCGTCCATCCCGAGGCCCAGCCCTGGATGCTGAAGGGCAGAGCCTTCCATCAAGCTTTGACGGAGGCCATCTGGTCCACTACCCTGATCCGGGCATATTTGCTGCTGAAGGACTGCGGAGTGGAATTTGATCCCGCGGATGAAGCGGCGCTGCAGACCTTCTTCACCATGCTGGAGAGCAGCATGGAGCAGTACCGCCACATTCTCATCCATGAGAAGAAGAATGCGGAAAACAATTATACGGCCTGGCTCAATGCCAGCCTGGCCTGCGTATACGCCGCCAAAGGGGCGGAGCGGTCCAAGCTCCAGAGCCTGCTGGACGGGCCGGGCGGCTTTTATCACCATTTGTCCATCGGCGTAAAGCCCGACGGTTTCGAATTCGAGGGCAGCACCTATTACCATGTGTTCGTGCTGCGGGCTTATCTGATAGCCGCCGAGATGTGTTTGCGCTTCGGCGTGGATCTGTATGGCGCCAAGGGAGAGGCGGGCCAGTCGCTCCAGGGTATGCTGCAGGTGCTGGCGGAGCTGGCAAGTGATTCGGGGCAGCTGCCTGCGCTGCATGATGGCCCATATAACCGCGTTCCTTTTGCGCGGGAAATCGTTGAAGTGTTCGAGGCCGGTTTATCCGTATACGGGAACCGGGATCTGTTGCCGGTATTGGCCCACAGCTACTGCTATATGTTTGGGGCGGAAAAGCGGGGCGGTCTGGAGGCGTTGCTGTACGGCAACGGCCTGGTTACAGAAGCAGACCTGCTGAAGAGCCAGGAGGCTACGGTGCCGGGGAGAGAGCGGCAGAGCGAGGTTGAAGCGGTGCCGGAGATGGCGCGGCAAAACGAGGCAGGAGAGGTGTCCGAGGCAGAGCTGTTTGCAGCCTCTGCCGGTCAAGAGCGTCGGTCCCTGCTGCTGGAGGAATCCGGCTTTGCCGTCCTGCGGCACAAAGGAAACCCCTTGTCCGTTCAAACGGACTTCGGCGAGCATGGAGGCTCACATGGGCATTTTGACAAGCTGCATGTGTCCATCACGCACCGGCTGGGGGAAGTGGCGCCGGAGCTGGGCACCGTGCCCTACGGCTCCGCTCTGCGCCTCGGCTGGTATGCGACTACCGCCAGCCACAACACGGTGAGCATTGGCGGCCGCTCACAGGCCCCCCATACGTCTGCATGCACCCTGTTCCGGGACGATGAGCGCGGAACCTGCATCCGGCTCCGTTCGGAAGGCGCGTATCCGGGCGCTGTGCTGGAACGCCATCTTCTTTTGGACGGGGAGGTCCTGGTGGACTGGTTTCGCGTGGAGACGGAGGGTGTGGAGGCGGTAGACTGGTGGATGCATCCGTCCGCCGATCTTGTTTTGCCTCAGGAGGAGAGCTGGACTGCGATTGAGCCCCGGGCGGCCGGTACGGAGGACGGGTATGCCCATGTGGAGCTGTTGGCCTGCCGGAGCAACACCTCGTCTGCGGCCCAGTCGGCGGCGTGGCTCATGAACGGTGCGGGTGTAACGGGCGGCAGCTTTAGGGTTCAAGCTGCGCTGCTGCAACCGCCGGAAGCGGAGCTGTTCCACATCCGTACACCCGGTATTGCCGAGGACCCCAGCCAGAGCATTGGCGGACTACTGATGCGGCAGAAGGGAACGGCTGCAGAGTTTGTGGCTGTGTACCGGGCCGGAGGGGAGCCACTTCGGCTCTCCACAATGGTACGGGACGGAGCAGGGCTGGTTGTGCAAGTGGAGGCGGGAGTCCCTGGGGCCTCCAGCTTCAGCCGAAGCTTCGCTATTGATCCGGTGCAGGGGTTGGTACGGTTGGATTAGTGCTTAACCTGCAAGTCTGAAGCTTTATCATAAAGATGGTGTCGGGGCGGCCGCGTGCCGCCCTTGACTTAATGGAGGATGTCCTATGGCTACACCATTATTTCAACCTCATAACGGTGTGCTCGATGTGGCTTACGCCCCGGAGGAGCATACGGAAATTGCCGAAAATCCGCCCCGCTTTACCTGGATGCCTGCGGTTTTGGAGGGGGGCGCCTACCGGCTGCAATTATCGGCGGACCCTGGCTTTGCCCCGGAAACCACACGGGAGTATGCGGGTATCCCTTATAACCTGTTTACACCGGACGAGGTTCTGGCACCGGGCGGCTACTACTGGCGGTACGCCTTGGTTGCCGAGGACGGCAGCTTCTCCGAGTGGAGCAAGATCAGAGCCTTCACGGTGGCTCCCGGCGTGCCGGAGACACCCTTGCCCGCCCGCGACAGCCGGTATACGGCTGCCGCAGCTGCCCATCCCCGCCTGTGGCTGCAGGCGGAGGAGCTGCCCCGCTTCCGCGATGCGGTGAAGCGGGATCCCGAGAGCACCGGCTGGGCCGGGTTTCTGGCCGAAGCCGTTCTGCCTTGGGCGGAGCGGCCGCTGATTGCCGAGCCGCAGCCTTACCCTGGCAACAAACGGGTGGCTTCCTTGTGGCGGCAGATGTACATCGACTGCCAGGAGATGCTTTATGCCATCCGGCATCTGGCTGTGGCAGGGGTGGTTCTGGAGGATGCGGAGCTGATCGCGAAGGCCAAGGCGTGGCTGCTCCATGCTGCTTCATGGAATCCAGACGGCCCAACCCACCGGGATTACAACGACGAAGCTGCGTTCCGTATGGCGGGGGCCTTGGCCTGGGGGTATGACTGGCTGTACGGGGAGCTGACCGGGGAGGAGCGTGTGTTTGTGCGCCGGGTGCTTCTTGAACGCACCCGCCAGGTGGCCTTCCATGTGATCGAACGCTCGCGGATTCACCATGTGCCTTATGACAGCCATGCGGTCCGGTCCTTGTCCTCTGTGCTGATCCCCTGCTGCACGGCCATGCTTGGTGAAGAAGAGGAAGCCCGGGATTGGCTTGACTATGCACTGGAATATTTTTCGGCGATGTATACCCCCTGGGGCGGCAAGGACGGCGGCTGGGCGGAGGGGGCCATGTACTGGACTACTCAGATGGCCTTTGTCACCGAAGCACTGAATCTGGTCCGCAAGTACACCGGCATCAACTTCTATGACCGTCCTTTTTTCCGCAAAACCGGGGATTTCCCCTTATATACGCTCAGTCCCGACACGCTGCGGGCCAGCTTCTGCGACCAGTCCTCCCTGGGGGACCCGGTGAACCTGAAGACGGGCTTCAATATCCGGCAGTTCGCCGGGGTGACGGGCAATGGCCTGTACCAGTGGTACTATGAGCAGACGCGGGAGCTGAACCCTGACAGCCAAATGATCTTTTACAATTACGGCTGGTGGGATTTCCGCTTCGACGAAATGGTCTACCGCTGGGATTACCCGCAGGTGGAGGCGGTAGCGCCGCTTGCGGCGGAGCCTGTGAAGTGGTTCCAGGACGTGGGCTGGGTGGCGATGCACCACCGGATGGACGATCCGACAGAGCATATCATGCTCCTGGCCAAAAGCAGCCGCTACGGCTCCGTCAGCCACAGCCACGGGGACCAGAATGCGTTTCTGCTCCATGCCTACGGGGAACCGCTGGCGATTGAAAGCGGGTATTATGTGGCGTTCAACAGCACCATGCATATGCAATGGCGCAAGGCCACCCGCTCCAAGAATGTGATTCTCATCGACGGCCAAGGGCAGTATGCCGGTACGGACAAAACCAAGAATATGGCCGCTACGGGAACAGTGCTGGAGGCATGGCACCGGGACGGCGTCAGCTTCACCTCTATGGATGCTACGGAAGCCTACCGGGAGCATGTACCCTATATTCGGCGGTATACACGGGAATATTATCTGATGGACAGCGCCTACGTGGTGATTGTGGATGCGGTGGATCTGGCGCAGCCGGGCCAGGTGGATTGGCTGTTCCATACGCTGTATCCCATGACGCTGAAGGGGCAGACGTTTCTGGTGAATGGGGTCAAGGCCCAAATGGAAGGGCGTTTTGTGTACAGCTCCTCCGGCGACCTGGTGCTGTCCCAGGAGAGCGGGTTTGGCGGTGTTGATCCGGCGGAGTGGGAGGGGCAGCCGCCCCACTGGCATCTGGCGGCGTCCACCCGGGAAGCGGCCAGCCACCGGATGGTGACCCTGCTGACGCCGCGGAAGGCGGGGATGCAGGATTATGTGTCGTATTTTATGGATGACCAGGGACATGGGGTCCACTTATACTTTACGTACCAAGGCGTGAGCCGCCGGGTGGAGGTTGCCAAGCCGTATTAAACGGCGGTGGATTCGCCGGCCTCCGTTATCGCTGCTGCGGTTATGCCCAGCCTATGCCCGCTAGTAGCAACAGCTGTGGGGTAACGGAACTCAGCGACGCTTACAGAGGAAAATTGGGTTAGTTTAAACTCTAACGGAACTCAGGCGCTCTTACAGGGGATAACGGTGGACTAATCAGCGGTTTTTTGGCGCTAAGGGCCTGCCAGTTCCGTTACCGCTCCGACTGGTGCATTTTTCGGCGCTAAGGGTCTGTGAGTTCCGTAACAGGCCCGCGGCCCGACAGTCTACCCAACCCCAATCTAAAAAAATGACAATCCCACATGGAATCATTCCATTGTGGCAAACCCGCTCCGGCGATAAGATATAGCCATGAAAGATAAAGCGTTTACAAAAGCGCTTTACCCACTCAGTCATCCGCCTATATGGATAAAAAGGGAGAGGTTCGCAATGAAAAAATGGCTTGGCGTATGTCTCACCGCCGCGTTGGCCGCCGGTGTAGCAGCCGGTTGCGGCAACGATAGCAAAGAAGGGGCAAGCAGCTCCCCCGGTGCTTCCAAAGCCCCCGAAAAAACCAAATTCTCCATCTCGCTTCGGACGTTGGCATTTAACTACGTGGAAAAATCGCCCGATATCAACAACGATAAATGGGTGAAAAAGCTGGAGGAAATGACCAACTCCGATCTGGACATCGTTCTGGTCCCCCACAAGGAATATGAGCAGAAGATGGTGCAGATGTTCGCCACCAATGATATTCCCGACGTAGTCCAAGGCGCAGGCGGCGTCAACGGCAAGGAAATGGCCGGCTCCGTCGCGGCGGGTGTATTTATGCCCCTGGACGATCTGCTCAAGCAGTACGGCCCCAACCTGTTGAAGAAAATCCCCAAGGATGCCTGGGATAACGTAACCTACCAAGGTAAAATTTATGCCATCCCCGAGTACCTGTCCAACCCGTCCCGCCGTGCCACCTGGATCCGCAAGGACCTGCTGGACCAAACCGGGCTGCCTGTACCGAAAACCGTGGACGAGTATTTGAACGTGCTGCGGGCCTTCAAGAAGCTGGGCCTGGAAAATCCCTACATGGGCCGCCAGGATTTCAAGTATGCGGATACCTTCTTTGGCCCGTACGACGTTTACCCGTACCTGTCCATGTTTGAGGAAGTCAACGGCCAGGTTCAGCCCAAGTTTATGGACAACGAGAATATGATGAAAGCACTGCAAACCTACAAAACCATGTACGATGAAGGCCTCATCAACAAGGAATTCGCCACCATCAACGCCACCAACTACAAAAACGCTATTCTGGCCGGCAAAGCAGGCATGTGGACCATGAATGCCAACGAGCTTCTCCAATGGGAGCAGCAGCTGAAATCCACTGTACCCGGCGCCAAGCTGGAGATCATTCCTTCCCCCGTTGGTCCTGACGGCAAGGGCGGCTCCTACCTGTACGGCTCCGTGACCCGAGCTTACTTCGTGAAGACCGGCACCAAAAACGCCGCCGACATTATCAAGTTCTTCGACTGGATGCTCAGCGAAGAGGCGGAAACCTTCTTCACCTTCGGCATCAAGGGCGAAACCTACAAGGAAGAGAACGGCAAGATTTCCTACACCTCTCCTACCGAAGCCAACGGCATTGACGAAGAGCGCTACCGCCAGTCCTTCCTGTGGCTGGTGCAGGATACCACCTACAACAAGGGTTCCCTCAGCCTGACAGAGGAAGGCAAGAACCTGATCAAGGTATACGACACGATTCTGGCAAAAGAAGGCCGCGACGGCATCCAGTTCGATCCCCGTCTGGACGCGCTGGTGAAGAATCCGGACGTGGCTCCCAACTCCGATACCGCACCGCCTGTTCTTTTGACCCATATGGTGAAAATGGTATACGGCAAGGAGCCTATCAGCGATTGGCCGAAGGCAGTGGACGAATGGCTCTCCAAGGGCGGCAAGGATGTTATCAAGGAAGCAACCGAGAAGTACAAGAACAAGCTCGGCGTGACCATGTCCCGCAGATAAAGCCTAGATCAGTAGAAGTGCAGTTCAAGCAGCACCCCAACAGCATACAACCCTCATGGGGCGGAAAACCGGCACAGGGCAACCTGGCCGGTTTTTTTGCTGCGGTTGTCCCAAACGGACTCAGGAAGCGCTATTTAGGACAAAATTGGTGTTTTTCAATTTGAACGGACACACGATCCGTTAAATGTCCGAAAACAACCGTTTTGGTTAGTTTGCAGAGGCATTAACGTACCGTGTGTCCGCGAAATCGGCAAAGGTGCCTATTTTGTGCAAATAACGGCTCCTGAGTCCACATAACCGGATAGCCGGTACTCCATGGCCAATGGAGTCCAGATCCGCCGCACAAACAAACCAGCACTACCAAAAACCGCCAGGCATTAAGCCATGGCGGTTTATTTGTTTCATGCAGGGGGGATTTCCCGTGGCTGATGGTTAGGGAACGTAACGGAACTATCGGACGCTTAGAAGATAATTTTGCGTGTTTCCAAAGTTTAACGGAACTCAGCAACCGTTAGCGATGGATTTGTTGTGTGTTGGGTGCTTTATAGCTGGCTAAGAGCGTCTGAGTTCCGTTAGCGCTGGCAAAACATCAATTTTTGCCTGTAAGAGTCGCTGAGTTCCGTTAGCGTGTCACCAATGGTCGGTTACCAATGGTAGGCTGCCAATGGTCGATCACCAAAGCCTGCCGCTTATGGTTTCGCCTCTACAGTTGCGCTCTCTCGGCCAGCTCCCACAGCAGCCCCCCGTAGCAGCCCCCACAGCAGCCCCCCACAGCAGCCCCTCCGCAGCAGCCCCCGCGACCTACGGCCGGCCCCAATAAGCCACTGTTTCATTAGGCTGCATGTAGATGCCGTCCAGAGCGTACCGGTCGAACAGCTCCTCCAGCGCCGCCACATACTCCGCATACCGGGGATCACCGGCTTGCAGGGAATAGGAGCCGGACAGGTTGCGCGCGATAAAGCCGGCTTTGTCGAAGGCCAGATCATTAGGGAAGGTTTCCACCGAAAAGTCCCCGTGGAAGAAGCTCCCGATCCTGTCATCCAGGTACGCGATCCCGCCGCTGAAGCCGGTAAATGCGGGACAAAACTCCCGCATAATGGCTTCGTTCTCCCGGACTGAATCACGGTCATGGATCCGGGAGTTCCATACCAGCACCACCTGGCCCCCGGACCGCAGAATCCGCCGGCATTCCCGGCCGAAGGCTTGCGCATCAAACCAGTGGAAGGCCTGGGCTACCGTCACCGCGTCCACGCTCCCTCCCGGGAGGGTGGTGTCCTCCGCCGTACCCGCCACCGGGAAAAAACGGTCCTCCGCAGCAAGGCTCCGCTCCGCCACCCCCCGCATATCGGCGTTAGGCTCCACGCCGTAAACCCGGCAGCCGCAGCTGAGCAGCGGCTTGGAGAAAATCCCCGTGCCCGCCCCGATATCGGCCACCTCCGCCCCTGTCCCAATTCCCGCAGCTTGTGCGATGCGGTCCAGCATAGCTTGCGGATAACCCGGCCTGGCCTTGGCGTACACCTCGGCTTTGCCAGTAAATTTACCTGTATTGTCCATGGGAAATCTCTCCCGTCTTTTGCATGTATAGGGCCGGTGTCTGTCTGCACCGCTCTTTAATAATCATAGGGGTGATGCTGTCTGCACCAGCCTTGAACAATCGGCTAACGCCCGCTACAAAACCCGGGCGTGGATATGGAAGTGGCAGCCTTTTTTGCCCAGGAAGGAATAGTCCTCCACATGCCGGAATTGCAGCATCTCGAAGCCGGAGAACAGCTCGGCCGCCTCATGGGCGTTCACGTAGCAGTGGGGCGTCCCTACCTCCCCGTCCTTCACATATTGAAGCGTCCGGACATCCAGCCGCCGGTATTCCGGCCCGGCCTTGGTATAGTTGGGGCTTAGTGTGGAATTCAGAGTCAGGAACACCTCACCGCCTGGGCGGGTGACTCTGGCAATTTCCCGGACGGCCTGCTCCAGCCCCTTCAGATCCGTGTGATAGATACAATGGTAGGAGAGAAGGCAGTCGAAGGTATTGTCGGCAAAAGGCAGCGCCTGTACATCCCCTCTCACCAGCTCCATGGTCAGCTCCCGGTCGGCTGCGGTTGCGGCCAGCGCATCCAGCCCGGATTGGGACAGGTCAAAGGCCGTAACCTCATACCCCTCCTGGGCAAACTGCAGCGCATGGCGTCCCAAACCACAGCCCAAATCCACAAATCGGCGGAGGCCCAGCTCCTTCCATCTCCATACATAGTAGTAACATTCCTGCGCAGGTGTCTCCCAAACCGGGTCCCTGCTTTTGACCCAATCCCATTCCTGAGGCAGCACCGTCATTCCTCATTTCGCATAAAATTTCCAGCTGTAATCTGTTCTCTTATTGTGCCACATCCGGGGCGAAAAGGTAAGTGAATGCGGGGACGGGGCAGGGGGAGTAAAGAGCGAGCCTCAGAGAGGATTGAACCGAGAATGCTTACCCAAAAACAAAAAGAGCCTGCACGGTTTTACAGCAGACTCTTCGGAAGTGGAGATCCGGCCTAACGCCCGGCTCTGATTTGCTTCACCCAGAAGTAGAGGGTGCATCCCACACAATAGCCCAACAGAGCAGCCCCTGCCGCACCCAGCAGCATCGCAGCGAATACATAACCCGCCGTGGTCCAGCCCAGCAGCAGGCTCACCAGGGAAAGGCTGAGGAAAGCCACAGCCAGGGAGTTATTGAACCGCAGCAGCTCGGCGGCTTGGGTTTCCTTGCCTTTAGGGGTGAGGAATAGCCGGCCCAAAGCGGCGAACAGATTCCAGCGCCCGCCGATGAAGAGCCCGATCACTTGAATCAGCCACAGGGCGGCAATGATCCACGGCTGGCCCGACACGAGAAAAGCAATAACCGACAGAACAATACCAGATTGGTTGGCTTTGACATATTCGATGGGGATTTCCTTCATGAGGATTCGCCTCCATTTTAAATCATACTAAATTCATTGGATTAATTATAATTATTGTAGCAAGGAACGGGTCTATCCGTCAATGCGGGATTGGGGTACAATTGGATATATTTCACAACGAATTAGAACCATATGGAGGGAAGAAACATGCTGTCAGAGGATGAAGTGCGCCGCCAGATTCAGGACAACCGCAGGTTTATGAAGAGCATCTTCGGGAAGGACCAGTATGAATCCGATCAAAGCAAAAAGCTGCCCCAACCGCCCTTATCCCATCCCGCTAAAGGAGCAACGGTTATTCCGCTGACCAAGGACTTTGCCGGAGTGGTGAAAGAAGCGGACTACCTGGCTTTGCTCCATGCCCGCAAAAGCGTCAGAGTGTACAAGCAGGAGCCTATCACCCTGGAGCAGCTGGCATTTCTGTTGTGGTCCACTCAAGGGGTGACAGGCATCCGCGGCAGCGGTTATGCGGCGCTGCGTCCTGTGCCTTCGGCAGGAGCCCGGCATCCCTTCGAAACTTATCTGGCTGTGTTTCAGGTGGAGGGTTTGGAGAAGGGCATCTATCATTATCTGCCCATGGAGCATGCCTTGGAGTTTGTTGGGGCGGTGGACAATCTGGAGGATGAGGTGTCGGTGAGTCTGTGCGGGCAAGGCTGGGCGGCCAAAGGAGCAGTCACCTTCTTTTATACAGCGGTGGCGTACCGCAGTGAATGGAGATACTCCATCGCATCCCACCGGGTGATGCTGATGGATGTGGGCCATGTGATGCAGAATCTGTACCTGTCCGCTCATGCCATCGGCTGCGGAACCTGCGCCATAGCTGCGTTTGAGCAGGAGGTGGCGGACCGCCTGCTTCAGGTGGACGGCGAGGAAGAGTTTGTGGTGTATGCGGCGCCGGTTGGAGTTCAGCTGTAGCTGGAGAAGGCTTGGCGCCCGGGTTAGTCCGGATGCGCCTGCATAGAAAAGGACACCCGTTGGCTGTCCTTTTTTTTCTATATAAAGAATTAGCGTGAGCAGATCACTCGCTTGTGAACAAGCTGTTATAAAATTCATTAAAGCTATTGGACACAGGCATAATACACGAGGGAAGCAGCCTGTGATCCTCCTCCAGATACTCCAGGTCACAAAAGAAAATCTGTCCCCGCTCCGGACCATGAACAACGATACAGATCAGACTGTTCCGAGGGTCTGTGCCGATCGGCAGAAAGTGATCCGGGACAATGCGTCCGGTGATGAATTTTCGGTAAGAATCCTCCAGGTTTTTCCAATCGCTCCCATTTAAAAGCGGCAGAAACATTATTACGGAGGTTTCGATTTTTTTGTCCTTGGTTTCAAATCGCCGCAGGCCCCTTTTACCACCGTTGTGGACCAGCAAAAAGGCCTTATATTCCTCCGGAAGGGTAAAACCGTGACGGGTTTCAAAAACTTGGATTTCTTCCTCGCTAGTGGGATCAAACGTCACTTCAAAGCTATCATCCGTGACAGCCCCTTTTGACCATGGTTCTAACGGCATACTGGAGGCTTTGCTGCAGAAGTCAGCGTTGTGCTTCGGGACAGCAGGATCCAGTGGGCTTTCTAACTCACTGGCTTCTCCCGCATCTGACGCCTCCAATGATTCATCCGAATTATCTTCAGTACCACCATCAAAATCACCAGTATCCTCATTGGCCGCCAGTTGCTCTAATAGAGTGGTGAAGGATTCGCAGACAGGTTCAAAAAAGTCCTCCCCTTCCTCGTGATCCCAAAATACAACGGTTGGGTTTTGATCCGTATAGCGGTAATCAAAGCAAATATGATTGCCGAAGGGGTCTTTTGCAAAAGGAAGAACCCGGTTTTCCTTGAACTCGCTCACAAACATCCCCATGTTTAAATAAGAGCTGGTAAAGCTGATCAGGTTGTTGAACACCATAGAATCTCCGTCTTCTCCGCCAAAGGAATCCGGATGGGGGTAACCGCCGTTATGGAGCTTCACACATGCTTTGTAGTCTTCGGGAAAAATGACTCCGAAACGTTCCTCCACGGATTCAATGATGGAAACCTCTAAAGGGCCTTCCGTCATCCGCCATTTGATTTCGGCCATGCTTGTTCCTCCTCTATCACTCCTAAGTGTTCATACAATTTTTATAGTATCCTTCCACATTGTAGGAATCAAGAATATTTTTCCATAGATAAAAAGGAGGAAGCATTTCAGTTGCAGTTATTCCGTCGGTGCCTCACGCAGGCTGTCCCCCGGAACCAGCCGACCCTGCAGGCGCAGATGCTCCAGCGGCTCCCCCGGATTGGCGATCCGCCAGATCATCCGGTCGGCGGCGCGGGCCCCGGTTTCCCGCACGGGCAGGTAGAAGTAGCAGAGGCCCGGAGCAGGCGGCTCCGCCGTCACATCCAGACTGACCAGAGAGCAGTCTGCCGGAATGGAGAGGCCGGACTGGCTGCATAAATAATAGATCCACGGCAGATGCCCCTCTACAGCATTGAGCAAGGCGGTCGGTTTCTCTGCAGCCATTAACCGCAGAAACTCTTTTTGCCAAGCGGCTCCTTCTGCCAGGGACAAGGTCAGATGCCGGGCCCTGTCGGCCTCCAGCCCCACCTCAGCCATGGCCTCGGCGAAGGCCGACCACCGGAGCCTGTAGCCCCGGGAGGAATGGGTATCGCCGATATACAGAATCCGGCGGTGGCCATGGTCCGCCAGAAGCTGGACAGCTTGCCGGACGGATTCATACACATCCCAGACCACACTGTCCACCGTCGCTCCCGTAGGCGGGAAGTTCAGCAGAATCCGCGGAAGGGGCAGGTCCAAGAGACGTTTTTCCAGCTCCGGGGGAGTCATGGGCGGGATGAAAACTCCATCTGCATACGCCAGTCCGCAGCCCTCCGACCATTCCTGCCACGCCACATCGGAATGGGAAGCAACAGAAGGGGCGAACAGCGGCGCCACGGAGGAATGGGAGCCGTGAAAACGCTGGTTCAGCCCCTTCAGCAGCTCCAGATGAATTTGGGAAGGGGTGGTGGCGCTCTCCTGGAGCACCATATAGAACCGCCTCGGCTGGAGCGCCTGCAGAGAGGTATGCTCAAACAGAGAGCTCTCCTTTTGCTCCCGGGTCATATAGCCCTTCTCCTCGGCCAGACGGAGAATCTCCCGGCGGGTCTCCAGAGACATACCCGGTAAGCCGCGCAGCGCTTTGGACACGGTCAGGCGGCTCACCCCCAGCTCGCGGGCCAGATCGTCCATCGTTATTTTTTTGCGGGACATGGCATAATTCTCCTTTATGTAAACCAAATGATAACTAAACGGAAGCTTATCTTTATTATACACTGAAAGTAATTAGAGGCGTACCCAATACGCTTCAAAACATTCCTACAGGAGGTTCGGAGGATGAGCGAAGGATATCGGGTGGCGGCAAAAGTGCTGCCGGTTGCGGCAGAAACGGATGTGTTGGTAGTAGGAGGCGGCCCCGCCGGGGTGGCGGCGGCATTGGCGGCGGCTCGGAACGGTGCAAGGGTGCTGCTGTTGGAGCAGCGCGGATTTCTCGGCGGTATGGGGACATTGGCGCTGGTTCCGGCATTTTGCCCGTACACAGATAAGGAAAAGCCGGTTATCCGGGGGATCGGGCTGGAGCTTCTGGAGAGCATGAAGGCAGCCAGCCCGGCGGTGTTCCGGGAGCGTTACGGGGAAGAGCTGGACTGGGTGCCCATTGACGCCGAGGTGCTGAAGCTGGTTTATGATGCTGCGGTGACGGAAGCAGGGGTCCAGGTGCTGTTCCACACCTTCGTGGCGGATGTGCTGATGGCGGAGGATGGCAGCCGGCTGGAGGGAGTCATTTTGGCCAACAAAGCCGGACTTTCTGTGGTAAAAAGCAGATATTTCATCGACGCCACCGGAGACGGCGACCTTGCGGCACGTGCGGGTGCACCCTTCCAGAAGGGCGGGGAAGATGGCGAGCTCCAGCCGGGCACCATGTGCTATGTGCTGGCCCGTGCGGACCAGAAGCGCTTTATGCAATATCTCGAGGAAAGCGGGGACGGCGGCCAAATTCCTCAGGCTGTTCAGAAAGCCATGGACAACGGCGATCTTCCCGAGGGCCGGAAGAAGGTATCCGGATTTGCCTGGTTGGCTGACGATCTGGTCAGCGTTAACTTCGGGCATGTGTTCGGAATCGACGGCACCAAACCAGAAGATCTCACCCGCGGGGCGATGGAGGGCCGCAAGCTGGTGCAGGTGCAGGTGAACTTCCTGCGCAAGTATGTGCCGGGCTTCGAGCAGGTCCATGTGGTGGCTACCGGTGAGCAGCTGGGTATCCGGGAAACCCGCCGGATTGAAGGGGATTACGTGCTGGTCACCGAGGACTTTATGCAGCTGCGCAGCTTCCCGGATGATATCGCCCGCAATTCATACTTTATTGATGTTCATATGGCCAACAGCAAGGGGAAAACCCAGATTCACCGCCTGAACCCCGGAGAATCCCATGGTGTGCCTTACCGCTGCCTGCTGCCCAAGGGGCTGGACAATCTATGGGTGCCGGGCCGGGCCGCTTCCTCGGACCGGGTGGTTCAGGGCTCGCTGCGGGTGATGCCCAACTGCTTCGCCATGGGCGAAGCATCAGGAACCGCCGCCGCGCTGGCGGTACAGGCCGGAGGTGTCAGCTCCCGTCAGGTGAACGTGGGTGAGCTCCAGCACAAGCTGGTGGCCCAAGGCGCCTGGCTGGGGGAAGAGCTGGCTGCCCAAGCCGCTTCCGTCAAGGAATAGACATGAAATGATGAAGGGATTGCCCCTCTGTTGTCGAACAATTCTGATAACCGGTTGTCAAGCGGGTCTGAAGACAGGCTTGGACCGGATTATCCCGGAGGGTGTGATTCCTTTGAAGAACGAGATCAGGAGCATTCTGCTCACCGCATTGGAGAAGCGGGAGCCGGACACGGATTATATTCAGGGGGAATACGCCTTGAGTCATCATCCGGAGAGCTTTGAGCTGTACGTATCCGGTGCGCTGATCGCCAGATACACCTTTGCCAGCAAGGTGCTGTTTACGGCGGACTGGAACTTCAAGAAGGAAAATCGCTACCTTGGTTATCTGCTGGAGCAGCATGGCTTTGAGGTGCAGGCTGACCCGTTTTTGCTGCAATAACTATGCATCCCCCCTAAAACAAAAGCAAACCGCCGGACCACCATGGCTCCGGCGGTTTTTTTGTTGGATCGCGCATCCAAGGCAGGGACTCCCTGCAAAAGCCCCGCCATGCTCAGCACTTGCGGCAGCTTCCTGGGCCGTGTTTTGCCAACACGGGCCACGAGCCTAACGAATCTCAGCGGCGTTATTTTGCCAATTTGGCTTCATTTCCCGTTTTAACGAATCTGAGGAAGCTTATTCGGTCACAATCAGCTGAAATCCGCTCCTGAGCAGGAAATAAGGTGGCTCATATTCGTTACAAATTGCATCCGGCTACTTTTGCTAAAATAAGCCTTCTCATATTCCTTAGACGGGCGACTCGGTAGGGCGCGGCACGGAGCGGAACGGCAAGGTGGAGCACGGCGAGAGCCCGCAGCGGCACAAAGGTACGCCAGCGCGGCAGGTACGCAGGCTTATGGCACGGCCAGCGCCTGCTTCACCGCCGCCCTCAGCGCCCCGATGTCCGGGGACGCCGCAACAGGCGTGTCCGCCAGCTGCCGCGAGGCCTTCAGGGCCAGCACCCGCGCGACGCTTTCGTCTACCCGAGCCCAGGTCAGCCTGCCGTCGGCCAACGCCTCCTTCAATCCCTGCGCCGCCTCCTGCACCTGGCTGTAGCCATGGGCGACCAGCACCAGGTCGCAGCCCGCCAAGACAGCCCGGACGGCAGCGTCCTTCAGCGGGTAATGCTTGGCAATGGCGCCCATGGTCATATCATCGGTGATAACAACGCCGCTGTAGCCGATTTTCTCCCGGAGCAGCCCGGTGATAATGGCCGGTGATAGGGTAGCCGGATAATCCGGGTCCAGCCGGGGCAGCAGAATATGCGCCGCCATGACGGCTTCCGCTCCGGCTTCTGTGGCGGCCCGGAAGGGCTGAAGCTCCAGCTTCTCCAGCTCCGCCAGGGATTTGTTCACCACAGGCAGCTCCAGGTGGGAATCGGTGGAGGTGTCCCCATGCCCAGGGAAATGCTTGACCACGGGGATCACGCCGCTCTCCCGCAGGCCCTGCATGGCCGCTAACCCGTAGAGCTTAACGGTTTTGGCATCAGAGCCGTAGGAACGGGGGCCGATCACGGGATTGGCGGGATTGCTGTTGATATCCAGCACCGGCGCATAGTCCAGATTAAAGCCGAAGGCCTTAAGCTCCTGCCCCACGGCCTTGCCCAACGCCCTAGCCCGCTCCGGTGTGCCTCCGGCGGCAAGGTCCCGGTTGGCAGGCAGCTCAATATCGACGGGCAGCCGGCTTACCTTGCCGCCCTCCTGGTCTACGCTGAGCAGCAGCGGAATACCGGAGGGACGGTTGAATTCCTTCAGCAGGTTCAACAGGGTGACAGTTTGCCCGGCATCCGTCATGTTGGGTTTATACAGAATGAAGCCGCCCACATGGGTTTCCGTAACTAAACGACGGGCCTCCCCCCCGGCTTCCGTCCCGTCCAGTCCGGCGATCAAGAGCTGTCCCAGCTTCTCCTCGGGGGTCATATTCTTCAGCCTGTCCTGAAGGGAGGTGCTTGTTGAGCTGCCGGTGGCGGCAGCCGGATTCCCCGGTTTGACTGGTGATGCAGTGGCCCGTATAACAGACGAAGCCGAGGGAGCAGGCGTTACGGCGGACACGGAGGCGGCAGCCATAGGAGGCGGTGCGGCAGGGGAGGGGGCAGCCTTATCCCTGCTGCAGCCTGCGGCCAGCACAGTCAGCAAGAAACAGATGGCCAGCGCCCATGGGAGCGGACGGTTTCTCTTTCGGTCCTGCATAGCATTCTCCTCCTTCAAGGTTTGATCCTATTACCACTATCTCCCGGCAACAGCGGGGAGATACCTCTATTCTTTACCCGCAAACCAAACACCCGCCCGAGTTTTCTCGGACGGGTGGAAGAAGGGATATGCCCAAGCTTTACACGGACGGGTGGAAGAGGGGCATATCCCGAATGTGCGTTCTCAGACAGGGAAGAGGTAATGCCTTCCGGCAATAATTAAGCCAGGGTTTTGTCGCCGGGCTTCCAGTTGGCCGGGCACAGTCCGCCGGCTTGCAGAGCCTGGAGCACACGCAGGGTTTCGTCCACGCTGCGGCCCACGTTCAGGTCAGTGACCACTTGGTAACGCAGGATGCCCTCCGGATCGATGATGAACAGACCGCGGTTGGCGGCGCCCAGCTCCTCATCCAATACGCCGTAAGCGCGGGCAGTCACCTTGGTGAAGTCCGCAGCCAGCGGATACTTGATGTCGCCGATGCCCTTGGCATCCCGGGGAGTATTGATCCAGGCGCGGTGGGTGTGGACGCTGTCGGTGGAGATGCCGACGATGTCGCAGTCCAGATCCAGGAATTGCTCGTAAGCGTCGCTGAGCGAGATAATTTCAGTCGGGCATACGAAGGTGAAGTCGAAGGGCCAGAAGAACACAACCAGCCATTTGCCTTTATAATCCTCCAGAGCTACGCGCTCCTCCAGGGTTTCCAGGTTTTTGGTGGACAACAGGTTAAAGGAAGGGGCGGGTTTGCCCACTTTGACAACGGCGGTTTCGACAACTTGACTCATGAATGATTTCCTCCTCGAATGTTGGTTTTTCTATTATAAATAGGGACTGTTTAGGCCAAAGCGGCAAGGGCTTTTTTGATCCGGGTCGGGTTGAGGCCCAGAATGGTGGTTTCTCCGATCACGGTTACGGGCACGGAGCTCATGCCCAGATCCTGCAGCTCCTTGGCGTAAACTTCGCTTTCATCGATATTGCGTTCTTCGAACTCCACATTTTGCTCATTCAGGTAGGCCTTGAGCTGCTTGCAGAAGGTGCAGTGGGTGCTGGAATAAACAACGGCTTTTGCGGACATATGAAATCTCTCCTTATAGGGTTATTTGTATTGGGGAATCAGACTGGCACGGCGGTTGATGAACTTATCAACGGCCATGGCGGCAATGGCGCCGTCGGCGGCGGCCACTACGGCTTGCTTCACGGGAGTGCGGCGAACCTCGCCGGCTCCGAATACGCCGGGAACAGGAGATTGCATCGAGGCGTCCAGCTCCATGAAGCCCCCTTCATCCAGAGGCACCTGGCCTAACAGGAAGTCGGTGCCGGGTTTGCTGCCGGACAGGAAGACGAACACGCCGTCCACCTCAAGCAGCTGCTCTTCCCCGGAGGCGGTTTTGAGCTTTACGCCGCTGACCTTGCTGTCGCCGAGGATTTCCATGGGGCGGGTTTTGGGCATATACACGGTATTCTCCAGCTCCGGGAACCCGTCCACACCCTGAAGGTCCGGCCGTGGCACGATGAAGTGGATTTTGGAGGCAAATTTGGTCAAAGCCATCGCTTCCTCCACCGCTTCCTCGGAATCCCCGATTACCGCTACCTCCTTGCCCCGGAAAAAGGCTCCGTCACAGGTAGCGCATGTGCTCACACCGCGTCCCAGAAGCTTTTCCTCGCCGGGAAGCATCCGGTTGCGGCCTTTGGAGCCGGTGGCTACAATAACGGCCTTGGACTGGTACATGCCCTCGGCTGTAAAGACGGTTTTGGTTTCACCCTCCAGGTCTACGGCAGTAATGGAGGTGGTTTCGAAGGTGGCACCGAAGCTTTTGGCCTGATCCCGTATGGTATCCAAAAGCTCCTTGCCGCTTATTTCGCCCGTTACACCGGGATAGTTGGCAATTTTGTGGGTCAGCGCCAGGGCGCCTGCTCCGGGAGCCTTATCCAGCACCAGGGTGGAAAGATTGGCGCGGGCGGTATAGATGGCCGCTGTTGCTCCGGCAGGACCGCCGCCGATAATAATTACGTCATACATAGGGTTCAAGCCTCCTTGTAGAATCCATTAGGTAACATTTATTTCTAATTAATAATTAGACTAAATATAACTTATGGATACATTTTAACAAGCCTATCCAGAATCTGCATGAAGGTTTGATGAAGAAAAAGTGAACAAATGATGACGTAAACTAAAGGATTTCTTCCACAGCCCGGTAGCCGATGCCGCGGACGGTACCAACATAGGAGGGATTCTTGGGATCATCGCCCAGCTTCTGACGCAGGGAACGGACATGAACATCCACAATATTGCTTCCGCCAAAATATCCCTCTCCCCATACCCGGTCCAACAGCTCCTGGCGGGACAGCACCTTGCCGCAGCCCTCCAGAATCACCCGGAGCAGATCAAATTCCGTCCGGGTCAGCTCTACCCGGTGTGTGCCGCGCTGTACGATATACCGGTTTAAGTCCAGCAGCAGATCCTTTAATAGAAGGACCCCCTCCTGTTGAAGGGGCAGGGCTGTCTTAGAAACTTTCGGCGCCTGCGCCATTTGGGCTTTGATTGCGGACAAGGCTCCACCTAACGAAGAGGGCCATGCCAAGGAAGCAGCCGAAACCAGTCTGAGTGATGCCCCGGAAACAGGGGGAACCAACTGCAGCAATCTGGTGCCGTACAGCTCCAGGTTAGTAATTCCTTCAAGGGCCGGAGCATGGTCCTGCCGGGTGAAATCCAGGATCAGAAGATCCGGCTTCAGCTGGACAAGCAGGGAATAGTCGGCATGGTGGAATACCATCACATCGTAACAGGCCGCCGCCAGCTCCCGTACCAGCTCATGAAGCGTCCCCGGTACCGGGCTGACAATCACAATCCGGTTGGTTACGCTGCAATAGGCCTCCTCCGGGTCCACGCCCGGCGGGAGAAACCGTCTGATTTCGTCCTTTTCCTCCGCTGTCAGCTTGTTTGTGCCCTGCATGAGGCGCACACTCCTTTCAGCAATAACTGGTCCTGATCCAGAAGATATCCGGTTTCCCTGGCTACCTCCTCGGCCCATTCCTTGGGAATGGGAGCGAACACCTCGTCCACCTTTCCGCAAACTGTACATTGGATGTGGTGATGGTGCTCCGTCCGGGCATCGTAGCGGCAGGCTTCCCCTACACGCAGTTCCTGGATCTGGCCGGTTTCAGTCAAATATTTCAGTGTATTGTATACCGTTCCGTAAGCGAATTGGCAGCCTCTCTCCCGCAGACGGTCCATAATCTCCGCCGCGGTAGGATGGTCTGATGAGTCGCATATGACATCCAGAATGGCTTTCCGCTGTGGCGTTAAGAGACCCTTTGGTTTCACGGCACAGACCCCCTGGCATTTATTAATTAGAATAAGTCTAATTATAAAACCTCTTTAAGGAATCTGCAACTTTCAGTCGTGTAATAAGCAGCTATCCTTTATTATCCTATAATTGTTTATACCCTTCAAATAAATGAAAGTGACAAACCGCATACATAGTGTAGAGGGCGAACCGCCCACAAAACGATGGCGAAGGTTAGCTAACATCCGCATGTCTCGGGGGTGTTAATGGTCAGGAGTCTGCAGCTGCCTGTCATTACGTGCTGTCGGACCTTGGGTTTCTGCGCGGCTCGGGGTTTTTTACGGACTGAGAATCCGCTATTTTGCGATTGGACAGCCGTTTTTACTTCTTGCGGGCTCACGATTCGTTATTTCCCATTTTCGGGGCCAAAACTGAGGGTTTAGCATCAAATAAGGGCCGCTCAGTCCGCAAGACAGCAAAAGGTCCTATTTTGAGCCAAATAATGAATCCTGAGTCCGTAAGGATGGCGAGAGGAAGGTGCGGCATAAAGAGAGGTTGTGAAAAAAGGGAAGGGGTGTAGGTGACAGGAAACGGAGCCGGAGACCGGAGGCAGGAGACTGGAAGCCGGATACCGCAGACCGGAAACCGGCAGGTATCCATCAGAGGAACGAGGCGAAAGGTGCGTAGACGGGACTCCAGCCACCCGTGCCGGCCCGCCCAAGTAGCCAAAAGCCCCGTCGGCATCCGGGAGGAACCTCGGGGAGACATCAAAAAACCCGGCAACCGCCCGCCGGGTAACATGAACAAAAAAAGAGGTTGCATCACAAAATACACAGTGCTATAATCAATAACGATCTGTCATTTTTGTATTTTTGCATAGTAAGGCCAATTATGCATTGTTTTTATACTCTTATTGTATCAAGTTGATTTCGGATTGTCAAGGGTTTTGATCTCTACCTTCTGAAGGGAGCGTGCCGCATTGATGATGAAACCGGAGGATTGGAAACAGGAGCAAGCGTATCTGGAGCAGGTGAAGGGGATGCTGCAGGAGGGCATCCGCCAATTGGAGCCCGAAGTGGAAAGGCTGGGGGGGCAGGCTACGGAGATCCGCAAGCGGTTCTGGGAGGAAGTGACGGTGAACACGGCTTCGGACGAGGACTTCGAAGAAACGTTCCACAGCATCCGCCAGCAGGAAGCGCTATTGTCCGAACGTGAGCGCAGCTACCGGGTCCGTTTGCGTCAATGGAAAAACATGAACCGGCTTTTGGCTTCCCCGTATTTCGGCCGGATCGATTTCCGCGAGGATAGCGAAAGCTCCGCCGAACGGATCTACATCGGGGTTTCTTCCTTTGCCGACGAGGACGGGATGACCTTCCTGGTCTATGACTGGCGCACGCCTATTGCCGGGATGTATTACGATTATCCCCTCGGCAAAGCCTCCTTCCATGCACCCGGCGGGGAGATTACCGGAACCATCCAGCTGAAGCGGCAGTACCAGATTGCGGGCGGACAACTGGAGAATGTGTTCGATACCAGCTTGACCATCGGCGATGAGCTCCTGCAGCAAGTGTTGGGCAAAGGGGCAGATTCCCAGATGAGGAGCATTGTGGCAACCATCCAGAAGGAGCAAAATGCCATCATCCGCGACGATACCAGCCGCATGGTGCTGGTGGACGGTGTAGCCGGCAGCGGCAAAACCTCAGCCGCCCTGCAGCGGGTGGCGTATCTGCTCTACAAACACCGGGAGCGGCTGAAGGCCGACCAGATCGTCCTGTTTTCCCCGAATCCCGTTTTCAACAGCTATGTATCGGCGGTTCTGCCCGAGCTGGGCGAGGAAAACATGCAGCAGGCGACTTTCCAGGAATATCTGGAGCAGGCTTTACGGGCGGAATGGTCCTTGGAGGACCCCTTTGACCAGATCGAATATGTCTTGACGAGGTCGGATACGGCAGGCTACGAGGCCCGGATAGCAGGTATGGCTTACAAAGCCTCGGCGGAATTCCTGCAGGCGCTCCATCACTACGGGCAGTGGCTGAACCGGCAGGGTATGCAATTCAACAGCATCTGCTTCCGCGGCCGTGAGCTGATTACGGAGGAGGAGATGCGGGTGCAGTTTTACAGCTATGATCCAGTAGTCCGCTTGCCCAACAGGGTGGAGCTGCTTCAGGAATGGCTGCTGCGCCGGTTAACCGAACTGGAGCGGGATGAACGGGGAGAGGCCTGGGTAGGGGAGGAAATAAACTATCTGGACAAGGAGGAGTATGCCGGAGCCTTCGGGAAGCTGCACCGGGCTCAGGGAGTATTCGAGTTTGCCGAACGGTATGAGGCTGTCCATGAGAAGCAGCAGAACATCACCTGGGGCAAGGAGGATGATTTCGACTTCGCCGAGCGGGAGGAGGATATTCTCCGGCAGGTGGTGGTGAAAGAGAATTTCAAGCCGCTGCGCAAAAGTGTCAAGCGGATTTCGTTCATCAATACCCGCGCACTTTATGCCCAGTTATTCCAGGGGCGAGAGACGTTCACCGGCATGACGGGAGCAGCTGAATTGCCTGCCTGTTGGGAGGAAATCTGCGTGTTGACCCGGGAGCAGCTCGACTCGCAGCGGCTGTTTTATGAGGATGCCACACCGTATCTGTATGTGAAGGAGCTGGTGGAGGGAGTCGGGATCAATACGGAGGTCCGGCATGTGTTCGTGGATGAAGGCCAGGACTATTCGGTGTTCCAGTATGAGTTTCTTGCGAAGCTGTTTCCCAGAGCGAGGATGACGGTGCTGGGTGACTCCAGCCAGGCGATCTTCACGCAAGCATCTGAGCTGCGCGGCACAAGCTCGCCACTTATTAAGCTCTTTGGTGAAGCCGACACCAGGCTGTTCCGTCTGGCAAAGAGCTACCGCTCCACCCGGGAGATTGCCGAGTTCACCAAGTCGCTTTTGCCCGGAGGCAAGGAAATCGAAACCTTCCATAGAAGCGGGGAAAAGCCGGTATTAATCCGAGTGGAGAGCAAGGAGCAGCTGGCAGCAGTGATCCGCCGGGATGTGATGGACCTGCTTGACCAGGGTTATGCATCTGCAGCCGTGATTACGAAAACTGCAGCCGAAAGTGTGGAGGCTTACAAGCTGTTAACGGAACAGGGTCTTACTGATATGAAGCTGGTGACGAAAACATCTGCCGAGTTCGGCAAGGGTATCCTGGTTATCCCCGCTTATCTGGCCAAGGGGGTGGAGTTCGACGCCGTTCTTCTATATGATGCTTCGGCAGACGTATACGGGCAGGAGGCCCAGCGCAAGCTTTTTTATACGGCTTGTACCCGGGCCATGCACCGGCTGATGCTTTATTCCACGGGGGAATGGACGCCGCTCCTGCTGGAGACGGATTCTTCTCTTTATGAAAAAAGGATCATAAATTTATAAGAATTTGTTCCGTTTATTTTCACTTTAAAATCGTGTAATATAGTTAGGTAGCTAATTGTTTGACGGCTAACTAATGTTGCAGTACGGATGAGAAGAGCGTATTTTAGGCATAATGCCATTGCCAGGGAGGTGGGATGGAAGCTTGTTTCATATAGAGACAAATTCCTTGTATCAGTTGTTCAACCAAGTGATCCGGCTTCATTTCCAACGGGTTCACTCCACCTTGGAGCCCCTTGGGCTGTATCCTGGCCAACCTCCGGTTTTGTTCGTGCTGGCCCATAAGGGCGGACTGAAGCAGCGGGAGCTTGCCGACCATTTGCACATCCAGCCGGCAACACTGACGGTTATGCTGAAACGGATGGAAGCCAGCGGCTATATCACCCGCCGTCCCGATCCGATGGACCTGCGGGTGTCGCGGGTCTTTCTGACCGAAGAGGGAAAGGAGCTTTGCCTTCAGGTAAGGAAAGCCTTTGCCAATATGGAGCAGGAGTATTTCGGTGCATTGACACCGGAGGACAAGGAGAAAATGAGGGAGGGATTAACCCTTGTACGCGACCGTCTGCTGAAGGATGGCGGAGAAGAGGTTGGCGGCAAACCATTCGATTGTGAGTAAGCTGCATGATTATGCATAGATAGATGTGATTACAGGATAATTGGAGATGATGAGACTGTGCTGAAGCTGTTCCGTTATTTGAAGCCGTACAGCTGGCTGCTTGTAGCCACTGTAGCGCTTCTGTTCCTCCAGTCCCTGTCCGATTTGTATCTGCCGACACTGATGTCGGACATTGTGGACAAGGGCATTGTTCAAAAAGATACCGGCTATATCTGGTCCACCGGCGGCTGGATGCTCCTGATTGCCTTCGGGGGCACCATCTGCTCCGTGATCGCCATGTATCTCTCCTCGCGGATCGCCATCGGCTATGGCCGGGACCTGCGGGGCAAGGTGTTCCATCACGTGGGTAAATTCACCCTGCGGGAATTCGACTCCGTCGGAACCGCATCGTTGATTACACGCACCACCAACGACGTTCAGCAGATGCAGCAGGTGCTGATCATGATGCTGCGGATGATGATTTCCGCTCCTATCATGGGGATCGGCGGTCTGATTATGGCCTACAACCGGGACCATGTTCTGACTTGGATCCTGGCCATTTCGCTGCCGGTGATGGGCTTGACCATCTGGTTTATCGCTTCCAAGGGTATGCCTTATTTCAAAATTATGCAGAAGCGCATCGACAAGCTGAATCTGGTGCTGCGGGAGTTCCTTGTAGGCATTCGGGTAGTCCGCGCCTTTAACCGCGACGAGCATGAAACCGAACGCTTCACCAGCGCCAACTGGGAGCTGACGGATACCGGCATCCGGGTCAACAAGCTGATGGCGTTTTTTATGCCGGCGATGATGCTGATCATGCAGTTTACCGTGATTGCCGTTACCTGGTTCGCTGCTAAGCGGATTGATATCGGCGAAATGCTGGTAGGCGACATGATGGCCTTCGTCCAATACGTGTTCCAAATTATGTTCTCCTTCCTTATGGCTTCCTTCATGTTCGTTATGATCCCGCGGGCACAGGCATCTGCCGTGCGTATTAATGAAGTGCTGGCCATGGAGCCGGAGTTCGACGATCCTGCCTCCCCCAAAACCGCCAAGGGCCAAAAAGGCTATGTGGAGTTTACGGATGTGTCCTTCCGTTATCCGGGAGCCGAGCAGGCTGTACTCTCCGGCATCTCCTTCAAAGCGGAGCCCGGCGAGGTAACGGCGATTATCGGGGGCACCGGCTCAGGAAAATCCACCCTCATTCAGCTGATCCCGCGTTTCTACGATGTGGAGAACGGGCGGGTGCTGGTGGACGGGGTGGATGTCCGGGAGATGACCCAGGAAACCCTGCGGCAGAAAATCGGCTTTGTCCCCCAGAAGGCAGTGCTGTTCACCGGCACAGCTGCGGACAATATCCGCTTCGGCAAGGAGGATGCCACCGACGAGGAAATCCGCAATGCCGCGGCCACCGCTCAAGCCCTGGATTTCATCCAGGAGATGGAGCAGGGCTTCGATTCTCCGATTTCCCAAGGGGGTAGCAATCTGTCAGGCGGCCAGAAGCAGCGTCTGTCCATTGCCCGCGCTCTTGTCCGGAAGCCGGAAATCTATATCTTCGACGACAGCTTCTCCGCCTTGGATTATAAGACGGACGCCCGTCTGCGGGCCGCGCTGCGGAATGAAACCGGGGAAGCCACTGTCCTGATCGTGGCCCAACGGGTCAGCACCGTAGTGGATGCGGACCGGATTATTGTGCTGGAGGACGGACGTATAGCAGGTATGGGTACGCATAAGGAACTGCTTACCACCTGCGGCGTTTACCGCGAAATAGTGGCGTCCCAGCTTTCCGAGGAGGAGATTGCATGAGTGAACGTGATAAGAACCAGCCAAAACGCGGCCACGGTCCGGGAGGCGGTCCAGGCGGCCCCGGCGGCTTCGGCCGTCCGGTAGAGAAGGCCAAGGACGCCAAGGGTACCTTCAAGCGTTTGGTTCAGTATATGTCCCCGTACCGGGGCAAGCTGCTGGCGATTTTCCTGGTGGCCATTCTGTCCACGGTATTCTCCATTGTCAGCCCGAAGATTATGGGGAAAGCCACCACTAAGCTGTTCGAGGGTGTCATGGCCAAGTTTGTGGCCAAGGTGCCCGGTGCGGCCATTGATTTCGATTATATCGCCCGGATTTGCTTGATATTGATCGGTCTGTATGTGCTAAGCGCCTTTTTCACGTATATTACCCAATTCATTATGGCGGATGTGGCCCAGAAGGCCATGTATGATCTCCGCCAGAAGGTAAAGGATAAGCTTACCCGGCTGCCGCTGAGCTATTACGATGCCCGGAAGCACGGCGAAATTCTGAGCCGTGTGACCAACGATATCGATACCATCAGCACGACGCTCCAGCAAAGCTTGACCCAGCTGATTACCTCTGTGGTTACCATCATCGGGATTCTGGTCATGATGCTGACCATCAGTCCGGTGATGACCCTGATTGCATTGGTGACGCTGCCCCTCAGCGCCGTCATTACCCAAGTTATCGCCAAACGGTCTCAGGGCCATTTTATTGCCCAGGCCCGGTCCTTGGGTGAGCTGAACGGTCACATTGAGGAAATGTATACGGGGCATAAAATCGTCAAGGCCTTCGGCCGCGAGGAGTCCTCGGCCCAGAAGTTCGAAGAGATCAATGAAAAGCTGTATGATGCCGGCTACAAGGCCAACTTTGTCTCCGGTATTATTATGCCGGTGCTGAACTTCGTCAACAATGTGGGTTATGTGCTGATCTGCGTAGTGGGCGGTCTGTTCGTGGCCCGTGAGCGGATGAACATCGGTGATGTGCAGGCGTTTATCTCCTACATGCGGCAGTTTACCCAGCCCATTGTACAAACAGCCAACATTGCCAACGTGCTGCAGGCCACGATCGCTTCCGCGGAGCGGGTCTTCGAAATTCTCGATGAGAAGGAAGAGGAGCCGGATGAGGCCAAAGCCATTACCGCTACGGATTCCGTGCAGGGCACGGTGCGCTTCGAGCATGTGAACTTCGGCTACAAGGCCGATGCGCCGTTGATTGAGGATATGAATATAGAGGTTAAACCCGGCCAGACGGTGGCCATTGTCGGTCCTACCGGCGCCGGCAAAACCACGCTGGTTAACCTGCTGATGCGCTTCTATGAGGTAGGCGACGGCAGCATTACCATCGACGGCCGCAATATCCGCGACTGGAAGCGGGGCAGCCTGCGCAGTCTGTTCGGCATGGTGCTTCAGGATACGTGGCTGTTTAACGGCACCATCCGCGACAATATTGCATACGGACGTAAGAATGCTACGGAGGAAGAGATTATCGCGGCGGCCAAGGCGGCTCACGCGGACCGCTTCGTCCGGACATTGCCGGAAGGGTACAATACCATATTAAATGAGGATGCCTCCAATATTTCGCAGGGGCAGCGGCAGCTGTTAACCATTGCCCGGGCCATTCTCGCCGATCCGTCGATTCTGATCCTGGATGAAGCCACAAGCAGCGTGGATACGCGCACCGAGGTATACATCCAGAAGGCGATGACCCGCCTGATGCAGGGCCGGACCAGCTTCGTCATCGCCCACCGGCTGTCTACCATCCGGGATGCGGACTTGATTCTGGTGATGAACCACGGTAAGGTCATCGAGAAGGGAACCCACCAGGAGCTCTTGGCCGCGGGAGGCTTCTATGCCGACTTGTACAACAGCCAGTTCACCACCGCCGGTGCCGGCGGCGAGGTGGAAGTGGGGTAAGATAATAAGAGCCAACGTTTTGTAAGCCCGCGTGGCGCCTTCGGTAAGGAGGCCGTCATGCGGGTTTTTTGTGCGACCTTTACATGCGCATGAAAGGGTACCGGAGGCGGTAACGGAACTGAGCGACCCTTAGAGGGCGAATCGGAACATTTGATTCTGTAACGGAACTGAGACGCACTTAGCCGGGAAAAAAGGCGGCAACTGCCTATTATTCCGCGGCTAACGGTTTCTCAGTTCCGTTACGTTCTGCAAACGCGTAAATCCCGGCTCTAAGCGTGTCTGAGTTCCGTTAGCCCGCGCGCCGAATTCGCTCCGAGGCTGCAGCACACATAAACACACCGCCTGACTCCAAAAGGGAGACAAACGGTGTGTTTATTACATTGTTCAATGTTAAATATGGAATTTCAATTAACTAACTGCGCTGCTTTAGCCACTCCGACAGCTTGCCGGTTTCAATACCCGCCAGCAGCACAATCCCGATCCCGTGGGTATCGTTGGTTACCGCGTTCAGCTCATGCTTGTAATAGTCCGGTGTGAAGGAATAGGAGGAGCCGCGGCACACGCCATGCACGTTTCCGAAACGGTCGATGCCGTATTGGGTTAGGGCCAACCAGCCCCGGTTCACCGCCGTTACCGCCTTTTGCTCCAGGTCCTCCCGGACCCAGCCCAGCCGTACCCCCCGGGACAAGCCGTATACAAACATACTGGTGCAGGAGGTTTCGGCATAGGAATCGGGATGGGTCAACACCTGATGCCACAGCCCGGTTTCTCCCTGCAGGGCCATATACCCTTCGGCCAGCTCATTGTAGAAGGCCAGCAGATTCGCCCGCTCCGCGTGGGTTTCCGGCATCACCTCCAGCAGCTCCGACAAGGAGAAGAACACCCAGCCATTGCCCCGGCCCCAGGGAACATTGGTCGGTTTGTTATGCTGAAAGTCGTACACATGGGACATAATCTTGTATTCAGGAATAAACAGATATTTCTTAAATTGGATAAATTGTCTTGCTGCGTCATCCAGATAGCTTGTATTTCCCGTCAGCTTATAATAACGGACCAAAAACGGGGTGCTCATATACAGATCGTCCGCCCACATGGTATGTCCACGGACAGGATTGCTGCTGAGGCGGAAGAAAGCCCCGTCTTCACGCCGTTCCTGATTATGCTCCATATGGTTGGCGATCTGCTCCACTACATAAGGAGTATGGGGGTCCTGCGAGTCCCGGTACGCTTCCAGAACGGCGGAGCCGAAGGAGCCGCAGTCGTCCAGCATATCCATTTCGACCAGCTGATTGTCGACGGAGGGGTAGCCGTACTGCTCCGCATCCCACTTGGCATACCGGTAAATCCGGGTGCATTCCGTAATATGGCTGATGGCATAATCGAGAATTCCCCGTTTTTCCAACAGTCTGCCCGTTTGCATCAGCCCGTACAGCGTAACCCCCAGAGGATAATTCCACTTGGCGAACAGCCCATTGTCCAGATAAGGCCGCACCCAAGTGTTGGGCAGGTCCAGCCGCCAGAAGAATGAGCTGCCTTCCTGCTCGAACAGACGGTACAGGGAGCAGATGCTGTCGGCAGACTCCTCCAACGGTTGATCCAGAGGCCCCAGATACAGCCAAGGTCCACTGCTTCCCTTCACACCCCTGGGAATGGACAGTGCTGCATTTTTCCCATCCACGGTAAAGTCAAGGCTGTACTCCCAGCCATTGCCGGAGGCAGACAGCTCCACTAACAGCACATGTTTCCCCGGGTTCAGCTTGAATTCTACTTTGTCCCCTGTTTTCAAAGCTCCAGCAAATACCACCTGACCATCCAGCCACAATCTCAGGTTTCCTGCAGAATGGCCCTCCAGTCTGCAGACCTGTGTGCCGGCGCCGGAATGCCGGAGCTCCGACCACAGATAAGCCACCTTGCCGGGAGTCCGGCCGAAAATCCGGGTACACGGATTCTGCGCCGATTGCTCCGCATCCCAGGAAAGCTCCGGGTACCAGCCCATGCCTGACAACGTTTCCAGGCCTGTATAGTCCGGAAGCTCCGTTTCACTGAAGTTGTCCGCATCCATGGCGTCCGAGTAGACCCAGCCGGCCTGGCCTTTTCGTTCCTGGAAGGGGGACATAAACTCCATGGGATTCCACTTGGTGTTCAGAGTGCCGAAAACCCCGCCGAAGCCTGTAGGCGCCTTCACAAATTTGATGCAGACCGCATTCCAGCCCTTTTGCAGCTTGGCCCGGATACCCTTCACCATCTTGGGATTCACTTCTTCGCCGATATCGGCTCTGTACAGAAACTCCCGGTTCAAATAAACCGAAGCAGGACCATAACAGCTCAGTCCAAAGTCCGTCCACCCGTCATGGTTGCTCCACAGCAGGCCAAAAGCATACGCATACTGGCCCGGCTTGGCCTCCGGCAGCTTTTCCTCCAAATTCATGTCATATCTGCCGTTATTCTTCTTCATAAAGCCTTCCCGGGAAAATCCACGGAACTCAAACGGCAGCGCAGGATTCCTCCCGATATAAGCATTGGCTATGGTCTCGAGAACGTCATCCGTACGGTCGTAAAGCTTCGTGTAAATACTTTCCTGCTCATCAAAATAGGGCTTCATTATGGCAGCTCCTTTATGAAGTATTCTACGATTTATGTTAGCATACGTTGAGTTTTTAATGGATGAATGATATGATTCGATTTGTAATATATCCCGATTATTTGGTGGTGTAATGCCTTGAGGACAACTGAGGTTCTAAACGCCATGGTTCCCCATTTTATCCTGGCTATCAAACGCTACGCGACTCCTTCCTGGAAGATTCCCCATGGCGTTTTTCCCCACCACAATCTGATGCTGGTCATGGATGGCGAAGCCAATCTCTTGTGTAATGATGCGGAGTTTACAGCCGTCAGCGGAGATATCGTATATTTCAAACCCGGCGACATAAGAAGGGGGGACACCAATCCGGATGCCCTTGTGAAATGCTATACAGTTGATTTTCAATATGCCTGTCCGATTATGGAGAATGGCAGCTGGGTCCAACTGGATGCTGCTCTTCCGTTCCCGTCTCATACCCACATTCAGGACCGGTATCTGTTCCGCCGTTTGAAGGAATTATTCGAGGAATTTATGCGGCATTGGTCCTCGGGGCATGAGAACCGGATCTTCCGGTGCCGCGCCGATTTTATGGAGATCATCCTGCTGATTTCGAATTACCTGGAAAAGGACACCGTCAATTACAGCGCCATTCATAAGGTGGAGAAGGTCATCAACTATATTGCCGCCAACTATACCCGGAAGCTGACGCTGGATGAGCTGGCCAATAGTATCGATATCAGCCCTTCCCATCTGGGCCATATCTTCAAGGAAACCACAGGGGAAACCCCCTTCGAGTTTATTATCAAATACCGGATCGCCCGGGCGAAGGAGTTTCTGGAGATGGGGTATTCCGTAACCGATACGGCAGGGTTGGTCGGTTTTGGCGACATGTTTTATTTCAGCAGATACTTCAAGAAAATAGAGGGGATCTCCCCGACCAAATATACCGGTATGTAGGGCCTGTCTTCGAAGACAGCCCCTAGTGCCCGGCAGCAAAAAGCCCTTCCCGCAGCTTTCGCGAAAAGGGTTTTTTCTTATCCCACTAACCTTTGAGTGCTCCAACCATAACGCCCTTCACAAAATATTTCTGCAGGAACGGATACGCCGCCAGGATGGGGAGAGTCGCTACCATAATCGTGGCGTATTTGATGGTTTCCCCAATGGATGCCCGGTCCTGGGCAGCGGTGCCGGTCATCATTTCGTCGGTGCTGTTGGAAATCAGGATTTCCCGCAGAGCCAGCTGCAAGGGCCATAATTCCCGCTTCCGCAAATAAATCATGGCGCTGAACCAGGAGTTCCAGTGGCCAACCCCATAATACAGCACCATTACGGCAATGGTCGGCAAGGCCAGCGGGATAATGATTTTGAACAGAATGATAAAGTCATGCGCGCCATCCAGGTGGGCAGATTCAATCAGACTGTCGGGAATCGCTTGAAACGACGTCCGCATAATGATCAGATTCCAGGTTCCGATGGCTCCGGGAACAATCAGCGCCCATAAGGAATTCATTAACCCCAGATCCTTCACCAGCAGGAAGCTGGGAATCAGGCCGCCGCCGAAAAACATGGTGAATACAATCATGATGGTAATCGGTTTTCTCCAGAAGAAATCCTTTCGGGAAAGAACGAAGGCGCCCATGGCTGTCATGACTATGTTATAAGCCGTACCCACGACGACAATAAACAGGGTATTCTTATAACCTGTATAAATAATCGGGTTTTTCAGCACGGCCTTATACGCATCCAGGCTGAAATCCAAGGGCCTAAGCAGCAAGCCGCTGTGTGCGGTAAGATGGTCTGCGCTGCTTAAGGAAGCAAATACCACATACACAAAGGGATAGGCGGTGATCAGTGCCAGCCCAGCCAATAAAAGCACGTTGAATGTATCAAACACATAATCGCCGAATGTCTTCTTGATTACCATAACTTCCGCTCCTTACCACAGGCTGGTTTCATTCACCTTGCGGCTAGTGTAGTTTGCTGTCACGATCAGGATCAGATTCACGATGGAGTTGAACAGCCCCACCGCCGCACTGAAGCTGTAGTTGGCTTCAACCAGCCCGCGCCGGTATACATAGGACGATATAATATCCGCTGTTTCATAGGTGCTGGGGTTATAGAGCAGGATGATCTTTTCATAACCCTCACTCATCATACGTCCGATGTTCATGATCAGCAGGATCACGATGGTAGGGGCAATCCCCGGCAGGGTAATATGGACAAATTGCTTCCATCTCCCGGCCCCGTCGATGGTGACCGCCTCATACAGCTCTGTGTCGATAGCCGTGAGGGCAGCCAGATAGATAATCGATCCCCAGCCGATTCCCTGCCAGATGCCGGTGCCTACATAGATGGTGCGGAACCATCCCGATTCCACCAGGAACATGGTGCGGGAGCCGCCGAAGAAGGCAATAATGTCATTAATCAACCCGCTTTTGGCAAAAAAGTCGATAATCATCCCGCAGATGACCACGGTGGACACGAAGTGGGGCAGGTAGGTTACGGTTTGGATCGTCTTTTTGAAGGCCTTGTTCTTAATTTCATTCAGCAATAACGCCAGAATAATCGGCGCCGGGAATCCGAAGATCAGCTGGTAGAAATTGATCAATAAAGTATTGCGGATCACTCTCCATGCAGAGATGCTGTTGAAGAAATCGTGGAAGTGCTGGAGTCCTACCCATGGGCTGCCCCAGATGCCCTTAACAGGGCTGAATTGCTTAAAGCCGATAATAACCCCGTACATGGGCACATAGTGGAACAGAATATACCAGGCTACAACGGGCAGAGCCATTAAGATCAACCATTTATTTTTCTTGTAATCCTTGATGATGGTCTTCAACAAACCAGGCTTTTTGTATACCGCATGCTGTGGCTGCGTTGTGATCTCCGGCAAGGCGGGAACCTCCTTGGTATGGTGAAATGGGGGAATTTCTTCCCCCATCCCAGCCGTACTATTTGTAGATGTCGCTGATATTGAAGGATTGCGGGTTTAATGCCTGCGGGAATTTTTTGATGAAGCGGTCATAGGCATTCTGTCTGATTTTGTTGATATCCTCGATGCCCAGCTTCTTGATCTGTTCAACGTATTTGTCCCAGGTAGCATCCACATCCTCTTTGCCCATCAGCCACTTAAGGAACATTTCATCCTTATAGGTATTGATTTCATTCTGCTTGGAGGTGATCTGGGAGACCTCCTCCGGCGTCAGGTTTCCTCTGAACGTCTTGTTGGCCTTGGTGGCCTGCTCCGCATATTTGGTCCAGACCTTCAACGATTCCTGCTGCTGCGGCAGGGCCATGTACTGCTCAAAATATCTCTTGTCCTGTACGAAGGGGCCGTCCTTAAAGGCACGGGTATACATTTGTCCCATGGTTGCAATCGGCTGCCCGTTGGGGTTGTTGGTCACCAGATCCGTATATTTCGGATAACCGTTCTCCATCTTGTAGCTTACGCCCTCAATGCCGAAGTTATAGAGCATGGAGCCTTCCTTGGTGTAGCCGTAATTCAGGAATGCCAAGGCTGCGGGAACATTCTTGCAGGAGCTGGTAATATTCCAGGCGCCATTGTTTACAACAGGTCCGTCCTTGGGCATAAACGGATTGAAGTCACCCTTCTTTTGCACCATATACGGGGCAGCCACAAGGTCGAACTTCGGATCCTTCTTGGCCATCAGCGGCAAATATTTTCCCAGGCCCGAGCCGGTGTTGCCCAGGGTTGCGCCGGATTGGTTGCCGGTAAATTTGGCGTCGATGGTTTTGGCGTTATTCGTTGCTATTTCGGGATCCAGAATGCCGTCCCTATACCATTTCACCATGGTTTTGGTATATTCCTTAAACCTCGGGTCAATGGCCCCGTATACCACCTTGCCATTCTCGATGAAGTGATCCTGATTGATGCCCCATGCCCCGGTGAAGTAGTTGTTTTTGATATTGCTGACGCTTCCCGTCAATGGTGCAGTTGCACCCTTCTTTTCCTTGAAGGCTTTCAGAACGGTATACATCTCATCGATGGTTTCGGGCACCTGCAGGCCAAGATCATTCAACCAATCCTTGCGCATAAAGCCGCCAAAGAAGGTGTAGATGCTCTGGTCACCCTTGAGGAACGGGACACCGAACTGCCGGCCTTCCTCGGTTTCCACATCCATCAGCAGATCGGGATAGGTCTGATAAATTTTGGCCAGGTCCGGCGCATACTTGGGGATTTCATTCTTGATGTCCAACAGAATGCCGTCATCGAAGGCCTTCTGTCTGCCTCCCGGATAATCTCCGAAGGTACCCACAATAAAGTCCGGAATGTCCCCGGAGGTCAGCATCAGATTAAATTGCTCCTTCGCCGAACCTTCGGTAGGATGGATATATTCAATGGTCACATTCAGCCGTTTCTGCAGCTCTTTATTGAACTCGGATTCGGCGTAGTTCTGCATAATAGGAAGGGCGGTGCTCATCAGAGGGTCCCAGACACGGAATTTAACCGGTTTTTCAAAAGGAACCTTAATGGCGGTGCTGGATGAAGCGGAAGGAGCGGGTTCGGCCTCATCGGTTCCGCACCCTGTTAAAGCCGCAGAAGATAAAAGCGCTATCATAATGGAACATGCCGTGACCTTGGAAAACGTCTTTTTACTTGTAATCATTTTTTCCTCCCCTTTTTTGCTTGTTTTATGCTTCTTGATCTGACCTAGCGCCAGTATAGGATTTCTGTTACCCTAAATCAATCTCCATCGGCCGGAAACCGTATTCAAATTTCCAAATGACGAATATCAAATATGGCAAAAGCATCATCAAAAATGCAAAAAGCGGTTCTTCCCCGCCTCTTTTTATCCATAAAAAGTGTAGTATAATATGGGAAGCTAACGTACCGAGGGTGATTTCATGAATGTAAAGGGAGTCTTAAAGACTAGAAACAGCATCATCGTTCCGCAGATTTTATCGTACATTTTGATTCTGCTTATCCCGATTATTTTCACGGGGGTCGTTTATTTTGTTACGGTGGGGACCATTGAGCAGGAAACCAACCGGGCGAATCTTGCCATGCTGAAGCAGGTCCAGCTGAATATGGACAACATCTTGAAGGATGCCGAGCGCTTGAGCTTTGATATTGCCTTCAACCCCGATATCCAGCTGCTGGCCACGTCCCAGGAAACCAACTGGAATAACAAGCAGTACGAGGTGTCCCAGATCGTCAAGGACTTCAAACGGATGAACATCACCAACGGCTACATCCACGATTTTTATGTGTATCTGCGGAGCTTGGATGGGGTGATTTCCTCTACGGCCGCTTCGCGAAGTCATTATATGTACCCGATTCTCGCCAATCCGGATATCAGTTTTGAGGAATGGATCGACGTGCACCAGAAGGTGTACAGCGGCAGATACATCTCCATAGGAGGCCAACCCGCCTCGGAAGAGGGCTCCGGTGCGCTGGCGTATATGCGTTCCATTCCGCTTTCCAATTCGGAGAAATCCGAGGCTACAATTGTAATCCAGTTTAACAAGGAACGGTTTACGGAGATGATTCAAAACATCCAATCGGCGCAATACGGAAGTACTTTTATTCTGGATACGGATAACAGCATTCTTGCGTCCACGGCGTCCTTTCCCATAACGGATATTCTCCGGGTGGAGGAGCTGGGCGAAGATGAGAATATGCTGGTGAAAGGGCAGGGCGGGGATTCTTACATCATCTCCTACACCAAATCCGATGTATCGAAGCTGAAGTATGTGTCCATTGTGCGACGGGAAATTGTAATGGAAAAAAGCGAGTTTACGGAAAAATTAATGATCGCCAGCATCATCCTTTGCCTGATTCTGGGGGGAGCCTTATCGGTATTGCTTGCCTGGCGCAACTATAATCCGGTCCGCAATCTCATCCGCATCATCCAGAATGGCAAAAGCAGGCATCCGGATGAACGTTCCGGCAATGAATACCAGTTTATTTATGAGGCGATCCAGGAGACGCTCCGGGAGAAGGAAAAGATCAACCTGAAGCTGAAGCAGCAAAGCAGTGTGGTGAAGGCGGATTTTCTCCATAAGCTTCTCAAAGGGAAGTTCGGCAATATCTCGGTCCGCCATAATGCGTTTTCGGCCATGGACATGGAGTTTACCTCCGATGGTTTTGTGGTGATGCTGTTGGCGATTGAGGATAAGGGCAAGCTGCTTTCCTTGGGGACCGGCGATGATGTGGAAGCCAAGTCGAAGCTCCCCAGCTTTGTCATTACCAATGTATTCGAGGAACTGCTGGGGCAGAGGTATAAGAATTTTGTGACGGAGATGGACGAGAAGATCGTATTCATCGTGAACCTGCAGGATCCTGAGGCGGCGGAGCCTGTGCAGGAACTGATTAACATCACAGATGAGCTGCAGCGTTTTTTTGAAAAATATTACGGCATGGTTCTTACCGTTTCGGTGAGCGATGCCCATACGGGTATCCATGGGATGCAGGAGGCTTACCAGGAGGCCGCAGAAGCGCTGGAATACAAAATGATTGCCGGCGCCGGCACGATTATCAGCTTCCAAAGCTTAAAGCATAATGTGCGGGAGTATTTTTACCCCCTCGAAAAGGAGCAAAAGCTAGTCAACTGCATCAAATCCGGCGAGTTTGAAAAAGGGAAGCAATTGCTGGACGACATTATCCGCTCCAACTTTATGGACGGCACCCCCACTGCGGAGATGACCCGGTATTTTATGTTTGACCTGGCCAGCACCGTCGTGAAGACAGTCAAGGAAATGTCGGCGGAGGAGCCGGTGGAGAGGCTGTTCGGCTGTGAAACGGTGGCAGAGCTGCAGGAGGAGATTACCCAAACTCTGTCCGTTGTTTGTAAACGCATACAATACAAGACGGGCAACCGCTCTTATGAATTGAGCCGGAGCATTACGGAGTTTGTGAACAGCCATTATGGGGATGTTAATCTGAATGTGGCGATGGTTGCGGAGCATCTGGGGATTACGCCCAGCTATATGTCCAAGCTCTTCAAGGAGCAAACCGGGGAAACCCTGCCGGATTATATCAACAAGGTGCGGCTGGAACAAGCCAAGGTGCTGCTGCGGGACGACAAGCTCAGCATTTCCGACGCGGCTGTCCGGGTGGGGTACTTAAACAGCAATGCGCTGATCCGCAGCTTTAAGAAGTACGAGGGTGTGACACCGGGCAAGTATAAGGAGTGAGGGTTAGTCAGGCAACCCTGGAGGCGGGCGGGGGAAGGAACACAGCCGGGGCCCGCGGTTCTTCCGCAGACCTCCCGACGTGCTAACGGAACACGGCAGGGCCCCGCGGTTCTTCCGCAGACCTCCCGACGCGGCTAACGGAACTCAAACGGGTTCTTCGCGGTCGTCGCGGAGCGCTGATGGAGCCCTGTCAGGCTCCGCGGTCCTCCCACAAACCTCCAGATGCGGCTAACGGAACTTAACCGGGCCCCGCGGTCCTTCCGTAGCCCCCCGGCGCGCTAACGGAACTCAGCGACCGTTAGCGGACAAATTTGGCGTTTATGGCATTGTAGCGGAACTTTGAAGCCGTTAGCTGGAGATGAGGACCGCTTTGGTCTCATTTTCGACCGCTAACGGCGTCTCAGTTCCGTTATTTTTTTAAAACACTCAGATTCCGGCTGTAAGGGTCGCTGAGTTCCGTTAACCCGTACAGCCGGTATCGCTGCTGGTGGTTGGTTATCTCCACCAGCCCCTTGGCCATCAATTGCTGCAGCAGCTGCCGGGCGTACCGCTCTGTAACCTGCAGATGGGACGCCAGCTCCCGTGCAGGGAAGGGACGCATCACACGCCTGGCATAGCGCAGGGTTTCCACCTCCAGTGCCGCCAACTGGGCGGGCGTATCCGGTGAGATAAACCGCCCGATGAACGCCAGTACCAGCTGCCGGCAGCGTTCCGGCTCTTCCTGGATAGAGGGGAATGCAATGGGCAGGAACGTCCAGCCATCCAGAGCCAGCAGGCAATGCCGCCAGCACAAATCCTTGAACCGGCGCACATCCAGATCGCGGGCATGGGGACCATAGCCCTGAATTTCGATGCCGCCCTTCATACCTCCGGGCATATAAGCCAAGTCCACGTACCGGTACCCGTTGTGAAAATCCCGGACCTCCCATTCCGGGTAGAGGAAGTCGAAGTTTTTCACCGTGGGATGCCAGATGGTCCGCAAAAACTCCACAGTCCCATGCCCCAACCCCTTCTCCAGCAGCTCACGCCTGCGCGGATTCTTCTCCGCCGCCATTTGTCCCTCCAGCCAAACGGTATACTGCTGCTCAAAAACCGTCATGTTTGCTACACCTCCATTAGTGCCTGTGAACGCAAAAACACCGCCAGATCCCAACAGGGACCCAAGCGGTGTGTGCTTCACAACCAGTTATACCGTCATTATAACCCGCGGCGCCTAATGCGGCAACGGGAATCTGAGGGGAGCGATAGGCAAGAGCTGTAATGGAACTCAGCGACGCTTAAAAGGCAAAATTGGTTTGTTTGCCGCGCTAACGGAACTCAGCGACTCTTAGCAGGGGAAAGTGGGAGAGGAGGCATGGTTTTGAGTAGCTAAGGGCTTCTGAGTTCCGTTACAGATCCAAACGTGGCGAAATTGGGCGCTAACGGTCGCTGAGTTCCGTTAGAGTTGCGGTGGAGGTGCAAGAGCCTGGCGGATGTCCGTTATAGTTGCGGTGAAACAATGATAGGCTCACAGAGTTCCGATAGAGCAGCGGCGGAGGCGAGCGGGTATCACAGAGTTCCGTTAGAGCCCGCTCTCTACTCCATCCGCTTGCGGAAATCGGACGGGGTCATGCCCGTCTCCCGCTTGAACAAGCGGTTGAAGGAACGGTAATTTTCCATGCCCACCGCGTCGGCGATTTCGAAGGTTTTCTGGTCCGTGGTCAGGAGCAGCAGCTTGGCCTTTTCGATGCGCAGGCGGGTCAGGTATTGGATGAAGCTTTCGCCGGTGGTTTTTTTGAACATGCTGCTGAAGTAAGGGATGCTGTAGTTGATGGACGCCGCCAGCTCCTCCTGGCGGAAGGGATACCCCACATCCTCATGCATCCGCTGCACAATCCGGGCGATGGAGGCGTCGATCTTCTTCGTATCGCTGTGCAGCTGCTGCAGCTTGTGAAATTGCAGGAAGGTGGCGTTGTGCACCGCCAGGAACGTCTGGCAGTGGGCCAGACGGCTGCGCAGCTCCGCCCCCAGATCAACCCCGGCCCCGGCCTCCGGCTTGAAGTGGCTGATGTCCAGGAACGCCCGCAGATACAAGGACTTGATCTGCTCCGGGTCCCAGCGGTGCTCCGCCGCCTGCCGCAGGAAGGAGTCCCGCTCACCCTCGAGAGCGGCCTCCCCCGCGTGGGGCTCCAGCAGCGCCTGGCGCACCACCCGCATCCAGAAGCGGCCGTGCTGCTCATCCACGGGAGCGAAGCGGTTGGCCTCCTCCCACTCCCGGGCCTTCACCGTTTCGCCGCTGCGGTAGAAGAATGGATAAGAGGCACCTGCCATCTTCTTCACCAGCGGCAGCTGCTTGGCCAAACCCGGCTCGAATAAGCCTTGGAGTACGATGCAGTTCATTTTGAGAAAGGAATTGAAGCTGTCCGCCACCTTCTCCGGCATCAGCCTACCGTCCCGCTCGGACACATATAAAGCGATAAACCGCCCCTTGTCCAGCGCGACCACCTTGTTCGGACCCATCCCCTCCAAAAGCTCCTTCAGCACATTGACTCCGGCGAACTGCCACAGCTTCAGCTCCTCCAGCTGGTCCATGGAGAACCGCAGGGAGCCGCGGTCCAGCTCCAGCAGCAGAAACCGGAAGGGCACCCCTTCCGCCGGAATGCCTGCCGCCTCAAGACTCTCCAGCCACCGTCCCTCAGCAGCCGGATTGCGCAGCATGTCCAGGAACAAATTTTGCTCAATCTCTACCTCGTTGGAGCGGACCTTCTGCTCCAGCTGCCGCTGCTTCTCCCGGTTCTGGTCATGCAGATCCACCTTCTCGGCCAGCCCCTCCATGGTGCGGACCAAGAGCTCCGGGTCGGAGAGGCAATCGTCCTTAATCAGATAAGAGGCCGCCTTCAGCTGAATCGCCTGCTGGGCATAGTGAAAATCCTGGTGGCAGGTGAGAATCACTGTTTGGGGGACAGCCATACCCTTGCGCTCCAGCTCATGGAGCATCTCCAGGCCGGTCATCCGCGGCATGGTAATATCCGTCACGATGAGATGGGGACGGTGGGCCTCCGCCAGTGCCAGTCCATCCAGCCCATCCTCCGCCTCTCCGGCCAATTCGAACAGATCAGCGCGGGCTTCAATCATCTGCCGGAACACCATCCGGGCAGGAATCTCATCCTCCACCAGAATCACCTTATATTTGCTCACCGGAATCCTCCTCCTCTCTCACCTGCACCGTATCGGCGGGGAACAAAAACCGGATGGTCATGCCTTCGCCGGGGCGGCTGTCCAACTGGACCTCAGCGGTTTTGCCGAACATGAGCCGCAGGCGCATCCATACATTCTTCAGGCCGATATTCTCATTGGACTCCTCCCGCAGCAGATGCATCCGCAGAAACTCCAGCTCCCGCTCCTCCAGCCCCACGCCGTTGTCCTGCACCTCCAGCACCACCAGATGGTCGGGGGCAGGAAGAGAATACAGCCGCACCCAGATATGTCCGTCCTCCACCTTCTTCGGCAGAATGCCGTGGAACACCGCATTTTCAATCAGCGGCTGCAGGCTGAGCTTGGGGATCAGAAGTCCCTCAAGCGGCTCCTCCACCTCCGCGTGCAGGACAATCCGGCATTTGTAGCGCATATTCAGCAGCTCCGCATAATCCTCCAGATAGGCAAACTCCTGCTTAAACCGGACGGTTTGCTCGTAGTTTTCCATGGAATACCGCAGAAGGGAAACCAGCCGTCCCATCAGGGTATTGATCTTCTCATAATCCTTCAGCATGGCGAACATCCGGATGGTGTTCAGCGTGTTGTACATAAAGTGGGGATTGATCTGGGACTGCAACGCCCGGATTTCCAAACGGCGCTTCAGCTCCTCCGACTCCTGCAGATCCCCCAGCAGGTCCTCGATGCGCACCGCCATGGAGTTGAGCATCCGCCCCAGTTCGCCGATTTCGTTGTTGGCAAAATGGGTGACCCGGGCATCGAAGCGGCCTTTTTTGATGGCGTCCACCTGCTTCTTCACCGCCTGGAGAGGGCGGTACAGCTGATAGCCGAAGGCGATGATGGCGATGACACCCAAGCCGATCAGGAACAGCAGGAAATAACCGACGGTTTTGCGGATAATGTCCGTGCTTTGGGTCAGCTCCCGGGAAGGAATCTCCGAAATCACGATCCAGCCGTCATAGGTAGAGGTTTGCTTCACGGAGATAATGGAGGAATCCATCTGAAACTGGTTGGGCATCTTCTGCTCATGCCAATGGGCGAGAATCTGTGCCAGACGTTCCTGATCCTCCGCGGCGGGAAGCCGGCTGGTGGTAGCCACGGTGAGACCATTCCGGGTTACCAGCGAAACCGAGCCTTTGCCGCCCAGCTGGATATTCTCAATTTGCTGCTGGAACTGGTTGGTGTTCATGGAGATCAGGAGGGCGCCGGTCATCTCCTCGAAACGGTCGGAGGGAATCCGGCTGATATAATAAACCGCGTTCCGCAGCAGGGTCAGGGATTCCTCCTGGGCCAATGCCTCCTTGTCCAGAAACAGGCTTGACCCCTTCACATCAAGAAAACGCTGGATCAGAGGGCGGTACGGGGAATCCTGCAGCCGGGCAGGCACCTCATAGGAGGACAGGACTTCTCCTGTAACGGCGGAATACACCTGAAGCCCCTGCACGTTGCCGATTACGGCCGAGGCCGTGCTTAAGAGCGCAATCAGCTCCTTCTTGCGGGTCACCTCTTCGAAGTACAGAGCCTCCGGCGGCACCAGCGCAGTCTGAATGGAGCCGATGCGGGAATATTGGTCACTGAGCTCCCGGAAACGGGACATGGTCAGCTCCACCCGGTCCACCACCTGGTTGACCAGCTGCTCGTTCAAGCGGTTCACCTGATTTTCTACGGTGCCGGTGGACACGCGGATGGAAATCCAGGACAGCAGGACTAACGGAATGACCGAAACACCCAGCATAATCAGGATCATGCGTATATAGAAGCTTTTCTTGAGAAAGCTGAAAAAGTTGGATTTCACCTGCTGTCTCCTTGTCTTCCGGCCGTTTCATTGCCTCCGGAGGGATATGGCTATATTATAGTACAACGCTTACATGGACAACATCCGTTTTTCGAAAAATCTGAAAAAAGGTGACACTTTCCCTTGATCCAGACATGTAAACGCTTCTACTGATCCTCTATAATCCAAAGTGTAAGGCGTAATCGCATCAAAAGGTGACTACATCGAAACGGGGGATGAAAATGAAAGCAAAGCAAATATGGCTGCCTGTTCTGGCAGCGACGCTTTCCATGGGCACAGTGCTGGCAGGCTGCGGCAAGGACAATGCGGCGGACAATGCCGCCACGCAGCAGCCGGGAGCATCCGGGCAATCGCCTGCAGCCAGCGCAGCACCTACCAGCATCAAGGCAATGACCATTCTCTTCGGCGATCCGCCTGTAACCGACAACAACAAAGCCAAGGAGGATATGGAGAAACGGGGCAATGTGAAGCTGGACATTACCTTTGTGCCTTCGGAAGCCTACATGGATAAGCTGTCGGTGGCCATCTCCTCGGGGGACTCCTATGATCTAATGCTCATGGCCGGCGGCAAGGATGATAAATTCACCAGCTTGGTGAAAATGGGAGCGTTCCATGATCTGACCCCCTATCTGAAAAATGCCGACAACATCAACAAGCTGGACCAGAATGTGTGGAACAATGTGAAGGTCCAAGGTAAAATTTACGGCATTCCGCGGCCGCGGGGCCTGTACGGCGGCGGTGAGGCCAATGTTATTATCCGCAAGGATTGGCTGGATAAATACGGCTTGGCCGTTCCGAAGACGATGGAGGAATTCACCAAGGCGCTGGAGGTATTCAAGAAGAATGACCCGGCAGGGGGAGGCAGAACTGTACCGCTCACCCTGTACGCAACAGATTTGATTGGTGGTCCGAACCCCTTCGGCGGTACCATGCCCATGTCCTTTGCCTACGAGGTTCCGCAAAACTGGAAGCTGGAAAACGGCAAAGCCATTAGAGACTTCCAGACTCCGGAGTACAAGAACTACATGGATTGGCTGAAGGACGCCTGGAGCAAGGGGCTAATCGATAAGGATGCTCCCGTGCTCAAGGGCCAGGCGCAAATGCGCAATAAGTTCCAAGCCGGTGTGGCAGGCGCCTTCGTAGGCAATGTCAGCGACTACACCGAGGACAATTTGGCCAAGATGAGGCAGGCTGATCCCAATGCCGATATCGCTGTGGTGGATTTACTTGCAGGTCCTACCGGAAAAAGCGGCGCAGCCGTGATCAGCGGCTATTATGGCCTCTGGACCATTCCCAGCTCCGTTCCGAAGGACAAGGTGCAGAAGATTGTGGACTTCCTGAACTTTAGCGCCTCCGAGGAAAACTATGTGTTCTCCAAAACCGGCATCATCGGCGTCCATTCCAGCGAATTCAAGAATGGCATCGCCGTTATGAACGAGGAGCAGAAGAAACGTTCGGATTTGGATAAACCCAGCGCCTTTGTGCTTCAAAACAAGGTAGACCCGTATGTGTACGCCACCTCCAAAAATGAGGATATTCTCAAAAAACAAAAGGCGACGCTTGATGTGATCAGCAAAGCCGGTGTGGTCAATCCGTTCCTGAGCTACAGCTCGCCGACGGCGGCCAAAAATCCGGACAGCTACAAAAAAATGGGTGCGGCCATGACCAAATATGTACTTGGCGAAACCCAATGGACGGAGGTCCAGAAGACCATTGATGATTGGACCAACGGCTTGGGCGTACAGATCACCAAGGAGCTGCTGGATCAGTACAACGAGGACCATAAGTAAAGTATCCCCCTAAACATATTCTTACAGAACATACCGGGAACCGGCACAGGGAGCTCCAAGCCCTGTGCCGCTGGGACCGATAGGAGGCCCTGGATATGGAGAGAGCACTAATCCTAAACAGACAAAAAACAATCCGCTTTCGATGGCTGAAGCAATATTGGCCATTCTATGTGCTGGCGCTGCCGGGCATCCTTTATTTTATTGTGTTTCATTACGCACCCATGTGGGGTTTGATTCTGGCCTTTAAGGAATACAGCCCCTTTCAGGGATTATGGCAAAGCCCGTGGATCGGGTTGGAGAATTTCCGCCAGTTTTTCAGCACACCGGACTTTTTTTTACTGTTGAAGAATACCTTGCTGATCAGCGTACTGAGCTTGACCATCTATTTTCCTTTCACCATCCTGCTCTCCATTATGCTCAATGAAATCCGGTTTTCCGCCTTCAAGCGCATTTCCCAAACCATCGTCTATTTGCCCCACTTCCTGTCGTGGGTTGTTATATACGGCATGACCATCTCCTTCTTTGGTCCCTCCGGCGTGATTAACCACTACCTGGACCTATGGTTCGGCAGCAGCGCAGCCTTCCTGACCGGCAACGACTGGTTCCGTCCGCTGATTATCTTCCAGGCCATCTGGAAGGACGCGGGCTGGGGGACGATTATCTTCCTGGCCGCCCTGGCCGGCATTAACCCGGAGCTGTATGAAGCAGCCAAGGTGGATGGGGCCAACCGGTTCCAGAACATCTGGCATATCACGCTGCCCGGCATCAAAAGCACCATCGTCATTCTGCTGCTGCTCCGTCTGGGCTCCTCCTTGGACTCCAACTTTATGCAGATATTCCTAATGACCAACAGTCTGAATATCGATGTATCCAATGTCTTTGACCTGTATGTGTATCATGTAGGGCTGGAGCAGTTTAACTACAGCTTTGCCGTTACTGTGGGTATGTTCAAATCCATCGTCAGCCTGATTCTGGTGGTGTCCGCCAACTATGCGGCCCGGCTTCTCGGCGAAGACGGCATTTTCTAGAACGGGGGGAAAACACGATGCAAGCACGCGTAACCTGGTTTGACTTCATGATTGGATGTATCATCACGCTGATCTGCCTGACTGTCGTCCTGCCGTTTCTGTATATTATCGCCGTCAGCTTCAGCTTGCCGACGGATTCCATGGCAGGAAACTTCTTCATCTGGCCCAAAAATTGGACGCTGGCGGCCTACACCTATCTGCTGAATGCAAGAGAATTCCTGGGTTCCCTGAAAAATTCGGTGCTGATCACGGCCTTAGGTACCTGCGTGAATCTGGTAGTATCCCTGTCGCTGGCGTATGCCTTGTCTAAAAGAGGGATGCCCGGGCGCAGAGTAGTTCTGCTGTTCATTTTCTTCACGATGATTTTCCAAGGGGGCCTGATCCCCAGCTATCTGGTGGTCAAAAATTTGGGCCTCATCAATACCTACTGGGCGATTGTACTGCCGGCGGCCTCCAGCGCCTTCAATATTATGGTCATCCGCTCCTTCTTCCAGAGTCTGCCGGAGAGCCTGGATGAAGCGGCCCGGATTGACGGGGCAGGGGAATTCCGGATTCTGTTCTCCGTTGTCCTGCCGCTGTCCAAGCCGATTATCGCCACCTTCACCCTGTTTTTCCTGGTGCAATACTGGAATGAGTTTTTCTCAGCAGTTATCTATATTAACGATACCAACCGGTGGCCCATCCAGCCGCTCCTGCGCCAAATGGTGGCCATCGGCTCCTCGAAAATTTCCAGTGACGCTGCACTGGATGCCTCCGTTGCGGCCAATTTGGGTCCCAACGTGCAGAACGCGGCGATTCTGCTGGCCATGCTGCCCATCGTGGTGATGTATCCGTTCCTGCAAAAGCATTTTGCCCACGGGGCGATGCTGGGCTCCATCAAAGAATAGATATACGGGAGGTAACCATGGGATACAAGGAACTGCGGCATAATCCGCAGTATACGATGCCCCTTCCCTCAGATGAGGCATTCCTGCGGGATGAACTGGATCTGGACCGTCCGGGTTTGGAAGGCGTCCGCGGGAGATTAGAAGCCGGCGACGTCAACGGGGCCAGGGATGCCTACCTGGCGCTGATCGCATCCGGAGTGACAAAACGGTATTATTTCGAGGTATCCGATATGCCACAATTGGCGGACTACTCCCGCAAGCGGTTCATGGATGACCCGGAGGCTGTGCTTGCCCTCGAAGAGGCGGAGCTGCTGACCAAAAGCGACTTCCCCCTCTTCAAGGGGAGACGGATCACGTTCCCGGAAGGGACATACGACTGGAACGGGTGGTTGTTCGATAGCTCCCAATACCAGCTGCATCTGACCCGCTTCAGCTATTTGAAGCATCTGGTCCGGGCATATGCGCTGACCGGCAACGAAGCCTATCCCCGCTGCTTCAATGACATGATGAAGGACTTCATACTGGATAATCCCATGCCGAAGGATGGCACCTTCCGTGTTGAGCATTGCACATGGGATCCGCTGTCCGTGGGTGTCCGGCTTTTTGTCCTGCCCGAGCCGTTTATGGCGCTGTTCGCTTCGTCTGCCTTCGAGCCGGAGGTCAAGATGATGCTGATCAAGTCATTCCATCAACATGGCGTGTATACCCGCAATTACCACGCAACCCACGGAAACCACGTTTGTATGCAGCTTCGGGGTTTAATTACCCTTTCACTTCTGCTGCCTGAATTGAAAGCTTCCCGGGATTGGCTGGCGTACGGCATGAAGGAGCTCCCCGGTTATATCCGGCAGAACGTATATGAGGACGGTGTGCAATTCGAAGCGAGCCCCAATTACCACCAAGTCGTCATGCGGGACTTGTACGAGCTGGTGGCGCTCCTGAAGAAGCTGGATATCCCGGCCGTGGAATATAGCCGGACCCTGGAGAAGATGTTCGAGGTGCTGATGCATCTGATGACGCCGGAGGGGCAGCTCCCGCGCTTCGGCGATACGGACGTCCTGTCGCCGCAGGATCTCCGTGCAGTTATGAGTCTGGGCGCATATATTTTTAACCGGCCGGATTTCAAGTATCTGGGCTGCAAGGAGCTGCCTTTTTCGCTGCTGTGGAGAGTGGGTCCCGATGCCCCCGAGCGCTACGGGAAGCTGGAGGCCCGGGCGCCGCAAGCGACGGCGGCGCGGTTTCCTGTCGGCGGTTATCTCATATCCCGCCAGAATTGGAGCAGCGAGGCACTGTACATGGCGGCGCGTGCCGGAGTCGGTGTCGCCGGGCATGCCCATGCCGACACGCTGAGCGTTATTGCGTCAGCCGGCGGCCGGGAGCTGCTCGTCGACTCCGGTATTGGCTTGTTCGAGTGGAACAAGGAGCGCAAATACGTCCTTTCCACGCGGGCCCATAATACGGTCGTTGTCGACGGCGGGGATCAGCATGTCCGCAGCGCCCATTGGAACACGCCGCAGACGGCCCCTTGCCGCATCTGGGATTTCCGGAGCACGGAGGGTTACGATTATTGGCTTGCCAGCCATTACGGCTATACGCGGTATGACGATCCCGTGATCCATTCCCGCAAGGTGCTGTACGTCAAACACCGGTATTGGCTGATCGTGGATCTTCTCGAGGCGCAGGATCAGCATGTCTATGAGCAATATTTCCATCTGTCACCGGGAACGGCAACCATCGACTACGGCCACGGACATGTCCGGACGGATCGGGAGGATGGCGGCAGCGTGCTGCTGGCTTACCCGGAGCTGGACGCGTCCCAGCTTTCGCTGGAGTCCGGTCTATATTTCCTCCACGGGCAATACCATCACAAGCCGGTGGTCAAACGTACGCTGAAGGCCACAGGAAGAGCAGTGATGGAAACGGTTGTGCTGCCGTACGGCTCCAAAGCGCCGCTGCTGGAGCTGGCGCGGATGGGTGCCGTCTCGGAAGGCGTGGAGCTGGACCGCCTGGACGCCACTGCCCTTCGTATCTCGGGGGACGGCTGGACGGATGAGATTTGCCTGGATCACCGTGGACTGCAGGTTGCCGGCTACTTGGACCATACGGGTAATCCGGTGACGGAAGGTCTGCTGCCGAAGCCGGAGGAACGAGAGATCGAATACGGAGGACGTCGCGGTGTCGGCGATGTACTCGTCCATTCCCTTTCATGAAACAAACAAAAAAGCCCCAGGCTCGCGACTTGCTCGCTTACCCGGGGTTTTTTGCAGCTATGACCGAAGGGGAGCCGCGTCCCGCTTCAACACGCGGATGCCGTCAACAGGCAAGGGGATGACCGTCTCCAGGGTTTCGTTGGTTTCGAGATCGATGTAGGACCGTCCGTCCAGAACTACCTCTGCGGCCTTGTCACTGAAGTTCATCAGGAAGATAAAGTCCGAGCTGCCGTCCGTCCGCAGCTGCGCCGTCACTCCCGCCGGCAGCTCCGAATCCAGCACCCGTGCGACACCCGCTTGTGCTGCTACCGCCCGGTAAAACGGAAGGAGAAAATCGTCTCCAAGCCGGGTGGCGATATAATACGCCTTGCCTTGTCCCAGGCTATTCACCGTAAGGGCGGGCCGCTCTGCATAGAAATCGTCTGTGTATTGGCCTAATGCTTGCGCTCCCTCCAGATGAATCAGCTCGCAGAGCTGGCGCGATTCATAACGGCCGGACAATCCCAGCGGGTTGCCGTCTAACAGGAATACGCCGTTGAGGTCATAATCATGCAGGGCATCGATCTCCTCCGCCCAGATGCCAAGCGTCTTGCGCAGCGGGCCGGGGAAACCGCCCAGATGGCACAGGTCATGCTCGTCCACGATGCCCGACCAATACGTCACAACCAGCGTTCCGCCGCGCTCCACAAATGCTTCCAGCTTACGTCCGGTTTCTTCCCGGCACAGGTAGAGCATCGGCGCCACGATCAGCTTGTAAGGGGCGAAGTTATCCTCGCTGCCGATTACGTCTACGGGAATGCCCTGCTGCCAGAAGGCGCGGTGATGGTCCTGCACCGTCTCCTCGTAATGCAGTCCGGCATTGCGTGGGCCCTTGGCGTCCTTCACTGCCCAACGGTTCTCCCAGTCGAACAGAATCGCTGTCTCCGCATGGGTTGCCGATCCCGTCACCTCCGAGAGGCTGGCCAAGGTGCCGCCCAGCTCCGCGACGTCGCGGAATACGCGGGTATGTTCATGACCGGCATGGTCGACAACCGCGCCGTGGAATTTTTCGGTGGAGCCTCTACTTTTCCGCCACTGGAAATATTGCACCGAATCGGCGCCGTGAGCAACAGCCTGCAGAGAAGACAACCGGTGCATACCGGGCTTCTTCAGCTTGCATACCGCCTGCCAGTTGGTCATGCTGGGCGTGCTCTCCATTAAGACGAACGGCTTGTGCAGCATGGAGCGGAACATATCGTGGAGGAAGGCGAAGGTCGAAGCTACCTTGACGTTGTCCTGCGCGATATGCCAATCCGGATAGGCATCCCACGAGATGACATCCAATATGGGGGCAAACTTGCGGTAGTCCAGAGTCTCAAGGGTATACATGTTGGTCGTTACCGGCAGCCCGGGATTGGCCCATTTCACGGCGTCGATTTCATGCTTGCAGAAGGCAACCGTCTGTTCTGTTACGAAGCGCCGCCAGTCCAGATTCATGCCGTGAAGATTTCGTTCCCCGTGGGGAGCAGGGGATTCGATCTGCTGCCAATCCGTATACGTGTGGGCCCAGAACGTGCTCCACCAGGCCAGATTCAATGCGTCCAGCGTGCCGTACTGGCGCTTCAGCCAGCTTCGGAACGCCTCCTGGCATAGCTCGCAATGGCACTCGCCCCCGTATTCGTTGGAGATATGCCAGCCGACCACTGCGGGATGTGACCCGTATCGCTCCGCCAGCTTGCGGTTGATGATGGCGGTTTTCTCCCGGTAAACAGGGGAGGTGAAGCAGTGGTTATGCCTGCCCGCGTACAAATTGCGTACCCGGTTGGGGCCGACGCGAAGCACCTCCGGATAACGTCCGGCCAGCCAGGCGGGACGGGCACCGCTGGGCGTTGCTAACCAGGCGTAAATGCCGTTTTGGCGGAAGCTCTCCAGCACCTGATCCAGCCACTCGAACTGGAATTGGCCTTCGGAGGGCTCCAGTGCCGCCCACGAAAAAATGCCGATGGCCATCACGTTGCAGCCGGCCAGCTTCATAAGCCGGATGTCTTCCGCAAGGATGGCGGGATCATGCAGCCATTGGTCGGGATTATAATCGGCTCCGTGCATGAGCACGGGAAGCTTCGGGCTTATCGGCGCTGCCAGATTTCTCATAGAAAAACCACCTCATAATTAGTAAGTTCAACTTCTGCCTTGATCATAGTGCACCCCGCGCATATAAGCACTGAACAGAACGATCAATAAATCGTCCGATCTGAACATAAAAAGGAGTGTCCAACCGATGATGCCATTCTTGTTCGTCGACAACGCTAATTTGGAGCAGCGCCTGCCCTTGTACGTCCGCTGCGTTGGCAGCCATGAGCAGACGGGGATCGACAGGCTGAGTGCCGGCTACCCTGCACATCAGTTGTTTCTGACCCGCAGAGGCCAGGGGAGCTTCCGCATCGCCGACGGTCGCGAGTACGGGCTGTCGGCGGGTATGGCGCTGCTGATGCCCGCGCATATGCGGCATGCTTATCGTCCGCAGACGTCGGAGAATACCTGGGATGTGGGGTTTATCGCTTTTGGCGGCAGCGTGTCCGACGGATTGCTCACGCAGCTGGGCATCGGTGAAATGTCGGCCGGCGGGACGATGCCGCTGCCGTGCAAACCGGAACCGGTGGCCATCCGCATGGCCAACTTCGAAGAGCTATGGCTGAAGCTGGAAGGGATCTGGCACACGATCCGGCAGGGCGGAGGACATGCTTACGACGCTTCAAGGCGGTTGTACGATCTGCTGCTGGCCTGGATGGAGGGGCAATATTCGGCCGGAAAGCCGTCCCCAAAGCCCCCGCCGTCGGATACGCCCCATTCCGCCTTGCAGGCAGCCGTGCAATGGATACATGACCATTCCACCGAGCGGCTGCTGGTGTCGGGCGCAGCCAAGGCGGCCGGATATTCGGTTCAGCATTTCCACCGCCTGTTCGTCGCGGCATACGGCATGACGCCCCAGCAATACATGCTGCAGCTGCGCATGAGCCGCTCCTTGCAGCTATTTAAGGACTATCCCGGCATTACAGTGGACGGGGTCGCGGAGATGCTCGGCATGGACACCAGCCACTTTATCCGGATGTTCAAGCGCACGTATGGCACAACGCCGAAGCAGTATGCCCTGACGGGCAACATCCCGAAGCCGATGTAAACCTAAAAAATTACAAATTTCCGGTTATAACCTGTACCAAATAATGCACACTAAGAAAGCATGGCATGCCTGCAGGAGGGGGGATAACCAGCAGATGACGCTGGAAAGAGGAGTTCTTACTGCCGCCTGGCTGATCAGCTTCGCCATCTTCATCCTTCTGGTTCCCCGGAACAGAGTGAAGGAAGCCTGCATCCTGTTTCTGTCTGCACAGGTGATTACCTGGCCTGCCGGCCTGCTTCTGGTGGAGCTGGACTTCATGACGCATCCGGTCCGGGAATTCCCGGTTGCCACCCGGTCCAATTTTACGTTCAACTATTTGTTTTATCCTGTGATCTCTATGCTGGCGAACCTTTATTATCCGTTACATGCCTCCAAATGGAAACAAACCGCTTACCAGCTTGCGGCAGTAGGCGGTTTGTCAGGCCTGATGCAGCTGGTGCGGAGTTACACCCAACTGATTGACCATGTGAAGTTCAACTGGCTGCTGAGCTTTCTGATTATGTTTTTGGCGTTTAACGTCACCCGCATATATGCCGCCTGGTACTTTCGGGGGCTCAAGCGGAACGGAGGAGGGGGCGGGGCATGAGCGTTAGCCTGCAGTACGGGTTTCTGGGAGTGGTTTACCTGATTGGCATCGCAGGGTTTGCTGCCGTTCCCGCCCATAGGCGGAGAGAGGCCCATGCTGTTTTCCTGTTTCAGAACATGCTGGCCTGGTTTCTGGGGCTGATCGCCGTGGAGGCCGGCTGGCTCATCTACCCGGTGCGGGAGCTGGCCAAGTCCAGCAGCACCAGCTTTTTGTTCGAATATTTATGCTATCCGGTTGTAGCCGTTTATTATAATTTTTTTTACCCGGAAAAAGGCTCCGCCAGAGCCAAACTGGGCTGGACCGCATTGTTTGCCTTCGGCATCACCATACCCGAGTTGCTGATCGAGGCCTATACCGATCTGGTGAGATACACGGGCTGGAAATGGTATTGGACCACCATCAGCGTCGGCCTGACGTTGGCGGTATCCAGACTTTTCTTTGTTTGGTTTTTTGGCCCGCATAGAGTGTCTGTATCGGGGAAAAGGTAAACCAATACGAAAGTGGGAAGTGGCGGCATGGTTACCGTAATGTATTTCATCTTGAGCTTTACCTTGGCGGCGCTTATTGCCCTGGTTGACATGCTGCTGCGCAAGCAAAGCATCCAGCTGGAGCTGTTAAGCGTCTTCAGCAAAAATGAAAATATGAACATTATCTATTATTTGTTCTTTTGGATGTTTGGCCTCTTGTGGGGAGGGGTTACGGATTACCGGTTCTGGAAGGCCAAACGGAGCAAGCAGTCTTAGCCGTGCATTGGGGGAGGGGATTTCATGCAGGATACATCGGTTGAACAAATTTCCTTGACCCAGATGTTCCTTATCCTCATCACCTTCGAAATCGGCTCCTCCGTACTGGTCGGAGTGGCCCCGGCGGCGGGGCAGGATGCATGGCTTGCGGTATTATGCGCACTGGCGGGGGCTTTCCTGCTGATCACCATGTACCTGTCGCTGGTACGCTACGGGAACGGGAAGAATTTGTACCTGCTGTATGAGGAGTTTTTGACCAAATGGGGAGCCGTTCCCGTCGGGGTGTGCTACATCGGTTATTTTTTGTATATGGCGGCAGTGGTCATGAGGGATCTTATCGAGCTTTTGGATACAGCGGTTTATCCGGCCTCCCCCAATGAGTTCATTTCCTTTTCCTTCATCCTGGTTATTGCCTATATCCTCTACCTGGGAGTGGAGGTTTTTGCACGTACCACCGAGATGATCATCCCTTATTTTATGCTGTTTTTTCTTTTGATGCTGGTGCTCCTCGTCATCAACAGGTCGATTCATTTCAGCTACCTGCAGCCGGTTCTTGCCGAAGGCTGGAGGCCTGTGCTGACGGAGGCCTACCCCAAAATACTCACATTTCCCTTTGGAGAAAGCATCGCCCTGACGATTCTCATGAGCCAAACCGCCGGACAGGCAAAGCTGCGCAAATTTATGTGGACAGGGCTACTGATCAGCGGCAGCGTGCTGGCTTTTGTGTCCGTTCTGCAGGTAACCGTTCTGACCCCTGAGCGCGTTAAACGGACGGTGTTTCCCTTGCTGAGTGTAAACCGCTCCATCGATGTGGGGTTTCTCTTCGAACGTTTGGACGGTGTGGTGGTGTTTCTGATGCTCTTGGGGCTTTTTGTGAAGGTGGCCGCCCTGTTTTATGCCGGATTGAAGGGTGCTGAATATATAACGGGTGTGGGCTACCGTTATTTTTCCGTGCCTGTGGCGGTTCTGGTGGCCTTGACCTCGCTTCTGCTGGCCAGTGACTATATGGAGCATATAGCGGAGGGGCTGGAGGTTGTGCCCTACTATCTCCATATCCCCTTTCAGCTGGTGCTGCCCGGGGGACTATGGCTGCTGACCCTGTGGAAGCGCAGCAGGCGCCCGAAAGCTTCCGGGAAAGGATGACGAATGTGGATGCAGCGGCAATATGGAATGAACGCCTGAATAAGTACCGGAACACCTTTGTTCAATCGGCCGATTTCCGGATCAACCAGTTCCGGTTGGGAAACAAGGAATGCGCCGTGTTATGGTTTGCCTCCATGGCCGATCAGGCGGTGCTGTCGGACAAGCTGCAGCACGCTATGGATAACTTTTTCCAGCAGAAAGAAGAGCTTCAAGACAACCTTACTCTGGAGGAGCTGTGCAACCGGGCCATGCCCGGAGCCGGCTGTGCGGTGGAACGGGACCAGTCCAGGCTTATTGATGAATGCCTGCGGGGCAAGGCTATCCTGCTTATCGACGGACTGGAGGGCGGCATCTGCATCGGAGTGGTCAACAGCAACACGTACCGTCAGGTGGAGGAGCCCAGCACCCAGACCATTATCAAGGGACCCAAGGAAGGGTTCACCGAATCCATCGATATTAATCTCGGGCTGGTGCGCAGAAGAATAACCCATCCGGGCCTGTGCTTCGAAAAATTTGTGCTGGGCAGCGATACCTCCACTACCGTCTATCTGGCTTTTATCCAGGGAATCGTGAATCCCGGAATCCTGGAGGAAGCGCGTAAACGGCTGGCAAAGGCCAAGCCCAACGCCTTATTCGATTCGGGAATGCTGGAGGACTACATTGTCGACAAAACCCTGACTCCGTTTCCTCTAATCTATACGACGGAACGGCCTGACGGCGTATGCGGCCATCTGGTCAGCGGCAAAGCGGCCATTTTGGTGGACGGCAGTCCCTTTGTGCTGACCATCCCCACGGTATTCAGCGATTTCTTCCAGTCGTCGGAGGATTATTACCAGCCCTTTTTGATCAGCACCTTTGTCCGCTTTATCCGGTATTTGTCATTTCTGATCGCCCTTTTGTTTCCGGCCATTTACATTTCGGCCATTACCTATCACATGGAGCTGATTCCGACGGAATTGCTGTTCACCATAAGCTCCCAGCGGGAAAATCTGCCCTTCCCGGTTTTTGTGGAAGCGATGCTGATGGAGATCACCTTCGAAATTCTTCGGGAGGCGGGGGTGCGTATGCCGCGGGCTGTGGGCCCTACCGTCTCCATTGTAGGCGGTCTTGTCATCGGCACGGCGGCGGTAGAAGCAGGTATTGTCTCCAACATCATGGTCATTATTGTGGCTTTAACCGCCATTTCCAGCTTCGTATCCCCGATTTATAATTTATCGGTTTCCTCGCGGCTCTTGCGGTTCGGCCTGCTTACTCTGGGAGCGTTGGCCGGCTTCTATGGGGTCATGATGGGGATGATGGTCATGATCGGGCATATGTGCTCCATCCGCTCTTTCGGAGTCCCTTATACAGCACCCTTCGGCCCGCTGAATATCAAGGATCATGAGGATATATTGCTGCGCTTCCCCTTGTGGCTCCTGAAGAAGCGGCCGGCTTATCTGCAATCTCCCTCACCTGTAAAGCAGCCTGATGCCCATAATCCTTCTCCGCCCAAAAAGAAAAAGGGGGGACAGCGACCATGATCCGGAAGTGGCTGATGGTGGTGCTTCTGGCCGTATCCGTGTCCGGGTGCTGGGATTATACGGAGCTGTCCGACGTATTTTTTGTGGTGGGCATGGCGGTGGACAAGGGAAGCCCTCCCTACAAATACAAGCTCACAGTGGAATGTATCGTTCCCAGTGAATACGACAAAACCACAGGAGGACGGGTAGCCCCCTCCCAGCTGTATTCCATGCAGGGCAATACGGTGGCGGATCTGTCGCGCAAAATGAATGTTGGACTGGGCCGGGAGCTGATCTATTCCCACATGCAGCTGCTGGCCATCAGTGAAACCATCCTCCGGGAGGGAGAGGTTCAGTTTTTCGATTATTTGGAGCGGGGGCGGGAGACCCGGGATAACTTTAATGTAGTGGTGGTCCGGGGCAAAAAGGCGGAGGAGGCCCTCAAGATCACCAACCCTACGGAAAAATACGCCACAGGCAAACTCAACAAACAGCTGCAGATCGCGGTGAGGGAATGGGGGTCCGATCCGGACATCCGGCTGAGCGATTTGTTGAACGCCCGTATGAGTCCCGGGAAAGGCGCCGTTATCGTAGGGGTTCAGGTAACCGGCAATCCGGAAAACGGGAGGGAGAATATCGAGAACTCCATGCCTCCGTCCAATGCCATCATTTCCGGCCTTGCCGTTATACAGGATATGAAGCTGCTGGGATTTATGGACATCAAGGATACCCGCAGCTACCTGTGGCTGAAGGGAGGGCTGCGCAACACGTCGGTCACCGCCCCCCTCGGGGGAGGCAGGGACTTTACGATCCGGATCATCAAATCCAAAACGGAGGTCAAGGCCTCCCATGAAGGGAACACTCCCCGCTTCCATGTCACCATCCGGATGGACAGCTTCCTGGAGATGACCGAATCCCCCGATGCGCTCACTACCATGGAATTGGAAAAATATGCCCGCTTAGCGGAGGAAACCATTGAGTCGGATATCCGGCAGACGCTGAAAAAAGCCCAAGAGACCTACAAGACCGATATTTTCGGCTTCGGCAATCATATGTACCGCCAGCAGCCGAAGTTTCTCAAGCCGATCCGGGAGGAATGGAACACCTATTTTGCAAGGGCGGAGGTCACTGTGGAGACCCATGTCCGGATCAAACGGGTGGGCTTGAATACGGATTCCATCTCCGAATGACAACGGCTTAAAAGGGCCTTCCAGACGGGGAAAAGATTATTTATTAGATAGTGGTTAATTAACCGATTTGTCAAGATTGCCCCTGTTGGCGGAGGATGCCGTCCGTTATAATGGAGGACGGATGTACACTGCTGGAGGACATGGGGGACTAACATTCGCATGAGCGGACAATTGCAGAAGCAAATCGGCATTTCGGTAGCCATCTCGCTGGTGATGGGTACGGTTATCGGCTCGGGCATCTTTATGAAGCCGGGCCGGGTTATTGAATACGCGGGGGATTCCAATCTGGCTATGCTGGCCTGGATCCTGGGCGGCCTTCTCAGCATCGCGGGCGGATTGACGATGGCGGAGATCAGCGTTCAATTCCCGAGAACGGGCGGACTGGTTGTGTATTTGGAGGAAGTGTACGGCAAGGTATGGGGATTTTTATCCGGCTGGATGCAGACCATTATTTACGGACCGGCCATCATGGGTGCGTTGGGTCTGTATTTTGGTTCCCTTCTGGCGAATTTCTTCCATTGGGACGCTTCGCTGAAGCCTTGGCTGGGTGTGGCGGCTGTACTCTTCCTGTTTACGGTGAACAGCCTGGGGACCCGCTACGGGGGTTTTGTGCAAACGGCTTCAACCGTAGCCAAGTTTGTGCCGATTGTGCTGATTGCAGTCCTTGGATTGATCAAGGGAGATGCTGCCATCTGGGGAGCGGAAAGCGGCATTGCCGAGCAGATGGGGATGGGAGCGGCCATTCTGGCCACCCTGTGGGCCTATGACGGCTGGATGCTGGTAGGCAATGTGGCTGGGGAAATGAAAAATCCGGGCAAACATCTGCCCATCGCCATCGTAGGCGGATTGACCATTGTTATGGTGGCCTATGTACTGGTCAACCTGGCCATGCTGCATGTGCTGCCCGCCTCGCAGATTGCCTTGCTGGGGGAGAACGCCGCCAGTACGGTAGCCCAGCAGGTCATGGGCGGACTGGGCAGCAAGGTGATCAGCATCGGCATTCTGATCTCCATTTTTGGCTGTCTGAACGGCAAGATATTGGCGTTCCCGCGGGTAACCTTCGCAATGGCGGAGCGGGGGCAGCTGCCGTTCTCCCGGGTTTTCGCCAAGGTGCATCCCAAGCTGGGCACACCTGTAGGCGCAACCCTGCTGCAGGTAGTCATCGCCATTGTGATGATGACCCTGACCAACCCGGACTATCTGTCCGAAATGGCTATTTTCGCCATCTACATCTTTTATATTCTGGCGTTTATCGCCATCTTCATCCTGCGCAGGCGCCATCCGGGAATGAAGCGGGTGTACAGTGTTCCGCTGTATCCTGTTATTCCGCTGGTGGCCATCGGCGGGTCCCTGTTCGTGGTGGGCAGCACCTTGTTCAACCAGTTCTATGATTGCCTGTGGGCCATTCTCATCACCCTGCTGGGGCTTCCCCTGTATGTGGTGATGAACCGCCGCAACAAGGAAAACAAACTGCCGGTTTCGTCTTAGGAGCTGCGAGGAAATTCGCGGTACTTATTTCGGCGCAGTCTCTTAATAGTCGTACACAGGTTAGACCGGAGGGAAACCCTCCGGTCTTTTTGTTTCGGGCTGGGCTAGGCCGTATTTGCAAACACGGGCTAGATGTATCGGTCTATTCAAAATGAGGCATACTACAAATGTTGGAAAATATGGATGGTAAAAAGGGTTGGGGATGGATACATCATGAATAGCTCTTCGCCTCGCAGAATTATGTCCGTCATTAGCCCGGGTGGGGTCACGTACCTCAAATACAAAAACCCGCTGATGGTTGTCTGGTGGTCGGCCGCTTTCCCCGGCTTCGGACATCTGTTTATCAATCAATATATACGGGGCGTCCTGCTGACCCTGGCTGAGGTGATATTGAACACCCTGGCCCATATTAACCAGGCGTTGATGTATTCGTACACCGGACGTTTCCAGATGGCGAAGGATATTCTGGAGATGCGCTGGGCTGTCGCATACATGCTGATTTATATGCTTTCCATTTGGGACAGCTACGTCAATGCCAAAACCTTGAACAAGACTTACCGGATGGCGGTGCTGGAGAATGCGAGAATATCTCCCGGGTCAATGTATGCCAGGGAGATTCAGGTTCTCGACAGACGGAGCAGGCTTTCCGCCGCGCTGATGTCGCTGTTTTTTCCGGGAATGGGACAGTTTTATAACCAGCGGATCGGCCTGGCGCTTTATGCGGTATTCTGGTGGGGCGTTTATTCCAGTCTGTCCTTTGTACCGGTTTCCCTGCACCGTTTGCTATTGGGGGATTTGCCGGGCTCTCTTGAGGTCCTGAGATGCCACTGGCTGCTGTTTATGCCTTCGGTGGCGGGAGGGGCGGCCTACCATGCCTTCGAAACGGCGGGGGAACGCAATAATTTGCTGCGTATGGAGCAGCGCCAATACTTGCAGGAGCGGTACGGGGATACGGATGTCCGGATCTTCCTGCGCTGAAGACGAGGGGGAGTGGCGAGTGCTGATTATGGCAGCCTTTCACCTGTCTCTGGAACTGGAGGAAGCGCTTCTGGTCCTGGAGAAAGACGGGGTGGAGCGGCGCGGCATCATGGTAGTGCCCTTACACACCGGACCTGAAGGGGATGGGACAGGCTGGAAATCCGATTGGGTCCAAACCTCCTTCGAAACGGGAATGGCGTTGGGGACAGCCAGTGCGGTAGTGGGGATCAGCCAGGGGTTTATACGGGAGTGGGGCCCCTTGATTTGGGGGTTGATTACAGCAATATCCGGTTTCCTCCTGGGGTTTGGGCTCTGCGCGCTCTTCCAATACCGGCTCTGGCGGAGAATGACTCCCGGCCGTCATCCGGAAGCAATGGTCATCATCCGCTGCAGGCCGGAGGATACAAACCGGCTCCGCAGCGTATTGTGGCAGCATGGAGCCTTGTCCGTGGGCAATGTGGCAGAAGAGGGATAGTGCATTTGCACAATAAAATTCAGTGGATCATCAATTGTTTAAAGTTGATGATCTTTTTATAATGAAAACGTATTCAGAAAGACGGTTTGAATAAAGGGGGCACCCACGAGAGAGAATAAACGGATTAATTATGAGATTCCAGGAATAGTAGGGAAATATTGATTACACGACTAACAAGGAGGATTTGACATGACACCATTGGTTATTAGTTGGGTCGGGGCTTTGATCGGACTCCTGCTGGCCATCCTTTTAATTCTCTTCAAACTGGCTCCCACGTATTCATTAATTCTGGGTGCGATTGTAGGCGCATTTATCGGCGGAGCCGATTTTGCCCAAGCGGTCAGCATTGTGATCTCCGGTACACAAAGCGTAATGGGGACCGTTGTCCGCATTATCGCCGCCGGTGTTTTTGCAGGGGTTATGATGGAATCGGGGGCGGCCGAAGCCATTGCGAAGACCATTGTAGACAAGCTGGGCGGCACCAAAGCCATGCTCTCGCTGGCCCTGGCTACGATGATTATTACTGCTGTAGGCGTGTTTATTCCCGTAGCTGTGCTGATTGTGGCCCCTATTGCCTTGTCTGTAGGCAACAAGATGGGTTACTCCAAGGTAGCCCTGCTGGTAGCTTTGTCCGGCGGCGGCAAGGCTGGCAACATTATCTCCCCGAACCCCAATACCATTGCGGCGGCGGGCGGCTACAAGCTTGATGTGAACCAGGTGATGCTGGGCGGTTTGATTCCGGCTATCTGCGGTGTGATCGTAGCGGTTATCATTGCTTCCATGATTAAGTATAAAGGCACCAAGGTAACCGACGAAGAAGCGGCCGAGCTGGAGAAGGTCAGCACTACCAATCTCCCGTCTTTGGCAAAATCGCTGGTTACACCGGCTATCGCCATTGTGCTCCTGATGATCAGCCCTGTCGGCTCCATGCTGGGTCTGGATGCGCTGGCAAAGCTTAAGATTGATTCCCTGTATATCCTGCCTTTTGCGGGGATTGTGGGCTCATTGGCATTGGGCAAACGCAAGAAAATTCTGGAGTATTGCAGCTCCGGTCTTAACCGGATGACTCCCACCATTCTGATCATTATCGGCGCAGGCGCCATCGGCGGACTGATTACAGCCTCCAGCCTGCCCTCCCAGGTTGTGTCCCTTGTAGAAGCCTCCGGACTTTCGGGAACCTTCCTGGCTCCCATTGCAGGTATTCTGATGGCAGCCGCAACGGCCTCCACGTCCACCGGCGTTATTCTGGCCACCGGCTCCTTCTCCAATGCCATTCTGAACACCGGCGTAGCCCCGTTGTCCGCAGCGGTGATGACCCATGCCGGCGCAACCGTCATCGACCATCTGCCCCATGGAACCTACTTCCATGTTACCCGTAATGCAATGGGCATGAGCATGAAGGACAGAATGAAGGTGGTTATGTACGAAAGCATGGTCGGTTTGACCATGACCATCGTGGCCGTCATTCTGTACGGATTTATCCTTTAAAAGATTGGAGTAAACATCATGAAAAAAACATTTGTTTTGGCTCCGGATTCATTCAAGGAAAGCATGACGGCCAAGGAAGTCTGCGAAGCCATGGAAATAGGCATTAAACGGGCCATTCCCGACGCAACCTGTATTCATGTGCCCATGGCGGACGGCGGCGAAGGCACTGTCCAGTCCCTGGTGGACGCCACCGGCGGCACCCTGATTGAAAAGGAGGTCACCGGTCCTCTGGGTAATCCGGTGCTTGCCCGCTATGGCATTCTGGGCGACGGGAAAACCGGCGTCATTGAAATGGCTTCGGCCAGCGGCATCCATCATGTGACCAAGGAAACCAAAAACCCCATGATTACCACCACCTATGGAACGGGGGAGCTGATCCGGGACTGTATCGAGAAGGGTATTACCGAGATCATCCTGGGAATTGGCGGAAGTGCCACCAATGACGGCGGGACAGGCATGGCGAGAGCCTTGGGCTACAGGTTCCTGGACAAGGCCGGCCGGGAGCTGCCCTTCGGGGGCGGGTTCCTGGGCGCTCTGGACAAAATTGATACCAGCGGTGTTATTCCGCAGATCAAGAACATCCATATTCTGGTGGCATCGGATGTGACCAATCCGCTGTGCGGCGAACGCGGAGCCTCCGTTGTATTCGGCCCGCAGAAGGGAGCAACCCCGGAAATGGTGCAAACGCTGGACCAAAACCTGCGCCATTACGGTGAGGTGGTCAAGGCACAGCTGGGCATTGAAATCATCGATGTGCCCGGTGCAGGCGGTGCAGGCGGTCTTGGGGCAGGTTTATTGGCCTTCACCAATTCCAACATGCGCAAGGGTATCGATATTGTGATTGAGTATACCCAATTGAAGGAAAAGCTCCATGGAGCGGATTATTGCATCACCGGCGAAGGCGGGATCGATTTCCAAACCAAGTTCGGCAAGGCTCCCTTCGGTGTGGCTCAAGCGGCCAAAAAAGTTGACAGCAGCATGAAGGTAATTGCCTTGGCCGGTTATATCGGACAGGACATCGAGGTGCTGTATGAGGAAGGCTTCGACGCCATCTTCGGCATCGTGCCGGGAGCGGCGGAGCTGGAAACCCTGCTGGCCCAAGGCAAGGCCAATGTGGCCCGTACGGCGGAGAGTGTCGCCCGATTGTTGAAATAAATAAAAGGATGTCCCCGGTGCAGCGGGGGCATCCTTTTTTTCGTAAGCGGGTTTAGGTTTATTTCACCCGGGCGATAAGCGCAAATACCAATTCCACCAGCTCCAGAATATTCTTGGGGTCCTTGCCGGTCAGCTTGTGGATTTTGGCCAGGCGGTAATTTAAGGTGTTGCGGTGGATGATCAGCTGATTGGCTGTTTCGTTGGCGTTCAGGTTGCAGTTGATATATATCTGGAGGGTCTTAATCAATTCTCCGTCCATGTGCAGGAAGTCGGTGATCTGCTGGATGGCGTCTCCCGGCTTGGGCGGTTTGGCCATATCGGCAATGAATTCACACTGGGCATAGAAGATGACGGTTTCGTTATAAAAGACACCCTTGAGCACACGCATGGCGGCCTTGGCCTGCCCGTAGCCCATGGAGACCGTGTCATTCATTTTGCTAACAGACATGAATGCTGCCGGGTGCTGGGTACGCAGAAGGTTTTGCAGCCGGGCGATCCCGTCGTTGTCCTGCACGATGATACATAGGGAATGGTTGGACAATTTGAAGCAGGGATAGCTGTCGATAAGGTCCTCGGAGGTTTCCCGGGGAAACTCCACGACCATCACCTGGGAGGGTTTGGACAGGTGGAGGCCATAGGTCAGGGCCTGGTCGATGACGGGTTTGGTATATTCCACGTCCATCTCGGCAATGAGATCAAAAAATTGTCTTTTTTGATTCATTTTGGCATTTTCCTTTTCCAGGGTTATGCTCTGCTCAATCAGCAGGATCACGGCGGACTTCAGCAAATTCCCGAACGGACGTGTTTCCTCCACCTCGCCGCTGATGCCCACCACACCTACAATCCGGCCGTTCAGCTCAATGGGCAGATTGATGCCCTTCTTCACATAGGTTTCATCCTCGTAAATATCCACGGGCTTCCGCTGCCGGATGGCCTCCACCGCCCCATGATGAAGCGTGCCGATCCGGCTTTTGTTTCCGCTGCCGATAATCGTACCGGTGTGATCCATAATGTTGATATTGTACGGAATGTCTTTCATCATACGATCCACAATGTTTTGGGCTTGATGATGGGACAATTCAACCATAGCCGGAGCTCCTTTGCTGAAGGGTTAACGCTTCATGATTTCAATGTGCCTCCAGTTCCTCTGCGGACAGGACCAGCTCGCCGGATCTGGAGATAATTGTATGCTTCCGGTCCGCCAGCTGCACGCTCCAGGCGCCGGCCAGGACCGGAGGCAGGTCCTCCGGCCACACGGTCAGCCTTTGGGGGCTGTCGTAGACCGTATGGAGGGGTTTGCCGTCAAGACATACCTCCGAGTCGCTGCTGAACCGTCCTCCCTCCACCACAAGCTTGCCGGTGGTGTCCCGGAAGATTTTGGCCAGGGCGGGACTGCCGTAGCCCATCTCGAACCTGGCCGCCGGAACCGAACCTGCGATGCCCTGAAGGCGGTAACCCTCCTGACTGCCGAAGAGAATGTCGTATTGCAGCCGCTTGTAATCCGCAAGCTCCTTGTTGTCCGCCGGGTAAGCATGGGCATAAGGACGGATGGGGATGATGGGCTGTTTCTGGGACAAGGCATACAGGTAATCGGTGTAATAAGTGCCGGGGCTTCCGGCGTAATGGAGCAGATAAGGGCCCAGGAAGCTGGCATTCATCCGCAGGCTCTCACGAGGCTGGAGCTTCATATTATCCCAGATGACGAAGGGGGTATAATGCAGCTTCTCCATCTTCTGGGCATCCGAGTCCTCCTTATGCAGGAACCCCCCCTCCCGGTAAGCCAGATAATCCGGACCGAGACCGGGCAGGTGGTCGCCGAAGGAGAGAATGACCGTCGGCTCCCCGCTCTTGCGGTAATGCTCCACCAGCTTCCGGAAGGCCTGGTCGAAGGCTTGGGCGCCTGTGGCGTAATTCTCCAGGATGTTCTTGGCCTTGGCGCTTAACGGACCACTTACGGAGATGGGGTTGGAGTAAAATTTGTTTTCGTAGCTGCCATGGTTTTCCATGGTGTTGGCGAATACGAAATCTGGACCGGGTGAGCTGTCCATGGCTTCGATAATTTTGTCCATCACCTGGCTGTCCTCGAAATTGGGCCCGTGGAAGCGGGGTTCGAAGAACTCACAGCTGATAAACCGGGAGAAGCCCATATTGCGGTAGACGTTGCGGCTGTTGAAGAACCAGTTGAAGTACGGGTTAATGGCCGTGGTGGTATAACCCTGCCGGGCATAGATGCCGGCCAGCGAATCCACACCCCGGCCCATATAGCTGATATAGGCGATGGCATCCTTGGGCAGAAAACGGACAGAATTGCCCGTCAGCACCTCAAATTCCACGTTGGCGGTTGTGCCGCTGAACTGGGGGCTGAGCATCCAGCCACCGGTGGTTTCGGCCATCATGGAGTGGAAGAAGGGGATCGGGTCCTCGCTGAAGCGCACCTCCGGAAGCAAGGTCGGGTCCCAGAAGCTTTCGGAGAGCAGCACGATCACATTGGGGTGTTCATGGGAAGCCTTCTCGGGTTGAGATCTGATTTGCTCTGCGTAGGAGGGCGAAGCAGGCAATGAACGGATCAGGCTGCGGAGCTCTCCTTTGGCGGAGCCGGCCGGCCGCACCGGCGCTACGAAATGGAGGTTGTCCAGGGTCGAAGCCCAGAAGCCGTTGCGGCTGTAGTTGGCCTCCTGCTCATAATGGATCCAGGGCAGGCGCAGATGGTCCGTAAAGGGAAGCGGGCTGTTGAGATAAGCGGAGCCCAGAATAAGCAAGCCGGAAGCAGCGTACAAAAGCCGTTCCCGCCGGCCCAGCCTCGTTCCGGGGATCCGGAAGGCCAGCATCAGTACCGCGGCTGCAATAACCACTCCTGCAAGCAGCCCGGAAGTGAGGTGGGGATTGAGCCCGGCAACCGGGTCCGGCTCCCCTCCGGGAAGCATGATGACCCAAGGCAAAAGAGGCAGTCCGGTGCGGTTCATGCTGATGCCGCTCCATATGCCGGTTACCGTTATCCCGGCAAGCAGCAAAACGGAGGCGGCACGGGTGCGGCCTGTGAGTGCGGCTGTTACCAGGGTGACCCAAAAAGCGATCCAGTAGTTCAATACAAACTCATTGTTATAGTCAGCCATCCAGACAAAGGCCGCATACCAGCTTTGACGGGTTAAGGCTTCTGTGAGGAAAACCAGCAGGAAGGGGAGTACAACAAGCGCTGCCCGTTTCAGGACAAAGCGGAACCAGGCCTGGCGGAATACCGCCTTGCCTCTATTTTTCAGCATGCTGCTGCTTTTGGCCAGCCATCGGGCCTTATGGGGATGAGTCATGCCATTCTTCCCGCCATTCTCTTGGTGTAAGCGTTCACCGGCGCTTCTCCATCATTATAGCGTTCCGGATGCGCCGCGTCATCAAGGAGATGGCAGGAAGCGGACATGGGTTTGTGCTAAGAAGCCGGCTCCTCTGAATCCTTGGGATGGGCGAAAATGGCAAAGGTGCTGATGCCGCTGCTCCGCTCAATGCCGGCGATCTCGATGCCCTGGCGGTGGAGCAGCTGGAGAAGAGCCTGCTCGTCATAGGCGGCGGCCAGCAGCTGGCCCTCCTCAGGACGCCGCAGCAGCTCCCGGGCCATGCGGTCCAAGCAGGAGTGGCGGTCCGGGAGGCTGTTGGCTCCCCCATCCCCGGAGCCGTTGCCATGTCCATAGCCGTTGCTAGGTGTCCCTCCTCTTACGGACATGAGCAGCGGGCTTGTCAGGTACCGCTTCTCCTCCAGCAGCATCCGCAGGAGACTCCAGCCGTCCCGCTGCTCCTCCAAGGGGATGTCGGCGATCCACAGCTTGGGCAGGGAGCGGGTTTGCTCCAGCACGAACAACAGCTCCTCCCGGCTGACAAACCGCAAGGGTTCCCCGGCACGCTCTGCGGCGGTGTCCAGGAGCAGCGGGTTTTTCTCGTCCGGCTCCTGCAGGACGGCGATTCTCCCTTTCAGCTCCGGCGGTTCATAAGCAGGCAGGTGCACGGAGAATTCGGAGCCGCTTCCGGAAACGGATTCCACTTGGATTTCCCCGCCGTGGGTATCCACAATTTCCCGCACAATGGACAGCCCCAGCCCGGTGCCGCGGATTTTGCGGTGGCGGGTTGTCTCTACCCGGTAGAACTTCTGGAACAAGCGGGTCAGGCTTTCCTCGGGAATGCCCAGCCCGTAATCCTTCACCCGGATAGCGGCGCGGCCGTCGGTGCAGGACAAGGAAATATCCACCGCCTCAGCGCCGGGGGAGTATTTGACCGCATTGCTGATCAGATTGTGCAGCACCTGGATGATCCGTTCCCTGTCCCCGCGGATGAAAAACCCGTGGGCAGGCAGGTCGAGACGCAGGGTATGTTTGTCCGTCCCCTGCCATTGCCCGGCGACCTCCGCCACCAGCCCGCCCAAATCCAGAGGCTCGAAGTGGTAGGCCAGCCGCCCCGTCTCCATGCGCTGGATGTCGAGGAAATCATCCACCAGCGCCGACAGCCGGACCACCTCATTGTGGACGGTTTCCAGGTAGCGGACTCTTTTCTCCGGGGGAACCTCCCGTTCCAGCAAAATTTCGGTAAAGCCCTGAATGGCGGACATGGGGGTGCGCAGCTCGTGGGAGACAATGCTGATGAAATCATCCTTCATCCGGTTCAGGCGCACCTCCTCCGAACGGTTGTGGAAGACGAACAGGTAGCCGATCCGGGCCCGGCTCAGCTCGTCCAGCACGGGGGAGGCGTAGAATTCGTAATAGACCGGGTCGCTTCCGTCCCGGGGAGCCTCCACATGGAGGTCAATGCTGGCCGCCGCCCCGGAGAGCAGGCTTTCCACGACGGGAGAAAGGGCCTCCCGGGTGGCGGTTTTCAGGTTCTGTCTCGCCAGATAGGCGGCGATGAGTTGTCCGGGGGCCGGTTTTTCCTGGAAGAATTCCTCCATCTGGGGGTTAGCGTAGTTGATTCTGCCCAGGTTATCCGTCATGACAAATCCCTCGTGGGTGGTCCGCATGACGCTCCGCAGGGCGGGATACAGCAGATTTTCATTATAAACCCGTCCGATGGAGCGGGTTTCTTCATAGGAACGCATCAGCGCATAACCCAGCACCAGGAAAGCGGCGGTGGTAACGCCATGGGCAAACCACCAGAGAGCGCTCCAGGGAGCCGCAAGGATAACAATCAGAGAAGCCTGGGCCAAAATTAGCTGGGCAAACAAATGATTCCGCCCCAAGGAGGAATAGCTGCGCACCATAAGCAGATGGGCCGATGCCGCCAAAGCAGTGAGCAGGGCGAGCAGCTCGATGACGGTAATGACATAAGAATGGAGGAGGCCTGCTTCGGCTATGGCTCCGGTCAGGAGTATGGCGCACGCCCATGCGGCAAAATGCTTGTGCCACCAGGAGAGCGGTTTTTTGCGGAATTCCGGAGACCGTTTGGCCAGCTGGGAACGCAGCCCCAAATAGCTGTAGATACATAGGATTAGCCGCGACAAGGAGCCGATGCCCAGGAAAAGGGCGGTTTCCCTTTCGGCTGCCGGGGTCAGGAGCGCCTGGAACGCGGCCATAAACGCAAAGCCGGCAAACGCCAGGGCAAAATACCGCAGGGAAACATCCAGCTCCATCAGGTAAGAGCGTCCTGCGGCTACCCCCAGGCAGCCCGACAGGAGCACGGCAGCGGCAAGCATCATGCCGTAGGCCGGCTTTTGGACGAGCAAAGCCCCACCCTCCGGCATAACCCGGATAAAGGCCATACCCAGCACCGGCAGGAAAGCCAGCAGCAGAAAGCTTGCGCGCCTGTAGCCGCGGAGCATATGCATCATATCGCCTCCTTGTCCAATAACTCCCTCTTTTATTAGTATACATCCCCTGGAAAAAGGAGGCCAAAAATCTGTCGATTTTTTTGGAAGAATGGACGATGCTGGAGCGGATTTATGGAGAAAAGGTAATTTCTGGGCGGAAGGGCTCACGTCCTGCCTTCTTCCTGTGGTATGATAAGATAATAGATTGTGAGATGCAAGGGAGGCGGAGTGCAACATGAGGTTGCAGGAAATTCAGGATTGGGGCCAACAGGTCAAACGCAATGTGGAAAAGGTGATTGTAGGCAAGGAGGAGGTTATCGACCAGCTGCTGATGGCGCTGCTGGCGTCGGGGCATGTGCTGCTGGAGGATGTGCCGGGAACAGGCAAAACCATGCTGGCCAAGGCGCTGGCCCGGTCGCTGGACACCGGCTTCAGCCGCATCCAGTTTACTCCGGATTTGCTGCCGGCAGATGTAAGCGGAATCAACTTTTTTGATATGAAACGTTCGGAATTCCAGTTCCGGCCGGGGCCGGTTTTTACGAATCTGCTGCTGGCAGACGAAATCAACCGGGCCACTCCCCGCACCCAGTCGGTACTGCTGGAATGTATGGAGGAGCGCCAGGTGACCATTGACGGAGTTACCTATCCCTTGGAGCAGCCGTTCCTGGTGGTGGCTACCCAGAATCCTCTGGAGAACCAGGGCACCTTTCCCCTTCCCGAGGCACAGCTGGACCGGTTTATGCTGAAGATCAGCATGGGGTATCCCGGCCGTGAGGAAGGGATCGAAATCCTCCGGCGCTTCCGGAGCGCGGACCCGCTGGCATCCCTTACCCCGGTGTCGGATGCGGCCCAGATCCGTGCAGCCCAGGCGAGCTACACGGCGGTTACCGTCCATGACGACTTATACGGGTATATTCTGGACTTGGCGGAGAGGACCCGCAGCGATAAGGACCTGCTTTCGGGGGTCAGCCCCCGGGGCTGCTTGGCCATGCTCCGTGTGGTCCAGGCCCGGGCTGCGCTTGCCGGCAGAGACTATGTGTCGCCGGATGATGTGAAGGCTATGGCGGTGCCTGTCTGGGCCCACCGGGTGCTGCCGGCCCGCCGGGGCAACCCCTTCGAGCGGGTGGCGGAATCGGCGATCCGGCGGATTCTCGCCGAAACCCCGGTGCCCACCGAATCCGCCGAGGAGCTGGGCGCGCGGTAGTTGGGCCCAGGGGAGTTCTGCGGGGCCCGCTGATGCAAGCATGCCCCTTGGGCGCTGTATGGACCGACTGATCCAAACACGCCCTGGGCGCTGTACGGACCAACTGATCCAAACACGCCCCTTGGGCGCTGTATGGACCGAACCTGCGGACGCTGTCCTCGTGTCGTTACATTGGAGGCAATGGCGTATAAGCTTCAGGGCCTAACGGAACTGAGGACACCTTAGCGGCAAAAATGGAGACGTTTGAATTTCTTACGGAACTGAGAAGCTCTTAGACGCCAAAATTGGTCGCAATTCACGCTAATAAACCTTCTAAGAGCCTGTGAGTTCCGTTACGCGCCGAAAAAGCCGGTTTTTGGCCTCTAAGGTGCTGTGAGTTCCGTTACACAGCGAGGAGCTGGTTACTGGGCTGTGGAGCACAGAAGTTCCGTTATATGTTGGCAAGCGGCCGCCGATTTTGGGCAGTGGCACAATATCACGTACTTGACTGCTGTGTCTGGCTAACATTTGCTCCCCTCGGAGCTTTCAGACACACCCTAGTTTCGTGGCTCATCATAACGGGTCCGGCCTGCGGCATCGACCAAGTGATTCAAGATAGGAGGCAATACATCTGTGAGTGTTTCCCTTTTGGCGATAGTGGCGCTGGTTGCCCTGTGGGGCCAGTCGGTTTTGTTCCGCCGGCGGGGGCTCAAGCGGCTGGATTACAGGCGCAAGTTTGACCGTGACTTTTGTGTGGAAGGCGATATGGTGGAGATGCAGGAGCATATTGTCAACGACAAGGCCCTGCCCCTGCCCTGGCTGCGTCTGGAAGCGCTGCTGTCGTCCAGCCTCCAGTTTGTCAGCCAGGAGAATCTCAGCATCGCCACCGGCGCACGGCTGCAGAACCACCGGAGTCTGTTTTCCCTGTGGGGCCATACCGAGGTGATCCGCCAGCACAAGGTCCGCTGTATAAGACGGGGCTGCTATGATCTGGAGACCGTTACCCTCAGCTGCGGGGATCTGTTCGGGATTTCCCAGTCGGTACGCACGGACCGGGTCAATCAGCGGCTTTTGGTGTATCCCCGCTCCGTCCCCGTGGAGGAGCTGCCTTTGCCCTGGCGGGGCTGGCAGGGGGAATTTGCCGTTAAGCGCTGGATGGTGGAGGACCCCTATCTGATGCTGGGGGTCCGGGAATACCGCAGCGGGGATTCCCTGCGGTCCATTCATTGGAAGGCCACTTCCCGCACGGGGCAGCTTCAGGTCCGGGAGCATGGCTATACCGCCGACCGGCGGTTGATGATTCTTTTGAACATTGCGGAAAAAGAAGACATGTGGGCTGAGGTAAACGAGGAGGCCCTGATGGAGTGGGGCATCCGCTGTGCGTTAACCCTGGTGGAGCAGGCGCTGGCGGAAGGGATGCCGGTTGGCTTCGGCTGCAACGCGCCGACTGTGGATGAGCCGGAGACCAGCATCCGGCTGGCTCCGGGAGCAGGCAATGTGCACCATAAACAGGTGCTGGATGCCATGGCCCAGCTGAAGCTGGAGCAGCAGGTGCATTTTGCCGAGTATCTGCGGCTGGAAGGGGAACGGCTGGAGGAATCCTGCGATTATGTTCTCATTTCCGCCTACAAGAGCCCGCTTCTGGAGGAGCAGATGCAGGCGCTGGAGGAGCAGGGCAGCAAGGTGCTGCTTTTGCCGCTGGAGCGGGAGCGTTTAGCCGGGGACAAGCATCAAGCGGACCAAGTCCGGCCCGGTTCTCCGGATGACCAGGCGCAAGCAGGCTGAGGACCGGGGGCAGAGGCTGTTACCGGGTTTGATTTACGTAAGTAGGGAGGTTGACCATGAAGACCGGCAATCCGTTTTTGGCATATGCAAAAAAAAGCTGGACCGGCATCGCTCCGGGCTGGCTGGAGCTGATATCCCTGTCTCCGGTGCTGCTGGGGATAGCCGGCTCGATGTATAACGGCAGCGCCTGGGCTTGGGGCTGGCTGGCGGGGTTGGCAGGCTACACCGTATGGGGTGCCTTATCGGCGGCGATACCTTTTTTGAACAGGCGGGGGCTGCTGATTCTCTGGACGGCACCCTTGGTGGTGGGCTGGGCGTGGCTCTTGCACGGCGTTTCGTATAACGCGCTGCTATCGGCGGTGGCGGGGGCTGTCCTGGCCATCCGGGCCGCAGGGGCCGTCCGCTCCGGCAAAGGCGAAATCCAGCCCATCTTTCCTTGGATGGGACTGGCCTTATGCGCCCCCTCCGGCTTTTATATCCACCGGGCCGAAGGGCTGGGCAGCTATTCCGACGGTCTTGCGGTGATTGCGTCGGTGCTGTTTCTGCTGGCGATCCTGATCGGTAATTCGTATTCTATGTCCGGGGGCGCTTATGGAGGAAGGGGCAGGAGTGCTTCCGCCCGCCACATGAGGCGCTTTAATCGGCTTCTGGTGGCCGTATTCGGCCTTCCGATTTTTCTTCTCTCCTTCTGGGGGTTGGTGGACGGCGCCATCGGCACGGCGGTGAAGGAAGCGCTGCGCTGGCTGCTGGGACTGATGGCCGGAGAACCGGTGGAATTGCCGCCGGAGCCGGCAGCTACACCGGGGCCGCAGCAATCCGGCCTGCCTGAACCCAAGGGTGACCCGGCCCTCATTTGGGTCATTCTGGAATACCTGCTGATGGTGGTCTTTATTGCAGCAGCAGCAGCCTTCGTTTATTACTGCGTCAAGGGATTGTCACGGTGGTTTCCGGGCTGGCTGAAACGCGTTGCGGCCTGGTTCGCCCGCAGAGGCAAAGGCCAGGCGGAGGACCCTGACCCGGGTTATGTGGATACGGTGCTGTCCACCCGGGAGGGGAAACCCGGCGGCGGCGGTCCGTTGGGACGGCTGAAACGCTTGTTCCAAGGCCGCCGCGAGGCCCGTTGGGAGGATCTCGCGGACAACCGCCAGCGGATGCGGTACCTCTATGCCCAGGCAGTGCGCCGGGCCGTCCGGGTGGGCTTCCGCTGGCAGGCGGAATGGACCCCGGCGGAAGCAGCCGCGGCAGCTGCCCGGGAAGCGGCCAAGCCGAAGCCCGGGCTGCAGGCCGCCGCTGCCGGACAGACGGCGGCGAAGCTTCTGGACCGGGAGCTGAGCGATGCCTACGAACGGGCCCGTTATGGCGGACAGGAGCCGGATGACGCAGAGGTGGCCCGGTTCCGCAGCAGGAGCACAGACAAATAAGCGTTTGGGGTCGCCGCCGCTCTACATTGTTCTGCCTTACACTGCTTTGCCATATGAATGATCTATGCCATTAATATCGTGATGGAGGGATACCCATATGGAATGTCCATGGTGCTATAAGGAGATGGAACCGGTCCATGACCGTTGTCCTCATTGTAAGACGGCCATTTTTTTGCCGGAGGAGGCCGTATTGGAGGCGGAGTCCGGGGAACTGGAGGGCAAAGAGACGGGGGAGGAGCGGGATCCCACGGATAGAGTGGAAGACATCATCGCCAGCCGCTTCCGGTGTACCAAGTGCGGGGGCAGGTCCAGCAGCATCCAGGAGGTGGCGATGACCGGAACGGGCTTATCCAAGCTGTTGGATATCCAGCATCATCACTACTTATTTGTTTCGTGCACGGATTGCGGGTTTGTGGAGATTTATGACCCGAATATTTTACGGGGTAAAAAATCGGGGGAGCTTGGTTCCACACTGGACTTTTTCTTCGGTTGATTTCTGATTGGCAGCCGGGCTTCTTTTGCCGGGGAGTAACCTGTTCAAGCTTTCGCCCATATCCTGATATCATGTACAGCTGCGAAAGAGCCGCTCTTACGTTCCCGTAATGAGCGGCTTCATGCTACAGGAGGGGGCGAAAACAGCGTGATTGAGGTTAAAGGTGCAATAGCAAACCAGCCGCCGGCGGGAGCGACTCCTGCGGAGACGGAGATTTTCTGGATGAAGGCCGGCCAACAGACCATGTACCGGTATGCTTCATGGGAGGAGCTGGGCTTTGAGCTCCGCACCAGGGTCCTGCTTACAGAGGCGGCTCAGGCCTTGCAGACAAGCGGAGCCCAATTTGCGGTGTTCCGGGATTCCCGCTGCAATCCCCTGTATTGGAGGCGGGATGAAAGGGGGGGCTTCCGGCTTCTGCCGAATGTGACCCCTGCAGACGGGATCCGCAATATTTTTCAGGAAGGGCCGCTGTATGCCTTTGAGTGTGCGACGGCCATGGTGATTGTGCTGTACAAAGGCATGCTGGACAGTCTTGGGGACGGGCTGTTTAACCTGTGGTTCGGAGGACTGCTTTTGTACGATTGGCACTATGATGAGGACCTGATGCTGGTGGATTCCAAAAAACCTCAGGATGCGGTGCCGGGAGATGTGCAGTATTTCAAGAATCCCGATGTTTCGCCGGACCACCCGGAATGGCAGGGGGAGAATGTGCTGCTGATGTTTAACGGTCTCTATTATGGACATGGCATTGGCATCAAAACGGGCGGGGAGATTATCGAGTCCTTAAACCGGAAGCGCCGTCCCTTCAGCCAGACCTCCGCTTATCTGATGGATATCGTGGTCCACCCGGATTACCCGAAGCTGTACCGCACCATAATCGGGGGAAGCGGTTGGAACCAGCCTCTCCCCGCACAATATGGCGGCAGCCCCTGGAATCTGCCCGGACCTATCGGGTTTCCGTCAGCGCAAAGAACCTCCGGGGGTGTGAGCTCATCGGAGCTGAGAGGGATAATGGCTAAAATCGGAAGGGACGCCTTCGTATAAAACGGGAAACATGCTGCTGCGGTAAAGCGGCGAGAAAGGTAAGTTGAAAGTGGGGGTAAAGGCGGGTTGAAAGTAGATTAAAGGTGGATGGAAGCGGGGGAAAGGGAGGGCGAAATTAGGTTGAAGGTGAGTTAAATATGCTGGCAAGGTGCCGTGAAATGCAAAAGTGCATCTATTTCTCCCGATAATAACCCGTCGCGGTCGCATCCTGCAAAAGTGCAGTTATTTTGCTTACTTCAGGGTCATTTCCCGTGTATTTAGAGAAATAACTGTACTTTTGCAGTTATACAGGCTGAAATCGGATGAACGGGTAGAAATAACTGCACTTTTGCAGTTGCCCAACGATATGCCTCCCCACAAATTACCCAGCCTATCGGCGCAACCCGCTAACTTAAGCTTTCTATTGGCTCATGCTGCTAACTTAAGCTACTCATCGGCGCAACCCGCCAACTTAAGCTGTCCATCGGCTCACCCGTTAACTTCAGCTGCCCATCGATGTATCCGCTGATCGGGCAGCCGCGAGGGTACGGCAGGCACCCGCGATAGAATTAAACAGTTACTTCCACTTCTCCAGCTCAGCCCGGATATTCTCCCGGGTCAGCTTCCGCCTGTGTAATGCCATACTCGGAGACTCCACATTGTATTGGACAATGCGTTTGTTCACCTCCGCCAGCTGTCCGTCAATGGATGGATCATCCGGTGCACGCTTCAACAGATGTGCGATATCCTCGATGGATTCCTTGATGGTCAGCCTTAGGAGCACCCAAGGGTGGGGGACGCCGGCCTGCTTCAGGATGGTGTTCATCACATCTCCTGTGGGCACCGTCAGGGGTTTGCCCTTGCCGGGCAGACGATCCAGACCGCCGCCGGCTACGAACTCCTCATATTTTTCATCCAGCCAATGGGCCACTTGGGTATGACCTGCGGAAACCGCGTCCTGATCCACATAGACTTCGGCAGGCAGCGGAATGGTCGGGCGTGGTTCGTTCTCCGGCAAGGATGCGGATTGGGCATGGCGGTGTTTGGGACGGGAAGGCCACATGGGCGCACCTCCTATATTCGCGCTTCTAGCAAGGAAAATGATGAAAAGCCGGGCCAGCCCCATTAGGCCGTGTTTGCAAATCCGCTTGAGGAGTTTGCAAGCACGCCCAAGGGCAGTCCCGGCTTTGTTGTATTCTTTTATTTGGCTGCAGAACCGGATAAAGTGGAATCCGCGGCACCAAGCAGCTCTTTGGCAAGCTGGACGCTTTCGGCTGAAGGCGGCTCCACATTTTCCAGAGCATACTTGTAGCCCAGGGTTTTCCATTTGTAGACACCCAGCTTGTGGTAAGGAAGAATCTCGATTTTCTTGACATTCTCCAGGGTCTTGATAAATTCCCCCATCCGCCGCAGATGATCCTCGCTGTCAGTCCAGCCGGGAACCAGCACGTGGCGGACCCATACAGGCACCTTGTTATCCGAAAGAAAACGGGCGAATTGCAGAATGTTGGCGTTGCTCCGTCCGGTAAGCTTGCGGTGGGCATCGTCGTCCAGATGCTTCAGGTCCAGCAGAACCAGATCCGTATACTGGATCAGCTCCTTCAGCTTGGCCTGAAATCCTTCTTCGGTGCTGTAGCAGCCGCCGGAGCTGTCCACGGTAGTATGAATGCCGCGGGCCTTGCACTTGCGGAACAGGTCAACCATAAAATCCATCTGGAGCAACGGCTCGCCGCCGCTGACGGTAATTCCGCCGCCGGAAGCTTCGATGAAAGGAAGGTAGCTTTCGAAATCAGCCATAATCTCATCCGTTGTCATCACCTTGCCCGTGCCGATTTCCCATGTATCTGCATTGTGGCAGTATAAGCAGCGAAGCAGACAGCCCTGGGTGAACACCACATAGCGAATGCCGGGTCCGTCTACGGTACCGAAGGTTTCAATGGAATGGATATTTCCCTTCATCGTATGCCGCCTCCTTTATGAACATCATCCCAAGCCGTCAGCATAGCATGCGTAAACCCGGGTGTCCAGTAGTCTATTTTGCAAAAAAATTCAAGTGTGCTTTCTTGCAGTCATTGAGATGTATTGCATATATGATGCAGCCGGATAAACCTCCCGGTTTGCGCCGCGGTTCCCCCCGGGGAAAAAATCCGGAATACGCACGCGGCGCATTCCGGGCTTTTCGAGGGCCTTCCGTTTCGTGTTGTTTTACAGGCTGCTGTGGAAGGTACGGTTGATGACGTCTTGCTGTTGTTCGCGGGTCAGCTTGATGAAGTTAACAGCATAGCCGGATACCCGGATGGTCAGTTGCGGGTACTTCTCCGGATGCTCCATAGCGTCCGTCAGGGTCTCGCGGTTGAACACGTTGATGTTCAAGTGGTGGCCTTGCTTCACGGCATAACCGTCCAGAATGGCAACCAGGTTTTTGATTTGAGAATGGTCATCCTTGCCCAGTGCATGCGGCACGATGGAGAAGGTGTTAGAAATGCCGTCTACGGATGCTTGGTAAGGCAGCTTGGAGACGGAGGACAAGGAAGCCAATGCGCCCTTCTCGTCGCGGCCGTGCATCGGGTTAGCGCCAGGTGCGAACGGTTCGCCGGCACGGCGTCCGTCCGGAGTGTTACCGGTTTTCTTGCCATACACCACGTTGGAGGTGATGGTCAGAATGGACATGGAATGTACGGAATCCCGGTAGGTCTTGTGCTTGCGCAGCTTGGTCATGAAGGATTCTACCAGTTGCACTGCCAGTTGGTCCACACGGTCATCGTTGTTGCCGTATTTCGGGAACTCGCCTTCGGTGGTGAAGTCTACAACCAGGCCGTTATCGTCACGGATGGTCTTTACCTTGCCGTACTTGATGGCGGACAGGGAGTCAGCCGCTACGGACAAGCCGGCGATACCGGTTGCCATGGTGCGCAGGATATGGGTGTCGTGCAGAGCCATTTCGATGCGCTCGTAGCTGTATTTGTCATGCATGTAGTGAATGCAGTTCAGAGTGTTGATGTACAGTTCGGCCAACCACTCCATCATATCGTCAAACCGCTTCATCACTTCGTCGAAGTTCAGGTACTCGGAAGTAATAGGAGCGAAGGTCGGGCCGACTTGAATCTTCAGCTTTTCGTCCACACCACCGTTGATGGCGTACAGGAGAGCCTTGGCCAGGTTGGCGCGGGCGCCGAAGAATTGCATTTGCTTGCCGACACGCATTGCGGATACGCAGCAGGCGATGGCGTAGTCGTCGCCGAACTCGTTGCGCATGAGATCATCGGACTCATACTGGATAGCGCTGGTTTTGATGGACATCTTGGCACAGTAGTCCTTGAAGCCTTCAGGCAGATGTGTCGACCAGAGCACAGTCAGGTTCGGCTCCGGGGACGGGCCCAGGTTGTCGAGGGTGTGCAGGAAGCGGAAGGAGCTCTTGGTGACCAGCGGACGGCCATCCATGCCTACACCGCCGATGGACTCGGTTACCCAGGTGGGGTCGCCGCTGAACAGCTCGTTGTATTCCGGAGTCCGTGCAAACTTCACCAGACGCAGCTTCATAACGAAGTGGTCAACCAGCTCTTGAGCTTGTTGCTCGGTCATGACGCCTGCTTTCAGGTCGCGTTCTACATAAATGTCCAGGAATGTGGAGGTGCGGCCCAAGCTCATGGCAGCGCCGTTTTGTTCCTTGATGGCAGCCAGGTAACCCAGGTACAGCCATTGGAAGGCTTCCTTGGCAGTTTGTGCCGGCTGGGACAGGTCGAAGCCGTAAGCCTTGCCCAGCTTCTTCAGCTCGCTCAAAGCGCGGATTTGCTCGTTCAGCTCTTCACGCAGGCGGATGATGTCATCGCTCAGGGTACGCAGGCCAGTGTTGGAAAGGTCCTTCTTTTTCTCGGCGATCAGGTGATCGATACCGTAAAGAGCAACGCGGCGGTAGTCGCCGATAATCCGGCCGCGGCCGTAAGCGTCGGGAAGACCGGTGATGATGGCGGCCTTACGGGCCAGCTTCATTTCGTCGGTATAGGCATCGAATACGCCTTGGTTATGAGTTTTGCGGATGTCGGAGAAAATACGGCTGACTTCTTCACTTACCTTGAAGCCGTAGGATTCGCAGGCTTGCTCTGCCATGCGGATACCGCCGAAGGGCTGCAGGGACCGTTTGAAGGGTTTGTCAGTTTGAACGCCGACAACAGTTTCCAGGTCCTTGTTCAGGTAGCCGGGGCCGTGGGAGGTAATAGTGGAAACCACCTCGGTATCCATATCCAGCACGCCGCCGTTATCCCGTTCTTGCTTCGAGAGATCCATGACTTGCTTCCACAATTGGTTGGTTGCATCCGTGGCTGGTGCCAGGAAAGCATCGTCACCTGTATATACAGTTACGTTTTGTTGAATAAAGTCTCTTACGTTAATTTCCTTTTCCCATGCGCCGCCTTGGAATCCGTCCCATTGTTTCATTGCGGTCACCCTCCCGAAAACAGATAATTTAAATTATTGATACAGTTCTTATGACTATAGAATAATACGGTTTAGCTGTTTTGAAAAGAGGTCATTCGTGACGTATTTGTGAAAATCATTACAAATAACGAATTCTTCGAATCAAAAGCAAATCCTTGAGGCGCAAGGGTGGAAAAATAAGGTTGTGAAAACGGTCACAAAGTCCTCAAATAGATTTTTGACAAGTTTCGTCATTCCCATGGAAATGAAACAGAATTCAGAAAACAGTATAACAGAAAGACACAGTTGGAGGATGAAAGCGCATAGCTTGGGTAAAATGATTGAATAGTGTGACAATTGTTAGATACTGTGATTAATATCATACCACAAAGCAGGCATTCACTAAAGAGTATTACCCGCTCCGCCTGGCCTTTACACATCCGTTTACCGGGGCGCAAGCCAATAAAACCCCTGGTATGGGGGCCAGGGGTGCCGTTTGTAGGGTGGGGAGGGCGCCGCGGCCTTGGAAGCAAGCAGTTACTCGCGGGCAAGCGTACGGATTAGCGGTAGGGGTAGCGAACGCGCGAGCAGTCGCAACGTGATGGCGAGTAGTCGTGATGAGTTGGCAGACAGACGTGCGGATGCGCGAGCAGTCGTAACGTGATGGCGGCAGGTGTACGGTCTTGCAAGTCGGCGTAACGGACGGGAGAGACCTTATTTAGCGGAAAATTGCGTTTTTGGGGAACTTACGGACTGGAGAGAACTTATTCCTCCCCAAAACCCTGAGCAGGAGAAGGAAAGTGCCAAATAACGGCTGTGGTGTCCGTAAGATTTGCAAAAGGCAGGTTTTAAGCTAAATAAGATCCATGGTGTCCGTTAGATGAAGGCAGGCAGGCGGGCGGGAATCGGTTGGCGGCAAAACTCACTTCCCGGACAAACTTCTAGTGCCTATGGATAATGCGTCCCCAAAGTGCCTTCTCATAGTACCTGCCCCGCACATTCCAGCTTTACGAAATTTCCCCGCTCCACAGGCGCCGCATTTCCTCATTGGAATCCAACAGCTCCGCCAGCGTTCCTGAGGCGTGGAGCCGGCCGTCTTTCAGGAGCAAAATCCGGTCGGCATGCTGCAGCACCGCCTTGCGGTGGGAGACCACCAAGCATGCGGCCTTGCGCCCGGCAAACAGCCGCTCCCACAGCTTCTGCTCCGTCTCCACATCCAACGCGCTGGACAGGTCGTCGAACACATACAACTCCGCCTCCCGGGCAAACATCCGCGCGGCCGCCGTACGCTGGGCCTGGCCGCCGGAGAGCTTCACGCCCCGGGGGCCGATGACCGTGTCCAGCCCCAGATGCAGCTCCTCCACGTCATGCTCCAGCACCGCCGCGTGCACCGCCTCCTGCAGCCGTCCGCCCTCGTTGGGCAGGCCCAGGAGGATATTTTCCGTTAAGGTGTCGCTGTACAGCCGGGGCACCTGCGGGGTATATGCGCTCACCGGCGGGACGAAGAAATTACCCGGGTCCTCCACCTGGTGCCCGTTCCACAGCACCTGTCCGCCGTCGGGAGGGAGCAGCCCAAGCAGCGTGCGGACCAGCGTGGTTTTGCCTGATCCGATCCGGCCGGTGACGACGGTGAAGGAGCCCTTTTGCAGTGTAAAATCAATCTCACTGATTCCCCGTCCGGTCGCAGGATACATGTACGTTAAACCCGCCACCTTCAGCTCGTCCAGCGCCAAACCGGCAGCCGCGGCGGACCCCTTAAAGGCAGTGCCGGGCACCGCCTCCGACGCAATCTCAGCAGGTCCAGGCATCTCTCCGCGCAAATAAAGCGGGGCCTTGCGGATAAGCTTTTCCCCGGACGCCCCTTGGAGCAGCGCTCCCATCCGTTCGGTGGAAACCGTGCTTTGTTTGTAGTAGGTCAGGAACTTGCCGAAATTCTGGATGAAGGTGGTGACGAAATTCAGATAATAAACGAACAGCGCAAAATCCCCCACCTGGAAGGTGCCGTTTTGCATCTTTTGTCCGGCCAGGATCAGAATGAAGCCTGTTCCCAGATTCACCGTGTTGGAAAAAACCGAGTCCAGCGCCTGACTGAACAGCTTATCCTTCAGCATGGACTTGCGCCGGGTATCATTCAGCTCCCGGAATTGACCGATTACCCGGTCCTCTGCGCCTGCCACCTGGATGGCCTGGACAGAGGTGAACATCTCACTGATGGCCCCCGTCACCTGGCTGGTGGCCTCGCGGCTGGCGGCACGGTACTTTTGCAGCCAACCGGTGGAAAGCTGGGCCAGTGCCACAACCACAACCAGAGGCAGGAATACCCACAGGGTCATTTGGGCATCGATCCGGGCCAGGATATATACGGATACCGCGGCAAAAAAGATCATGCTGATGGCGTCAACGGACCAGCTGACCGCTTCCTCCACCTGCTCCACGTCGTCCCGGAACTGGCTGATGGCTTCACCCGGCGATCCGGGAATGGCTTTGGCCCCCGGCTCCCGGAGAATATGCTCCAGCATATTGCGGCGTAAGAGTCCCGCAGCCCGGAAGCGGAAGTGGACGTCGGAGAGGAAGCCGACGAGAATGGCGGCGACCCGGGCCATAGCCGAAGCCAGCAGCAGAGCGATGACCGTCGCCACATTAAAGCCGGTGGTCGATGCCCCGGAGAGGATATCGAAGAATTCCTTGGTAACCAAACCGGGGAGAATCGGCACCAGCGTGATGAGAATCCAGTTGAACAGGTTCCAGCTGTACAGCCAAGGCGTATAACGGATGAGTCCCATAAAAAGCCGGAAGGTGCTGAAGCGCCGGTTTCCGGCTGCGGTTTGAGCGGATGTTGCTTTCATTAGACGAGCACCTCCTCGAGTCCGGCTTCCATCACCCGGCTGAACCGGGAGCCGGGATCGGCCAGCAGCGCAAGCCGTTTGCCGTGTTCGGCGATCCGCCCGTCATCCAGCATCAGAATATCATCGGCCCGCTGGATGGTGGAGAGTCGGTGGGCGATGATGATGCAGGTGCGGTCCTTCAAAAGCCTGTTCACTGCACGCTCCAGCAGCTGCTCAGTGGCTGGGTCCAGCCGGGAGGAGGCTTCGTCCAGCACCACCAGTCCCGGGTTCTTCAGGAATACCCGGGCGAAAGCCAAGAGCTGCGCTTCCCCTGCGGATAAACCCCCGCCTCCGGATTCCAGGAGGGTGTCGAGACCCTTGGGCAGGGAGGCTAGCCAGTTGCCAAGCCCCAGCTCCTCCAGTACCTGCCGGATCAGGGTGTCGTCAATGCTGGAATCGTAGAAGGTCAGGTTATCCCGGACCGTTCCTTGAAAAATCTCAATATTCTGCGTAACGAAGCCGATCCGGCTGCGCAGATCATGCAGGTGCACCTCCCGGATATCCGTATCCCCCAGAAGAATGGCTCCTTCCCCGGGATCATAGAAACGAAGCAGCAGCCGGGCAGTGGTGGACTTGCCGCTTCCCGTCCGGCCCAAAAGCCCCAGCACCTTCCCCGGCTCGAGCCGGAAGTTCAGTCCCTCCAGAGTAGTGTTATCCTCCTCGTAGCCAAAGGTAACGCTGCGGAACTCCACCGACAGCGCCCCCTCCGGAAGCAGTCTGCCGCTGTCGCCGTCCCGGATCAAGGACTCGGTCCCCAGCAGCTCCCGGATCCGGGTGATGCTGGCATCCGCCTTCTGCAGATCCTCCAGCTGCTGGCGGATTTTTTCGATGGGCTGAGCCAGGAGCTCCGTATAGTGAAAAACCATATACACAGCGCCGATGGTAATGCTCCCTTGTCGCCACAGATAGGCGCTGATGCCGAAGGCCATGGCATTCCCCAGGGCAAATACCACAATGGCGGTGATCCACATGGCGGCGAAGCCGAAAAACGCCCGGATGCGGATCGGCAGCCAGGTGCGCAGCAGGCTGTGGAAACGATGCAGCACATAGGCAGTGGCTCCATTGGCCCGGGTATCCTCGGTGCCCTCCAGATGCTCTCCCAGAAACCCGTAGAATTCGGCGCTGATCTGGCGCATTTTGGTCCACATGGGGGCGGCGTAACGCCGGATGCGCTGGATGACTGTCAGGGCGAAGATAACGAAAATGGTCATCACAGCGCCGATCAGAACATTTTCCCGGAACAGCAAAATCAGGATACCGGTCATCAACACCATATTGCTTAATAGAAGAATAACGAAGTTGGAAAAGAAGTTGCCCAAGGCATTAATATCCCCGTCTACCCGTTCGATGATGGACCCGGAGGTATGTTTCTTGTGAAAAGACATATCCAGCTTCAGACAGTGGGCGGCTACCTCGCTGCGAAGCTGGTTGGTGGCGGTCCAGCCCACATTTTCTCCGATGTAGGCAGCGATGACACGGACACCCTGGGTCAGCACGGACAAGCCGATAAACCACAAGGCAGCCTGCATCAGCTTCTCACCGCCGTGGCCCGACTGGGCCGTGTCGATAAAATACCGGATCAGCTGGGGGCTGATCAGCTGCATGGCGATGCCAGAGAGTAGCAGCAGCCCAAGAGCGGTCATGGCGGGCCATTGGGGGATCAGGTATTGCGCCAGAAGCCCCGCATACTCCCGGAGGGGGAGCTTGAATTTTGGTTTCGATGAAGACATGTGGAACAATCCTCCCGGTTATGATGACGCGAAAACCAGCCGACTGTTACCCCGTGCTGGGGGCAGCGGCTGGTTTCCGATAAAACACTGCTGTGAGCTTGCGAGTATAGCAATTATGGAATGGAGACGTATCTTCTTAGTCGAACAGATCGCCCAGACTGTCCAGAATGCTCTTTTTCTTTTTGCCTTTGTAGCCCTGCTGAGGGTAATGATTCTTGTCGTAGGAGGGGTTATGCTCGTAGCTCCGCTGCTCGTAGTCGCGCCGTTCACCGTCACGACGGTCGTAATCGCGGCGCTCGTAATCATCGTCACGCTGCTTCTGCCACGTATTGAAGTCCTCCCGGACCTCGCGCACGTCGCTCATTAACTTGTCCAGTTCCCCACGGTCCAGCCAGACCCCTTTGCACTGGGGGCATGTGTCTATGGTAACGCCTGCTTTTTCCACTTCACGCATTCTCACATTATCGCATACCGGGCAGTTCATCGGGTTTTGGCCTCCTTTATTCTTATCCTGCGGATTGCTTCAATAATAGTCTTCATTTTATTATACCCGGTGAAAGCCCGGACTTCTAGGTGAAACACCGATATAACCGTTTCTTCCGGTAAAGTCCCGGCAGTTCGGAAACCCTATAAGCATCATCCATAAAAAAGGAGGGTTCCCGTGAAGCAGGAGCAGCAAAGGGGCATCGCGCTGGCATTGGGCGGAGGAGGGGTAACAGGCTGCTGCCACGCCGGAGTGGTCCGGGCGCTGGAGGAGGAGGGCATCCCGGTTCAGGCGGTAGCCGGAACTAGCGCGGGAGCCTTGGCCGCAGCTATGGTGGCCTGCGGTGCCACCGCACGGGAGCTGGCAGTGCTGACCTCCCGGCTCAGCGCCAGGCTGATGGATGTGGATTATGCCGGCCTGGCATGCCGTTGGCTGGCCCCGAAGGGCTCCCTGCCGGGGCTCATCCGCGGCAAACGGCTGGCCAAGCTGCTGGAGGAGCTGCTTGGGGACCGCCGGATCGGAGAGCTGCAGCTGCCCTTTGCGGTGGCAGCCACGGATCTGGCGGCGGGCTGCCAGGTGCTGTTCGCCAACCGTCCTGCGGAAACGGGCATTCTTGGCCCCCATTGTGAGGTGGTCCCGGACGGAAGTCTGGCCCATGCGGTCATGGCCAGCATGTCCATTCCCGGCATTTTCCGGCCGGTGCGTATGGGGGAGCGGCTGCTGGTGGACGGAGGCCTGATGGACAACTGTCCGGCCGCTGCTCTGAAGGCTATGGGCGCCAAGCGGATTGTGGCGGTGGATTTGGTGACGGTGGCGCCCCTGCACCTGTCCAAGTGGAGCTTTTCCTCCATTTTGTCCCGGTCGGTCAGTCTCGGTCTGCACCGGATGTCCCAGGCGGATTCCGGCTACCCGGAGCTGATCCTCTCCCCGGAGCTGGGCTCCATCGGCATCCTTGACTTCCCCTGTGCGGACCGCTGTATGGAGCTGGGCTACGAATGTGCCAAGGCCAACATGGACAGTATCCGGAAAGTGGCGGAGGGCGGATAACTTTGGTACCATAACGGCATAACGGGCTGCGGGCTGATGGCCGGCGGCGGACAGGAGGGGTTCCATTGAAAATGCGGGTATCCGCCGTACAATACCGGCTTCGCAAGGCGGAGGGGTTTCAGGATTTCGCCAGACAGTCGGAGCATTATGTGAAAACGGCGATGGAATACGGGTCCGAGTTTATTTTGTTCCCGGAGTTTTTTACGACCCAGCTTCTGTCCATCGGCAACGGTGCAGGGGAAGGGCTGCCCATTCATGCGCTACCGGGTTTTACGGAGCAGTATACGGCCTTGTTTCGGGGGCTGGCACAGACCCACGGCGTGCACATTATCGGGGGCACCCATGTGACGGAGCGGGAGGGACGGCTGTACAATACGGCCCACCTATTTTATCCCGACGGCCGGGTGGAGCGTCAGGACAAGCTGCATATTACGCCGACCGAGGTCACCGAATGGCGGATGAGCGCCGGGGACGGGGTGCGGGTGTTCGATACGGCCAAAGGGCGGATCGGCATTCTGACCTGCTACGACATCGAGTTCCCGGAGATTGTGCGGATGGTGCGCGCCGCGGGGGCGGATGTGATTTTTTGCCCGTCCTGCACCGATGACCGGCACGGGTTTTACCGGGTGCGTTATTCCTGCCATGCCCGGACGGTGGAGAACCAGATTTATGTGGTGACGACTGGAACGGTGGGCGCTTTGGAAAATGTGGACTTTATGCGGGCCAACTATGGCCAGGCCGCGATCTTAAGCCCCAACGACATCCCGTTTCCTCCCCGGGGGGTACTGGCCGAGGGGGAAATCAATGATGATATGATCGTCACGGCTGATCTGGATTTGAGCCTGCTGGAGGAGGTCCGCCAGCGGGGCAGCGTAACTACGTGGCGGGACCGCCGGACGGATTTGTATCCCGATTGGACGTCGATGTAGGGGAAAGGAATGGCGTTTTTATGATAAAGGAATTATACACGTTTACCCCGGAGGGTCAGCCCCACCGGACGGTGATCCGGCGGTATACGGAGAGGGACTTCGACGGGCTCATCCGCATTCAGGCGGAATGCTTTCCGCCGCCGTTTCCTTCGGAGCTGTGGTGGAACAAGGAGCAGCTGGCCAACCATGTGTCGCTTTTTCCGGAAGGGGCGCTGTGTTTGGAGGTGGAGGGGGAGCTGGCCGGGTCCATGACCGGGCTGGTGGTGGCCTATGACGAAGGCCATCCGCAGCATACCTGGGCGGAGATCACAGACGAGGGGTACATCCGTACCCATAACCCCCAAGGTAACAGCCTGTATGTGGTGGATATTAGCGTCTCGCCCCGTTACCGGAAGCTGGGGTTGGGCAAGTGGATGATGCAGACCATGTACGAGGTGGTGGTGCAGCTTGGACTGGAGCGTCTGTTGGGCGGCGCGATGTCGGGCTACTATAAGTGGGCGGACCGGTTGACTCCGCAGCAGTATCTAGAGGAGGTGCTGGCCGGGCGGCTGAAGGACCCGGTGATTACCTTCCTCCTGCGCTGCGGCCGGACGCCGGTGGCGGTGCTGGACAACTACCTGGAGGATGAGGAGTCGCTGAACCATGCGGTGCTGATGGAGTGGCGGAACCCGTTTTTGAACGGTGAGGGGATAGACGGCGCACGTTGATGGGGAGGGGGCGGTAAACGGGGCCCATGGAACTGAAGGGGCTAGATAAGGGCCGGCGTGAAAGTCGTAGAATACTAGCCTATGGATGGTGCAACCCGGTGAGCTACGCGGATGTTGAGGTACATACCTACTATTGCTGCAGCTATACGTCTCCGCTCCCATTGCTGCACCTATTTGTATATGAAAAATCGAGTATAAAAGCCGCTCGCCGCTCATTTTTGGCAATTAAATATGAAAAATCATATACAAAAACGGCCTGGACAGGACAGGGAAACGGCCAGAATGTATATGAAAAACCGACTACAATGCACGAAAACCGACGCCAAGGCAGAATTAAATATGAAAAATCGAGTTCACCTATTTCGGACAGATGTTCAAAAGTGTTTCAAAAAATGCTCCAACAAATGCTTCAACAGGTGTTTAACCAGATGCGCCAACCGGTAGTTTCAAAAGGGTGCTATAACCGGTGTTTAACCAGATGCGCCAACTACCGCCGTAACAATAGCAGGCAATCGGCGTCAGCCATAATTGCAAGGAGGAGACATATCCATGGAATTTATCCGGATCACATCCATTCATGATCCTTATTTTGCGGCGATGCACCGTCTGATGCAGGAGGTGTTTCCCCCGGAGGAGGTGCTCGAGGCGCCCCTGTGGGAGGAGCCGCTGCAGGATAACGGTCTGCGGGTGTATGTTGCCGTGGAGCGGGGCCAGGTGGTGGGTGCCACGGAATACCGCTATTACCCGGAGATGGAAGTGGCGATGACGGATTTTACGATAATCGGGCGGGAGGGGCTGGGGATCGGTCCGTTTCTGGCGCAGCGCAGGCAGCAGGAACTAAACGAATGGGCGGTAGGCAGCGGCCGGAGGCTGAAGGGCATGTTCGCCGAAATCTATAACCCCTACCTGATTCAGGATCACAGCTTCGGCGGGATTAAGCCGATGGACCCTTTTGTCCGTCGTGAGGTGCTGGCTCATCTGGGCTACCGCAAGCTGGACATGGACTATGTCCATCCCTCCTGGCTGGGTGACGGAGAGGCGGTAGGGGAGCTGGACCTGTGTTATCTTCCCTATGAAGAGACGGATACATTGCCCGGCAGCCTGGTAGCACAATTCCTCACCACCTACTACGCCATTCTGCCTAACAAACCCGCCGCATGGACGGAGATGGTAGAAAAAGCCGGCACCCGGCAGCAGATTCCGTTATTGCCTATCTAAGCGGCAGGATTGGAAGATTTAGTAGGAGCAGCAGGAGTAGGAGGAGCAGCAGGGGTAGGAGGAGCAGCAGGGGTAGGAGGAGCAGCAGGGGTAGGAGGAGCAGTTGGGGTAGAAGGAGCGGCGGTGGAAGGAGCGGCAGGAGTAGAGGTAGCAGCAGAACAGCCGATCCAGACAGCTTACAGTTTTGCTGTAACGGAATTCAGAAGCTCTTAGCGGCTCAAATCGGCGGTTTTGAAAATGTAACGGAACTCAGAAGCTCTTAGCGGCTCAAATCGGCGGTTTTGAAAATGTAACGGAACTCAGAAGCTCTTAGGCCTGATATTCATCCACTTCTGCGCATGGGGACCCCTGTAAGAGTCGGTGAGTTCCGTTACACGCGATAAAAGCCGGATATTAGCTTCTAACAGTCGCTTAGTTCCGTTATGGCGTGTTCCATTATAGCCCGCATCCCCACGCGGCCCAGAATCACGCGGCCTAAATCTCCCATTATGCCTTTACAAGCCGCAAAACCATCAATTCCTCGTCGTAATACACACCGTTCCACTTCAGCGACTCCCGCTCGGTGCCGTATACCTGGAAACCCAAGGCCATATAAAGCCGCCGGGCGGGTTCGTTGGCTGCATTTACCGCCAGCCTCAGCTGCTCCACCCCCGTCCAGCCTTGGGCCAGCCGGATCAGCTCCGTCATTAACTGACGGGCTGCTCCACCGCCTCTGACCTCCGGATGGACAAACACCCGGCAGACATCTGCCTTATGCCGCTCTTTCACCGTTCCCATACGGATAGCCGCAGCAATGCCCCATAACCGGCCGTCCTCTCCAAAAGCTCCCACCGTGGCCTGTTGGTCGTCCACAGGCTGAAGCCGTTCGATCACCGTTTCCCTGCTGAAACGGACCTCCCTGTCGTAATCCGAGCCGAAGGCCTCGGGACATTGCTGTAACCCCATAAGCCGGAGCTCCTGGTAGAGCGCAGCATCTTCTTTTTCAAGTACACGTATGTACATCGCGTATTCCTCCTTTGTTCCGACTGTTATAGAAAGCAGTATACACCTTAAGAAAAATTTAAGAAGCACCAAAGTCACTTTTGTAGGCATATGCCCATACCCTGTTGGATGGCTTAGAAGGCGGGATTTTGGAAACGATGGATAATAAAGCGGCGGTTTTCCTAAGGAAACTGCGGGTTAGGGCGGGCTTGCCTTCGTTGCGCGTGGGTATGAAGATGTGTACAATGATGGTATTACTTTGCAGGCAGCGGAATGGCTCCCTTTCATACAGAGAAAGGATGCGGTTATGAAGAAAAAGCTTTTGAACGTATTGAAGGTCGTGGTTCTGGTGGCGACCGTCTATTTTATTGTGGTCAACCTCAAAATGAGGCCCATGGACATTGTGGACTACCTCTTGCAAGCCAAGAGTTTTTTTTATCTGGCGTTGTCCATCTTCGTGGTTTTCCTGGCGGTGCAGGCCTGGATCTGGGTCCAGATCCTGAATGACTCCGGCAAGCAGATTTCCTCTTACCGGGGGCTGGTCATCTATATGACCTCCCAGTTCGCCAAGTATCTGCCCGGCGGCTTCTGGAACCTGGTGGGGCGGGTGTATCTGACCAGTAAACACGGCGTAGTATTGGGAACCCAGATGACGGCGATTCTCTATGAAAATATGATGCTGGGCATTGTGTCGGTGATCTACGGCATTATTCTGCTCTACAGCTTCCACTTTATCTTCCTGCCGGTGCTGCTGGCGGTGGCGGTGCTGCTGCCTATTGCTTATTTCTTTTACGAGCCCGTGCGGGTATTCAGCCAAAAGATGATCCATAAGCTGTCCAAACGCTTCCGGGGAATGGAGCTTTCCTTGCCGAGGGAGCGGTTTTTCCTGTATTTGTCCTATTATTTCCTGAGCCATCTGCTCCAGGGGATTGCCTTCTGGCTCCTGCTGCAGACCTTCGGCGTGGAGTCAGTTAACATTGTTACGGCGGCGGGGATTTTTGCCGTTTCGTGGCTGATTGGCCTGATCAGTCCGCTGCCCGGCGGCATCGGCATACGCGAGGGGGCGCTGGTGTTCCTGCTTTCCTTCCAGGTGCCTGTACCGGTGGCGACCCAGATTTCGATTATTACGCGCATCTGGAATCTGATGGGGGAGCTGGTGCTTTTCACCCTGCTGAACAGCATTGATCTTATTCGGAAAAGGATGGCCGCCTGATGATGAAAAAACGCAACGTTCTGCTTGTCGCCGGGGTATTCCCGCCGGGAGTCGGCGGCATGCAGAACTATTATTATAATCTGTGCCGGCATTCCGGGCACAAGATCACGGTGTTCGCCTCGGATTACAAGGGGGCGCCCGCCTTCGACGCGGGACAAGCCTTCAAGGTGATCCGGAAGTCTTTTTTGCAAGATGAGAAGGTCAGTGCCTGGCATACCCTGCGGATGATTCCCCAGGTGGGCCGGGTGATCAAGGAAGAGAACATCGATATCACGGTGTACGGATATATTCTGTACGGGCTGATCGGGTGGTTCCAAAGTGTGTTTCGCGGCCGGAAATACGGGGTTTCGGTCCACGGTATGGATGTGCTGAAGCTGACCCGGTATGCGGTGCTGCGGAGTATTGTGAAGGCCATTCTCCAGCGGGCGGATGCGGTGATCGTCAACAGCGCCTACGTGAAAAAGCTGATGATGGAGCTGGGCGTCAAGGCAGAGCGGCTCCAGGTGGTCTATCCCGGTGTGGAGGAGCAGTATGACCGGATGGAGAAGGACCCGGCGCTGATCCGCAAGCACGGCCTGGAAGGTAAATATGTGCTCATGACCCTTGGGCGGCTGGTGGGCCGCAAGGGCTTCGATATGGTAATCCGGGCCATGCCGGAAATCCGCAAAGCAATCCCTGACGCGGTGTATCTCATCGTAGGGGGCGGGCCGGAGCGAGAGGCTTTGGAGCGGTTAGTTAAGGAAACCGGAGTGTCGGACTGTGTGGTGTTTGCGGGCCGCGCCGCTGATGAGGATTTGGTGAAGTATTATAATCTGTGCGATGTGTTCGTGATGCCCAGCCGTTATATCGCAGCGGAGGGGGATGTGGAGGGCTTCGGCATCGTCTACATGGAGGCCTCCAGCTGCGGCAAGCCGGTGATCGGCGGCAACTCCGGCGGTGTGGTAGAGGCGGTGCTGGACGGGGAGACGGGGCTGATCGTAGACCCGTCCTCGACAGAGGCCATTGCCCAAGCAGTAATCCGGCTGCGGGAGAACCCGGCGCTGGCGGAGCGACTGGCCGAAACCGGCTACAAGCGGGCCAAGGAGCAGTTCCGCTACGGGGCGATTACCCGGGACTTCGACGTTTTCCTGGGGGAGCAATGCGGAGACGCTCAGGAGAAGGCCCTGCAGAGCAGAACCCGGATGCTGTAAACAGTGTGATTCGGTTGGATAACGTGCAACAGCGGGGAAATCTAACGGAAGCCACAGCCGTTATTGTAGCTAAAAAAGGGCGTTTCAGTTTCTAACGGAACTGAGCGCCCTTATTTGTGCTTTTATAACCTCCAACCCGGCCATTTCCTCCGAATAGCGGCTGTGGCCGCCGTTAGAATTGGCAAAGGCCGGTTTTGGGCCAAATAGCGGCTGTAGCCGCCGTTACAATTTGGGGCAGGCCCGTAAACCGGTTTGTGGGCCAACTCTCTCCCGGTTTCCGCTCACTCCCCGCTTACTCCTCCACGAACCGGACTTCGTTGTTGTCCAACGAAGCGATCCGCGCCAGGGATTCCACCCGGTAGCCGGCGGCGGAGAGCTTGTCCGCTCCCTGCTGGAAAGACTTCTCAATAACGATGCCGATGCCGGCCACCACCGCGCCAGCCTGCTCGGCGATCCGGGCCAGCCCGAAGGCCGCTTCCCCATGGGCCAGGAAATCGTCGATAATCAGCACCCGGTCCCCGGGTTTGATGAATTTTTTGGCAATGGTAATCTCGTTTTTCTCCTGCTTGGTGAAGGAGAACACCTCTTGCACGTAGATATCGTCACGGAGGGTCAGCGATTTCTGCTTCCGGGCAAAAATCATCGGCACCTCCATCACCAGGGCGGTCATGATTGCTGGTGCAATACCGGAGGATTCGATGGTCAGAATCCGGTTCACACCCTCATTCGCAAAACGGCGGGCAAACTCCCTGCCCATCTCCATCATCAGCTGCGGGTCCATTTGATGGTTCAAGAAGGAATCCACCTTCAGGACCTGGCCGGACAGCACGATGCCTTCTTTCATAATCTTTTGCTTCAGCAGCTCCATTGCGGCTTTCTCCCTTCCAGCACTCGAAGTCAATAAACAAAAACACTCCAAAACGCAGCCCCTCCGGGGACAACGCAATCGAGTGTCGGATAAACGCGGGCTTCCATCCGTATCACCTGAGAGTCCCGGCGCACCACAAACGCAAAACACGCGGCGGCGAACAGGCTCCCCTCTAAACGGACAGACACGTAAACACTCGTAGTCGGAGCATTTCCGGTGCCCCGGTAGAAACTTGCAGGCCCATTCCTGCTATTATACGAGAACATATGAAAGGATCAGGTACATTTGCGATTATACAATAGAATAGCCGCGCAGAAAAAGAGGGTTCATGGCGAATTTGCGAAAAAGACAGAAAAGGACAGGCTGCGTGAGCCTGTCCTTGTGCTGCATGGGTGCTGGAAGGGTAGGGAAAAGTGCCGGAACTAGGGTCTGGTTTCGGCTCATCTACCGGTGAGAAGACAGCCCCTAGTGCTTTTTCAGATCCAGCTGATCGGTTTCGGATTGGGCTGCCCGGGCACGGGCCTTGCCTTGTCCGGTGCGGTCCGCCTTGGATTGGAGATCGGAGGCCTCACGCTTCCGTTTGGATGGATAAATGCCGTTTGCCATAGAGAACATCCTCCTTTCGAAGATGGTGTCCGAATCAATCCCCTTTATCGTGGCCCTTCTCCTTGAACCGGTCGGGATAGGTAATTTCCTCCCGGAAGCGGGGGTCCACGGCGATGCCGGTATGGGTGTCATGGGCCAGGCCTACCAGCTTCCAGGTGGAGGTGCCCAGCTGCGGATCCGCAGGAAACAGCTCGCCGCGGTTAAAATACGCTTCCCGACCCCATTCGTTCTCATACACACCGTCCGTCTCTACCGGCTCCCCGGACATGGGGTCCATACGCTTTTGCTCTGACAAGGGACATTCCTCCTGCTTCGCGTCATATTCGTCGGTGCGGCGCAGCCGGCCCCAACAGGACCGGCTCCTGAAGCACGAGCCCAATGAACAGCTCTGGCGCTTCCACGGTTATTTTCCGCTGGCGGCCGGCTTTCTATACAGTAGCCCGCTTCCAGAGGCGCCGTGGCCCCGAAGCTCACACGTAAGGGGGATCCCATGCTTTTTTGTTCCAATAAAGCCTCTCCCGCATGATCCGGAGCTCTGAGTCCAGCTTCACATCCACCCCAAAGGGGAGCTTGCTGTTATGCCAAAACCGTACATCCCGCCACTGCACCAGAAAGCCGTCCTGGCCCTCGGAGATGCTTACATGCACCTTTTCGGCAAAACCCAGAAAGGTCCGCACGCTGTCACCGCCCAATGTGGCCTCAACGGCGGGATGGCCGTTTCCCTTGGGGTAGGCGCCCTCCAGAACCCCGCGGCCCCGCAGCAGGGAGCCGGTCCGGTATTCCTGCTCCGTCTCCAGCAGGAACTGGCCCCAGCCCCAGATGAGACCTGGGACCAGTTGAACCGCTGCCGCTTCCGCCTCGTACTCCGACCGGATACGCCGCAGGAGCCGGCGTTGGTACAGCATACGGAGCAAGACATAGACGCATGAGGCGGCGTATATAACGGGGAAGACGGCAGCTGCCCTCCAGCCTGCCAGCAGCCAGCCCGCCAGTCCGGCCGTATGCAGGGTAAACAGGAACGGATCGAAGAGGGGCAGAATGTCCAGATGGTGCCAGCGGCGGTTTAAGGGCCGGAAGCATTGCACCCCGTACACATTAAGCCAATCCAGAAACACATGGAGCACCACGGCTCCGAAGGTCCACAGGTAAAGCAGCCAGAAGGATTCCAATACTCCGAAGGCCCAGGCTGCCGGAAGGGCGATAAGGGCGGGCCAGATACCAAGTGCAGGCAGGGAATGGGTGACACCCCGGTGATAGCGCAGATAATGGCGGTAGCTCTTCAGGCGGACGATGGTATCAAAATCGGGAGCGTGTGACCCGACCACTGTACAAAGCAGCATTGCCTGGGGCAATCCGGGCTGGGCCGCGACCTCCGGGTGCAAAAAGGCGAGACCACCCAATGTAGCGCCAAACAGCAAATGGCTGGCTGTATCCATGAATTATTCTCCTTCCCGCCGGGAACCCCCGGCAAACCTCTCGTGGGCGTTGAACCAATAAAACCACTGCTCCGGGTTCTTGAGCAGCTGTTGTTCCAGAAGCAGATTCAGGAAGGCCGCAGCGTCTGCCTGCTCCCCTGGCCCGAAGCGCTCCCGGAGCTGCACCGGTTCCTCCATAACGAAACGGTGGGTATGATCAGCCTCCCGGACACAGCGGGCCGGCACAACTGGCGTGCCCAGCTCCAGCCCCAGCTTGGCGGCTCCGGCGGGCAGGCGGGTGGCTCGGCCCAACAGGCGGGCTCGGGGAAACCCCGGCCGGTAGAAATCCCCAAGGAGCAGAAGAACACCTCCGCCCTCCAAATGGTGCCTGAGCTTCCGGACCAGCTGCATGGGCGGGGTTTTATCATAATCTAACCCGGGACAGCCCAGCCGCTGGAAGCTCCGGTATAAGGGGGCAAGCTCCGGGTCGGAGGCGGTGGCGACGGTTAAACTGGGATAGGTTCTCGACAGATGCCAATAGCCGTAAAAGAAATTTCCGGTATGAGGCGCGTATAGGATAGCCCCCTTGCCCTGCTTCAAGGCTTCGGCCAGATGGTGTTCGCCCTCCAGCCGGATGTCCACCCTTCTGGAGGGCAGCAGTGTTTCCGCCGCCAGCAATTCGTACAGGGTTCGGGCGGCATGCCGGTAAAATCCGCTTACACAGGTGCTGACGTAAGCCTGCTGCTCCGCAGCGGTGCGCCCTTCTGCGGGCAGCAGCTCCGCCATGTTGTGGCGGATCATCGCGGTTTGCCCGCGCAGAAGGGTCTGCAGAGCCAACGCAGCCCCTGGTAGCAGCAGCGGCGCCGGTTTGCCCAGTGCCCTGCGGAGCAGCACAGGTCCGCGGCCCTGAGCCTGCTGGAGCCGGGTCAGCAGAGCGATGGTTTGGTACATGGGCTAAACGCCTCCTTGGAGCAGGCGGAGATAACGGCGGGAGATGCGGGCCTTCTCCAGAATCACGAAATAGTCCACAGTGCCGAACAGGGCATCGTAGGCAGGCTCGCCACCGATTTCCGCACCGAGCCACTGGTAGCCCTTAACCAGGGGCGGCAGCCGCCGGAACAGCTCCTCCTCAGAAGCGGTTAATTCCACCGGTGCCAGATCAGGGATCGTATGCGTGTCCAGCGGCCTGATGCCGTACCGGGCGGTAATGACACCTCTTTTGTGCAGCAGCGAATAGGTCTCCAGCATTTCGTCACGGGTACGGGAATGGACACTGGCGCATCCCACCAGACGAGAAAAACCACCATTGTCGGCATAGTGAAGAATCTCCTCCCACAGCAGGCGGATGGCTCTGCCGCTGCGGTAGTCCGGGTGGACGCAGCTGCGTCCCAGCTCAAGGGTTTCCCGCATCCAAGGGCGGTAGCCGGCCAGATCGAACTCGCTCTCAGAATAAAACCCCCCATGCAAAGCCGCCCTCGGGCCGGGCAGCAGCCGGTAGGTGCCCACCACCTGTCCGGAGTCCTCATCCTTCACCACCAGATGATCGCAATATTCGTCATACCGGTCCGTTTCCAGGCCTTCGGGATTGTACAGACGCAGGTTCTTTTCTTCCTCGGCGAACACCTGGTAACGCAGGCGCAGTGCTCCTTCCACATCATCATCCGTCCGGGCCGGACCTGCTGTAAGACGCCGGAGGTTCAAGGCGGCATTCGTCTGTTCTGTCATTCATCTCACACCTTTCGCACGGGGTGGAAATGCAGCTTTACTGGAATTTATCGTAGCAAGGCTTCGTAAAGCCGGGATATGCGCCACGTTAAGTTATTGTGTAGGTTCCCAGGGCTTGACCGCCCGGTTATAATGAATGCATTATACAGTTGAACATTACAGACGCAGTCGGAAGCGGGAGAGGGTTGGAGAGCGGTTATGGTACTGTGGGGCACATTGGTCAATACGTTTGCAATTATTCTGGGAGGCATTCTGGGGCTGGCGCTGCCAAGGCTGTCCCAAGGCATCAAGTCTACGGTTATGCAGGGGCTGGGTCTGGCGGTTTCCGTGCAGGGGCTGATGATGGCGTTTAAAACCAGCAATCTGCTGATTGTCATCGGAAGTCTGGTGATCGGAGGTGTGCTGGGCGAGCTGCTGCAGGTGGAGCGGGGGTTGGAAAAGCTGGGTAGCCAGCTGGAGCGTCTGGTAGGAAGCCGGGCCAAGGGGAAGGTGGCGGTGGGATTCGTAACCACGACGCTGATTTACTGTGTGGGAGCCATGGCTATTCTCGGATCCATCGACAGCGGTGTCCGTCTGAATCATGACATGCTGTACACCAAATCCATGCTGGACGGATTTTCGGCGATTATTTTTGCCTCCACCATGGGGGTGGGGGTGCTGTTCTCCTCGCTTCCGGTTCTTGTGTACCAAGGGGCTATCGCTCTGTCGGCCACGCTGATTACGTCGTTTATCAGCCCGGGGATGCTGGACGCCATTACCGCGGAGGTAACCTCCGTCGGCGGCATTCTGATCATCGGCATCGGCCTGAACATATTGGAAATCAAAAAAATCAATGTGGCCAATTTGCTGCCCTCCGTTGTAATAGCTGCCCTGTTGGTGCCGCTCATTTCATATTTCAGTTGACCGCTGCACCATACATAAGCAAACAGCCTCAGGCTAAATGCCCGAGGCTGTTTGTTTTGCTGTCCCAATCATTAATGAACTTTGAGAATCTCCACGCGGCGGATGCGGTGGCGGTCCATTTCGCGAATGGTAAATTTAATGCCGTTATACATCCATTCGCCGCCCTTCTTGATGGTGGGCTGGTTGGTGTACAGCCAGCCGCCGATGGTATCCAGCTCTTCGCTTTCCAGGTGGGTGTTCAGCAGATCATTTACCCGGTCTAGGCTCAGCTTTCCATCCACCACATAGTGCTGCTCACCGATACGGGTGATGTCCGCCTTTTCCTCGGCGTCGAATTCATCCCGGATCTCCCCGACAATCTCCTCAAGGATATCTTCGATCGTAATCAGACCGGAGGTTCCGCCGTATTCGTCCACCAGAATAGCCATGTGAATTTGCTGCTGCTGCATCCGTTGAATCAGACTCTTGATCGGAATGGATTCAGAGACGGACAGCACCGGCTGCACCAGAGTCGAGATATCCAGGTTAGGGTCATCGCTCAGCTGCATGAACAATTGCTTGGTATTAATAAAGCCGAGGATATGGTCCTTGTCCCCTGCCATCACGGGGATACGGGTGTACTGCTCCTTTTTCATAACCCGCAGGTTGAACTTCCGTTCCACATCCAGATCGATGCAGACCATGTCCGTCCGCGGCACCATAATCTCCCGGGCCAGCAGCTCGTCAAAGTTGAAAATGCGGGTTACATAGCCGTATTCCGCTTGGTTGATCTTGCCGCTTTCGTAGCTATCCGCCAGGATCAGGCGCAGCTCTTCCTCAGAGTGGGCTTCTTCATGCTCCTTGGCCGGCTTCATGCCGAAAAGATGCACGATCCAGTTGGCAGAGCCGTTCAAGGCCCAGATAAACGGGTACATGGCTTTATAGAAGAAAATAATGGGCTTCGCCACCAGGAAGCTGATGGCTTCCGCTTTGTGGATGGCCAGGGTCTTAGGCGCCAGCTCCCCCAGTACTACATGCAGGAAGGTAATGAAAACAAAGGCGATGACGATGGAGAGGATTCCGCTTATGTCATGGAGGAATTCATAACGCTCAAATACGGGATGAAGAATTTTTTCTACGGTAGGCTCGCCCAACCAACCCAGAATCAGGGCGGTGATGGTAATACCCAATTGGCAGGCGGACAGATAACCATCCAAGTTGGAGGTGATTTGTTTGACGGCAAGGGCGTTTTTCTTCCCCTCCATCACCAATTGGTCAACCCGGCTGGCGCGCAGCCGGATTACGGCGAATTCCGTTCCCACAAAAAAGGCTGTGGCGAGAATCAGGAATGCGACTGCAAGAAGATTTAGGACGATCATGGACAAACTCCCATCTGATGGATTTGATATAAAAATGAATTTATATCATGAACTTACACATTATAAGTTCTTATGAACCTATATTATCAGGAAATGTAACGTCGGCTCAATGTCCGAAATCCCCCGGAACGACCCAAATCCGGCAGAATAGCCCCGGTTAGGGCAGGTCAGGGCAGACCAGGCAAAGCCTCACCCCCGTTCTTTACAATTCACGGACTCCGTCGTATTATGAGTTCATATGAACTTGAAATGGAAATGGAGGGGATTCTGATGGAAACCTTTCAATTGACCCGCAAAGACATGTCCCAGCTGCTCATCAGCCTCACCGGACAGCCCGGGAAATCCCCAAAAGCCATCCTCCGGGAGATATGGCTCAAGTCACGGCGGGAGCAGCCCGGCGAGAGCCGCTCTTTTGATGCATACGTGGGCGCGTCCATCTCGCCGATTCTGGCCAAGGTGATGGAGATCAACCCGGCCCAGGAAGCAGGGTTGTCGCTTAGTGATATTGTGGCCCTAGGGGGGCAGATCGAATACAACCATTTTGCCGTCACTGCTGTTCAGAACTGGGTGAAACGGGACCTGAAGGAAATTATCGGGTCACCCCGCTTGGGCAAAAAATATTCCTTCCAGCAAGCTGCGATTCTCTTCATTATTGAAGACCTGCGGGCGGCACTGGATCTGGAGTCTATCCGGAAGCTGCTTCTGCGGGTCTTCCGCCATTGCGACAGCGATGCCGACGACCTCATTCACCCGGTGGATTTCTACGCTGCGTATTCGGGCTTGTTCGAGGAGCTTGACCCCAACAACGACCAGGTGCTGGACCTGCCGGGATCGCCGGGACGGGACTTCAAGCATGACCACTTAATGGAGGCTCTGGTCAAAAAGAAAGCTGATGACTTCGCTGCGTCCCTGCCGGAGCTCTCCCCGCAGGAGCGGGAAGCGGTCCGCAACTGTATGGTTATTGCCATGCTGTCCGTACAGACGGCATATTTCCAAAGCTTGGCCAAGCGTTATTTCCAGGCCTCCATGTTTTTGCAGAATCTGTAGGGGAGAGTAGGCCCCGCAAGTAAATAAGACCCGCCGGTGTGTGTGATTCCCGGCGGGTCTTGTTTGTATTAGAAAAGTGGGAGCTGGCGGATCGCGGCTCAGGTTTTCGTTCATGGCAGAACCGGCTGTGCCGCGCATTAAGGGATAAAACGCTGCTTATAACGCCGCCTGTTCCGGCTCCTCCAGCTTCCGGAGGATGCTCAAGCACCATTCCCGCTCCGCGTGTTTGGTGGCGATGGATTTCTCAATAAGAATTTGCGCTCCGAACATGGGGGAGGCCAGGTCATAAAGCTCAGTGCCTGGTTCCCGGCGCTCCGCCAACTGCTGAAGCCGCTTATGCAGCCTGGCAAGCCTCTCGTCGAGGAGACGCATTTTTTCCTCCAGCAGATTGCGGACGGCTGGTTTATCCACGAGGAACAGGCTGAAGATTTTCAACGCAAATTCATCACGCACCACCGGGTTGTCCGTAGGTTCGGTAATCCACTGCCGTACGGCATCCTTCCCTTGCGGAGTGATGGTATACACTTTTTTGTCCGGCTTATCGGTTTGGGGGACCAGGGTGAAGCGGACAAGACCCTTTTCCTCCAGTTGGGCCAGCAGCGGATAAATCTGGCTGTGGTTGGCGTTCCAAAACAGCTGGATCCGCTGGGTGAGATCGTATCCCGTACAAGGCTCCACAGCAATGAGGCTGAGGAGGCCGTAGGATAACTTATTCATGGATTCCTCCCTATATGTTTTGTTTGACATATCGATCGGGCGGGTGTAACATAGTCTTCATTCATTATATGTAAAAACAGACATAAAGACAAGGAGAGGTAAAACCGTATGTCCTCAAAAAAACAGGCCCTTGGCAAAGGAGCTCCCGGAACAGATCAGGCCGCTGCCCACAGTGAAGCATTTTGGCCGATTATGATCGCTCTGTTCTTCGGAAGCTTCTTCTCCACGTTGGCTTCCAGTACCATTAATATTGCGCTTCCCGTTTTGCAGCGGGACTTCAACACTGACCTGAACACCATCCAGTGGGTTATGACCGGCTTTATGCTGGCTATGGGCACTATTGCTCCGGTAACCGGCTATTTCGGTGAACGGTTCAGCTATAAGCGTCTGTACGTATTCAGCTTGGCGGGTTTTACTTTGGCATCCGTATTCTGCGCGTTGTCCAACACTGTCGCAACTCTGATTGCTTTCCGGACACTGCAAGGGGTATTCTGCGGTGTTATCGTGCCTTCCGCCATGGCGGTAATTTATCAGGTTATCCCACGGGAAAAGCAGGCAGTCGCCATCGGCATCTGGTCGGCCTCCGCTATGCTGGCCCCTGCAATCGGCCCGACCCTCTCCGGCTGGATTCTGGAGCATGTGTCCTGGCACTGGATCTTCTGGATGAACCTGCCTATCGGCATCATCGCGATTATTATGGTGCAGCTGTTTATGCCTTATTACCGGATGAAGGTTCCCCAATCCTTTGACGGCATCGGCTTTATTACGGTTATTGCCAGCTCCGCTTCCATCCTGATCGCGCTGTCCCAAGGCCGGGCATGGGGCTGGACCTCTGCCGGTACGCTGTCGCTATTGATCGGAGGCTTAGCCGTACTGGGGCTGTTCCTGTGGAGGGAGCTGACCGCCAAGTCTCCACTGCTGAATCTCCGGGTATTTCGCAGCGGGCGTTATACCATGGCACTGGTGATTACCTGTATTCTCAACATCAGCCTCTATTCCGGCATGATGATGACTCCTGTATTTCTGCAGAACATCCAGGGGGTTTCGCCCATGGACGCCGGGTTGATCCTGCTTCCGTCCTCCTTGGCTATGGCTATCTCCATGCCTTTCGTCGGCAAGCTGTACGGCAAGGTGGGGCCGCGGGTTCTCACGATAATCGGGCTGTCCATGGTGGCCCTGGGTTCGCTTCCGTTAAGCTGGCTTTCCGTCAATACACCTCACAGCTATCTGCTGTGGTGCATGGTCGTCCGCAGCTTGGGCATTGGCCTTACGATGATGCCGGCCAGCAACTATGGCATGGAGCAGATTCCGAAGGAGCTTTCCGGTCATGCTTCGTCCATCAATAACTGGACACGGAGCGCATTCGGCTCCTTTGCTATCGCGATATTTACCGCCATTATGAGCAGTCGTTCGGCTACCCATGCCCAAGAGCTTGCGGCAGGGGGCTTACGGGATAAGGTGCAAATTCAGATGTCCGCCGTCACTATGGGTGTGGACGATGTGTATCTGATCGCCACCTGTATTGCCGCCGCGGCCATTCCCGTTGCCTTCTTCATCCGCAAGCACAAAAAAGGCCCCTCCGCTCCGGCGGAGCAGGTTGTTCTGGAGCCGCAAAAGGCGTAGGAAGGCGAATCGTATAGGAGAGATCCGGGACCGTTAGGTTCCCGGGTCTTTTTTTGCGTTGAAAGTATATAACTCCCGCCGTCTGCCATCTGCCGCGCGCCTCCCCGCCGCTCGCACCCATCCCTGCCGTCTGCCATTGGCCGCTCGCCCTCTGCCCATACTCCGCTGCTCACACTGGAATCCCCCGTCCGCGGCTAACGGACCTGAGAGACGCTATTTAGCCAAAAACGGGTGTTTTAGCAAACGAACGGACCGGAGGGACGCTATTTGTGAGAGGAAGGACGGTGGAGGGTTCTTTTCAGCCAAATAGGGTCACCTGTGTCCGTTAGATCTCAACCTGGCGCCAAATTAGGCAAATAGGGGCTATCCTGTCCGTTAGAGCTTTCGTTAGCAGAATGAAATATTAGGATGTGTAATATTTCATAACATAAACATCACCTTTCGCCATAAAATTATTGTTTCTGTTCGTTTTCGAGCCATTTTCTCAAAAAAATATAACAAAAAGCATCTTGTTATATTTCCTCAACTCACTATAATGGATGTATTACGGAATGTATATGTAAGTAAACATGCCATATCTTAGTCTGATGATGCATATCCGATTGCGCGCAAAGACGCCGGACAGAACGTTCAACAAGGAAAGGATGAGGCGCAATGATTAAAATCCGGTTTTACGCAAGCTTGGCCAACCACACCAAATGCACGGAGACGGAAATAAACGGGGCGCCGCTAACCGTGGAAAAGCTGCTGGAGGAGCTTTCCTCCCAATACCCCGAGGCCCGCTTTGATGGAGTGCTGGTGGCAGTTAACGGCGCATCGGCGCGGAAAACCAGCACGGTGGAAGCAGGCAGTTTGGTTGCGCTGCTGCCGCCTATTGCCGGGGGGTGAGCAATTCCGGACCCTCAGGCGCCTGAGATGACACCCCTTAATCCAAGGCCCATTTGAAGAACTGCCGTTCCTTCCGGCAAAGCAGAGCTTTGCGGAGGGAGCGGTTTTTGTTGTCTTTACAAAACCTCCACATTGCGCTGACGTTTGGTTAATCTTTCTTCGTTACAATTAGGGATGATCTGGAAGATTCATAGAGTCCATTCGTAATGGAGGGAGCAAAAAAGCATGCAGATGTGGAGAAAACGCGCAGTATCGGTTGTATTGTCGTCGGTTCTGACGATTGGGGCGGCAGTCCCCGCTCTGGCGGCGGAATTCCCGTACGTTTTGGCACCGGTCACTGGTGGTTCCGGAGGCAGCGGGGGACAAACAGCCCCCGATGAGCTGTCCATGAAGCTGATCGGCCGGTATACCGCACCGGGAGGAAGCACCGCGGCTGAAATTGTTTCCTACAACAAAGAAACGATGAAGGCTTATGTCATTAACGGCAAAGAAATTTCATTGGATATTGTGGATTTAGGCGGCCTGCAGCACCGGGATACCGTAACCGGTGAGGTGTACGCCCTTACCGCTGAGAAGAGGGTTTACCTCGAAGATTTGGGCTTGGGCATTACGAAGAGCACCCATGATATGACCAGTGTAGCCGTGTCCCCTTCAGGGGAATATGTGGCCTTGGCCGTTCCTGCTGTGGACAGAACCCTCAAAGGCAAGCTGCTTCTTTTGGATCAGAATGGCAGTCTCATCAAGGAATTCGGCGCCGGTTACCTGCCGGATATGGTGACCTTTACCCCGGATGGCCAAAAAATTCTTAGCGCCAACGAGGGCGAGCCCAACTCCGATTACAGCTTTGACCCGGAGGGCTCCGTTACCTTAGTTGATCTCTCCAACGGAATAAGCAGTGCTGTTGCCGAGCAAATCAGCCTGGATCTCCCGGACGATGTGTTCGGCGACAATGTCCGGCTCTTCCCCAAGGGCAAAGCACCGACCAATTCCACCGAGCGGGCACAGGATTTGGAGCCGGAGTATATCGCAGTGGACTCTTCCGGGAGTTATGCCTATGTATCCATGCAGGAAAACAACGCCATTGCCACTTTAAATTTGGAGACCCGCAAGATTGAGAAGGTATCCGGGCTTGGTGTAAAGGATCACTCCCTGTCGGGGAACGGCCTGGATGCGTCCGACAAAGACAATGCCATCCACATTGCCAAATGGCCGGTGCTGGGTATGTACATGCCAGATGGCATGTCCTTGTTCCAAAAGGATGGGAAAACCTATCTGGTTACCGCCAATGAGGGCGATGCCAGAGAGTATGGGGATTATGCGGAGGAAAAACGCATTAAGGATATCGCCGCCCAGGTTAAGCTGAACCGCAGCTTGTACAAGGGTTATACAGACGCAGAGTGGGATGAACTGCAGCTGAACCTGCAAAGCATTCTAACCGACAATAAACAATTGGGCCGGTTGAACGTCACCAATTCCGTTTATACCGTAACCGGAGCAACCTACTATGAAGGGCTGTACGCCTTCGGCGCCCGCTCCTTCTCCATATGGGACGCTGCCAATATTGCGGCGGGACCGGTGTTTGACAGCGGCTCCCAATTGGAGACCATTATCGCCCAGCGTCTGCCCGCTTATTTTAACGCATCCAACGACAATGTGAATCTGGATGACCGCAGCGACAACAAAGGCCCGGAGCCCGAGGACGCTGAAATTGGCGTAATCAATGGCAAAACCTATGCCTTTATCGGTCTGGAGCGGATCGGCGGTGTTATGGCTTACAATGTTACGGATCCTGCTCAAGCTGGCTTCGCCGGGTATGTAAATTCCCGGGATTTCAGCGACAAGGTGAAGGGGGATTCCGGCCCCGAGGGTTTGCAGTTTGTGGCCGCTGAAGACAGTCCTACAGGCAAGCCGCTTTTGCTGGTGGGCAATGAGGTATCGGGTACGGTAGCGGTATTCGAAATTACCCCCAACGTCCCCGGCAACGGCAATTTCCCGCTGACTGTCCTGCACACTAACGACACCCACGCCAACATTGACTCCACCAGCTCCCCGGACAATGTGCTGCGCCGGGTGACGGCCACCAAGCAGGCGAAGGCAAGCTCGCCGAATCCACTGCTTCTGGATGCAGGGGATGTGTTCGCGGGAACCCTCTATTTTAATGAATATGAAGGGCAAGCCGACCTGGAATTTATGAATCTGATGCAATATGACGCCATGACCTTCGGCAATCACGAGTTTGACAAGGGCTCTAAGGCACTTTCGAACTTTATCCAACATGCACAGTTTCCGTTTGTATCGGCCAATGTGGATTTTTCGGCGGATGTTCTTCTGAAGGGGTATGTACAGAGCAGCATTGGTCACCCCGCAGAGTCGGGTAAGATTTACCCTGCCATCATTAAAGATATCGGCGGCCAACAGGTGGGCATCTTCGGATTGACCACGGTGGATACGGCCAATATCTCTTCTCCCGGCGCGGTTACCTTCCAGGACCCGGAAGAGAAAGCGAAAAGCACAGTAGCGATGCTGGAGCAGCAGGGGATTAACAAGATTATCGCCGTATCCCACCTGGGCTACGATGAGGACCGGAAGATTGCGGCGAAGGTGGAGGGCATCGACATTATCGTCGGCGGCCACTCCCATACCAAGCTGGATGCAGCCATTGTGGACAACACCCACAGTGAACCTAAGCTCATTGTGCAAACCGGTGAGCGGGCGCAAAATCTGGGTAAGCTCCAGGTGGAATTCGATAAGGACGGCAAGCTGCTTTATGTGGAAGCAGACGAAACCGGGAAGCTGAAGAATACCGACAATACCAACAACACCCTAATCGCCATCGATCAGAAAAACGGTTCGGAGTATGTGTTTGCAGCCGATCCGGAGGCAGCCTCCATTCTGGCCAAGTACAAGCCGAAGGTGGACGAATTGAATAAGAAGGTAGTCGGGCATTCCGGTGTGGATCTGTACGGTGCGGTAGCGGTGGGCTCTAACCCCCGGACGGTGCGCACCAAGGAAACCGCCATTGGCAATCTGGTGGTGGACGGTATGCTGTATGAAGCGAAACAAGCCGGGATCAAGGCGGACATGGCCCTGCAAAACGGCGGAGGCATCCGGACCAATCTCAAGGCCGGGGATATTACCCAAGGTGCGGTTCAGGAAATTCTTCCTTTTAATAATGATGTGGTTGTGCTGGAGCTCACCGGCCAGGAAATCCGGGACGGGCTGGAGAACGGCGTATCCAAAGCGCCCTCCGAATACGGCGGCTTCCCCCACGTGGCAGGCATGAAATTCACTTTTGATTCCTCCAAACCCGCCAATCAGCGGGTGACCAGCGTCAGCGTGAAAACGGACAGCGGTTATGTGCCGCTGGACCTGAAGAAAACCTACAACCTGGCAACTAATATCTTTACCGCTAAGGGCGGCGACGCATACGCCTCCTTCGGCAAAGCGTACAATGAGGGCCGCGTCAACTTCATGTACAGCGAGCAGTACCCCTTTAAGCCGGATTACGAGGTGTTCATCCAGTATCTGAAGGTGCTGGGCGAGCTGACTGCCTCCAATACTGGAGTGGAAGGCCGGATTGTGGATGTGAAGGGTTTGAATACGTCTGACCCCGACGACGATGATGACGAAAGCAGCCCCGGCACCCCTGCAGCCGGCGGCAGCACCACACCTCCCGCCACCACTGCCCCGGACCCGGGTGTTCAAGTGGAAGCGGGTGTTGTGAGTGGCGGTGTGGAGCTGAAGCCGGAAACCAAGGATCTGAAGACGGAGACCGCGGCAGATGGTACCTCCGTCAACAGCCTGACCCTGGCAGCGGATTCCTTCAGTAAGGCGCTGACTGCAGCCGGAGCCGGTAAAACTATCATCATCCTGCCGGAGGTGGAGGGTTCGGTGAAAGTGGTGCTTCCGGTAAGCGGTTTGACTGGCAGTACCCAAGGAACCGTACTCATCCGCACAGCGGACAAAAGCTATGATTTGCCCTTGTCGGTGGTGAAGCCCAGCGAGTTGGCTGCAGCACTGGGAACAGCGGCAGGCGATATCCGCATTGAGGTGGTCATCGGCGAAGTGGCAGGCGCGGCCAAAGCGGCAGTGGAAGCAGCCGCAGCGAAGAGCGGAGCGGTTTTGCTGGCGGAAGCCGTCAGCTACACCGTCACTGCGCAAGCAGGCGGCAAACATGTGGAGCTCAATCACTTCGGCAGCACCTATGTGTCCCGGACCTTGACCGTCCCCGGCACAGTGGACCCGTCGTCCGCCACCGCGGTTGTCTTTGACCCGGCCGGCGGCAGCATGAGCTTCGTGCCGGCAGTATTCGGTACAGCAGACGGTAAAACCGTAGTCACCATGAAGCGGAACTCCAACAGCATCTATGGTGTAGTTAAACCGTCTGCAGCAGCCTTTGCGGATTTGAGCGGACACTGGTCCCGTCCGGACGTGGAGCTTCTGGCAGCCAAGCTGGTCATCGACGGCCAAGCGCCGGGACGGTTTGCGCCGGATGCCCAAGTGACACGCGGTGAATTCGCCGCCCTTCTGGTGCGGGCGCTGGGTCTGGCCCCGGATGCGTCGTCTGCATCAGGTGTGAAGGATCTGAACAGCACCGAGTGGTACGCAGGTGCTCTGGGTGCGGCTGTGAAGGCCGGACTGCTGGATGGCTTCGAGGACGGCACACTGCGCGGCGGAGCCAATATCACCCGTGCGCAAATGGCTGTTATGATGAGCCGCGCCCTGAAGGCTGCCGGGAAATCGGCCCCGTCGGGAGCCACTGCCGTATTCGCCGATGAAGGAAAAATTCTCGCGTGGGCTGCTGACGCAGTTGACGCCGGTGTGGCTGCAGGACTGGTGGAGGGAACCTCGGGCAACCGGTTCGCTCCTGAGGCGCAGGCTACGAGGGCAGAAGCGGCGGCTATGCTGAAGCGGCTCTTGAAGTTTGCGGATTTCATCAACTAGTGCAGCAAACAGCTCTCCTGTGGCAAACACCAGCGATACTGCGGACTCAGGAGACGCTATTCGGCGAAAAACCACCGGTTGGATCGCCATACGGACACACGATACCTTATTTGAGTGAAAATGGCCTGTCTTAGCGAACAAATGAACAATTAAGGGATCCTGTGTCCGTGAAATAACGAAAACGCCCGCTTACCTCAAAATAGCGGAACGTCGGTCCGGATAATTTCCCTGCATGAGCCTTCGATTGACGCCATTTCTGGCGGAGGTCGGAGGCTTTTGTGTGGAGCCCGACGAATGAGTAGCTAGAGAAAGCAGATGCATGAACCGATTCCGGCAGGTGATTAAAGAACAGGAGGATGAGGTTATGCCGAATATATGGACGCATATCATTTTTGGCCAGGAGGCGCTGCGGGCGGTAGGCCAAGCGGATTGGCTGGAACGGGAGGAGGACAGCAGGCTGTTTTCATGGGGATGCCAAGGACCGGATCCGCTGTTCTATTACCGTTTTCTGCCCTGGAGCAAGGACAAGCGGATGGATACCCTGGGAAACCTGATGCATGAGGAGCAATGCGGGCCTTTCCTTATGGAGCTGCTCCGAAAGGCGGGGCAGCCGGAGGGGGGGCGATTGCGGCCCTACGCGGCGGGTTTTCTGCTGCATCATATTCTCGACCGCAATGCCCATCCTTATATTTTTGCCAAGTCAGGCTTTAAGAAATGGAACCACCAGCGGTTCGAAATTATTCTAGACACCATAGTTGCGCGGAGGATGAGGGGGATCGATACGTGGAAAACTCCCGTCTGGCGGGGGCTTGCTTTGCCCCGGGACAGTGTGTTGTTCCAGGAAGTGCCGAATGTTCTATCGGAGCTGGCGGCGAAATTTTATTCGGAGGCTACGGGAGAGGTGAAAGTCCGCCAATGGCAGGAGAGCTTTCGGGATATGCTGCTGGCGCTGAAGCTGTTCCATGATCCCACGGGAGCCAAGCGGGTTCTGACGGCAGGGCAAATCACCCCTTTTGTCTACAAACGGGAGAATCCGCCTTTGGATTATTGCAATGTGGAAAGGAAGTCCTGGCGGGACCCTGCCGAAGAGGGGGTTGTGCACCAGACTGGCTTCTGGGATCATTGGCAGACTGCCATGGAGGAGGCGGGCAAGCTGCTGCCTTTGGCGCTGGAGGTAATGGAGCCAGGAGACAGCAACGCCACAACCGAAGCCGAGCTGCTGTTCCTGTTGGGGAATGTCTCGTACTCGACGGGACGGGCTTGCGGGGAATGGGCCATCCGGTACGAGGATCCGCTTCCCTTCTAAGAGCAACAGCCGGAAGCAAGTATTGGGGCAGCTGCGGGTCATTTGCTTCTAACGGCGCTGAGTGCCTCTATTTGCCCCAAAAGGAGGGGCTGCCAAAAAGGCTAACGGAAGCAGAAGCCCTTATTGGGCCCAAAAGAGCTTTCGGCGGGGCAATGAGCCCAAATAGCGGCTGTGGCCGCCGTAGATGTTTGGAAATGGTATTTTGGCCGAAATAGAGGCTCTCACCGCCATTAGAATCCTGCGTGGGCACCCGCCAGCCTCTTTTAACAAGAAGGCGCAGCAGACCCGGCGGCGGCTTTCTTGGCCTCCAGTGTGCCCTGCTCCAGATTCACGGTGCGCAGAAGCGCAATGCCCGCAAGGAAGAACAGCGCCAGCGCCAGGATGCCGTACCGGCTGGAGCCGGTGATCAGGCCCGTCGCGGCGAATACCGCCGGCCCCACCATGGAGGAGAACTTGCCGGATACGCTTAGGAATCCGAAAAACTCCGCCGTCCGGTCCGCCGGCACCAGGCGGCTGAACAAGGAGCGGGCCACGGCCTGGCTTCCGCCCTGAACGAAGCCTACCATCACGGCCAGCAGATAAAAATGGGTGGCACTGGTCATAAAGTAGCCCAGCAGCACAATCAGCAAATAGATGCTGAGGCTGATGTAGAGGGCGGGTTTGGCCCCCAGCCGCTCCCCCATTTTTCCGAATAGAAGGGTAAAGGGGATGCCTACAAACTGGGTGATCAGCAGGGCCATGATCAAGTCCGAGGTCCCGATGCCGATTGCTTTGCCGTAGGCGGTAGCCATAGTAATGATGGTGTTGATGCCGTCGTTGAAAAACCAATAGGCCAGAAAAAACTTCAGCAGTTGGGGATACTGCTTCAGACTCTTCAAGGTCTCCCAGGTGCGGGAGAAGCCCATGCGCGTATATTGACGGAACGGAATCGGTGCATCCGCGGTACGGTCCTTCACGTGCCGGAAGAGGGGCAGCGAAAATAGCAGCCACCAAACCGCCACACTGGCAAAGGCCAGCCGCGTACCGGCTTCACCGTCGGGCAGACCGAAAAGCCCGGGCTTTTGAATCATGAGCAGATTTACCACCAGGAGCAGTCCACCGCCAACATAGCCGTAAGCAAACCCCTTGGAGGAGATGTATTCCCGCTTCTGCTCCTCCGGAACCAGGTCCGGCAGCAGAGCATCATAGAAGCTGTTGCCTCCGGAAAAGCCTACCGTACCCAGCACGAACAGCAAAGACGCCGCCAGATAGTCCCCCTGCCCGATAAACACGAACAGAAACGAAGCGGCGATGCCCAGATAGGAGAAGCCTCTGAGAAAAAACATCTTCTTCCCGGCATAATCCGCGGCAGCCCCCAGCACCGGAGCCAATATTGCCACCAGCAGCATGCCCGCAGCCTGGGTCAGGCCCCAATAGGAGGCGGAGGTGCTGGAGGACAGCCCCTTGGAGGCCACCTCAATATAAAAAATCGGCAGAACGGCGGCCATCATGGTGGTGGCAAAAGCAGAATTGGCCCAATCGTACATCATCCACGCGCGTACAGCTCTGGGGTTCATACGGATCTCTCCTGTCGGTGAATTCGTTCAACTTTCCTTCAGAATATCACCGGAATGTTCGAACTATATCAACGGAATTCATGATAGAATAGGATGCTGGTAAAATTTTTATTTTTTTCGTTGCGATTAGGGAATTGAACCATACAAGGAGGGGTAAGCACGTGATATCCCAAGTGAATGAATATCAGGACGGGCCTTACCGGATGCTGGAGTTATTCGAGGCTTCCACAGAAACCACCTTGCGCCTTTGCCCCGAGCGGGGAGGCATTGCCACGGGTTATGCCCCCGGAGGGAACGAGGTGTTTTATTTGGACCGGGGAACCTTCCTCGACCCCAATGCCAATATCCGCGGTGGCAATCCGGTGCTGTTCCCCATCAGCGGCCAATTGGCGGACGGGGCGTATGAGTGGCAGGGACAACGCTACGCCATGAAGAATCACGGGCTGGCGCGGACCTCCCCGTGGACGGTGGAGGAGACGGGGGTATCGGCTGACGGGGAGCCGTACGCGGTACTGGGGCTGGAATCTACGTCGGACATGCTGGCTTCCTATCCGTTTGCCTTCAAGCTGGTCTTTACCTACCGGGTCCAAAAGGGAGCGCTTGTCATTGAACAGGAGTATCAGAACCTGTCTGATGCGCGGATGCCGGTGTATCCGGGCTTCCATCCTTATTTTGCCGCGGCCGAGAAGGATCTGGTTTATGAAACGGATGCATCACGTTATATGGATTACAACGACGGTAGCGTAAAGCCGTTTACCGGACGTCTGGATATCGGTCCGCTGAAGGAGGCGGTGGCGCTTCTGGATGCAGGGGAGCCGCGGATTGCCTTCTGCCTGCCCGGAACGGGGCGGAGGATCGAAATGGAGTATTCCCGCCACTTCCGCTATGTGGTGATTTGGACTGTTCCGGGTGCGGAATTTATCTGTGTGGAACCATGGATGGGCCTTACCGGGGAATTGAACCGGGGAGGGGATCTGGTATGGATTGAGCCGGGGGACATTCTGGCTGCCCGGCTTGTCATCAGAGCGGAGGATGCAGGATTTCCCGGCTGAGCATATGAAACCTTCACAAGCTCCTTTACGTTATATTAAGCATGACCCAAACGGGGTAAATCATTAACGGATGCGGGAGGCTGGAAAACAATGAAGGTAGTCATTATGGAAAAAACAGAAGCAGGCGAGCTGGTGGCACTGGATGCAAGAGACTGGAACGATCAGATGATCGCCCTGATGAATCATGCCAATTATCTGCTGATCAACGGCAAGGAATATGAAATGGTGGAAGGCCGGTTGAATATCAACGAACCCTATATGGAGGTTCTGGTGCTGGCCGTGAAGCAGGAAGCGGCCGAAACGGCGGAGGGGTAAGACGCCTTGCGCCAATCCGTAAGGAAGAACCGGACCGGATACACCGGTGCGGTGAAAGGAGAATGAATCTATGAATCATCAAGACGAAAATAGACAGCCTGCTGTTCCCGGGGAGATCCAATCCCATACGGGATTGCCCCGCAGCGCCGGAGATTCCTCCGAAGCGTCTGACAGAGCGGTGCGGCTTCCCGTTAAGGTGTTGTCCACCTCATTGGGTATGACCTTGGCGGCCCATATGCTTCTGGCCCCGGGATTGCTGATGGGGGGCAGCGGCGCATTCGCAGCGGAAACAGCCCAGCCTACCCTGTCGGAATGGTCTACGGAAGAGGTAAAGGCTTATTATGACGCCAGTGTGGACTGGAGTCTGCCTGCCCTCCCCGAAGAGGAACTGCAGGGGGTTGTTCCCCAGATGCAGGCCAATACCGGAACCGGCGGAGCCTCAGGCTCCACAGGCGGCGGAAACACGACGATTATCCACCAGGGCAGCAGCTTTGGATGGGATGACATGCTTCTGTACCACCTGCTGTTCAACAGCGGGGGTTCATATTCGTCGGGAAGATGGCACCAAAGCTATCCTTCCTACGATGCCAGAACCAATCAGCCGTATCAGCCCAAGACTTATTCAGCGGGTACGTTCCAGAACAAGCAGGTTCCGGGCAGCAATGTGAAGCCCAAAACCAGCGTATCCAGCGGCTCATTCAACACCAAGTCCGGCAGCATCAATAAGGCTACGGCGTCCAAATCGGGAACAACCTCCGGGTCTTCCTCCGGCTCCAGTAATTCGGGAACCTCCGGAACATCGGCAGGAACCGGAACCAAACCGGCAACAGGCCAATCCTCCTCGGCCAGCAAGCCGGCAGATAATGCAACGAAATCATCTACCGGGAGCTCTACCTCTTCCGGGTCAACTTCAAGCGGAAGCTCATCGTCCGTCGACAGCAGCAAATCATCGTCATCATCCTCTTCATCGAGTAAATCGTCGTCATCGTCGTCTTCCAGCTCCAGCAAATCCTCGTCCTCCGGCAGCATCGGCGGGAAGTCCAGCGGCTTTTCCGGCAGCAGCAGCTCCGGCAGCTGATGAAGGCTAGGGCAGGAACTTCAAAACGGAGGAGACGGTAAAGCATGAGCTTTCAGGTGGTAGGCCAACCCGCAGAGGACAGGGCGCAGCGGGTACAGCAGCTGAAGGAAATGGGCTTCGGCTGGGCGGATCTGGAGGAAGAGGCGTATTGGGTGGATCAGGCGGTAGCCATGGACCCGCGGGTCTGGGAGGAGCTGCAGGATGCATGCCAGCTGCTTTGGGGCATCTTCGACAAAGCCGCGCGTTTCGTCCACGGCAGACGGGATATGTATGAGCTCCTGTCTATACCGGAGGTGCTCTGGGATGGGCTGGACGCCGTTCCCCCGGAGGAGCCGGGGCTGCTCTCCCGTTATGCCCGATTCGATTTTAGCGTGGGGCTTGGCGGAACTATCAAGCTCATGGAGCTGAACGCGGATACGCCTACGGGCTATGTGGAGTCCTCTGTGGCAACACCGTGGATGTGCAGCCAGCATGGCCTGTGGACGCCGAATACCGGCATGGCCAGGCAGGTGCAGCGGGCCTTTGCGGAGGCGCCTCCCGCTTATGCGGCCTGCATCGCCTACGGCAAACACGAGGAGGACAGCGGCACCATCGATATGCTGGTCCGGCATATGGAGCAGCCTGTCATCTGTGTGGACACCCTTGACCTGTGGGTGGATGAGGGAGTTTTGCGGGACGCGTCCGGCCAGGCCATCGACAGCTTATTCGCCCTTTACCCCAAGGAATGGATGGGGGTCGATGACGGCGGAGAGGCCTTGGCGTACAGCATTGAAACCGGACAGCTCCGGATACTCAATTCTCCCCATGCGGTGATCCTCCAGTCCAAAGGCCTGCAGGCGGTGATTTGGGGCCTGCATGAGCTGAAGGCTCCGTTTTTTAGCGAAACCGAGCATGACGCCATTGAAGCCTATATGCTGCCTACCTATAACGAGCCTGTTTTACACGGCGATTATGTGGAGAAATCCATGTTTGGCCGGGAGGGCGGCTCCGTGCGGATGTACGGCGCGGAAGGCGGGATGGAGATAAAGGACCAGGACGGCTTTGATACCAGTGTCTTTTTCCGGCCGGTGTACCAGGCGCGTGCCGATTTGCCCCGCGTCCGGCTGCATGACGGAGAATATCATCTGTTAACCGGTGTGTTCATGATTCACGGGGAAGCCTGCGGCCTGCTGGGCCGGGCGGGCGGACTGATTACGGGAAACTCCAGCCGTTTTGTGGCGATGGGAGTGAGGAAGGATTGAGCTATATGATAGCCAACTCAAACGAAAGAAGGAAAAGCGGCGGCTGGCGTCCCGTGAAGCGGATGCTGATGGGCGCATTGGTACTGGTGCTGGCCGGCGGTATGGCCGCAGGCTGCGGGCAGGATTCCGGGAAAAGCGCCTCCTCCAGCAAGGCCAAGTCGGCTGCCGCGGCAGGCAGCTCCACGGTGCCGTGGGATTATAAGGTGGAGGAAGCCAAGGTTGGCGATCTGGTGGGTTCGGATATGACCATTTCCCCCAACAACCAGCTTCTGCCCAATGACGATAACTACGCCACAGGAGACAAAGTATGGGTGATGTCGTACATGACCGCGGAAATGAAAACCGCTTCCGACGGCCAGAACAGCGTCAATTTGTCCCAGTGGGCCCCCCTCAAAAGCTACCGGACCGCAGATGCGGCCCAGACGGATCTTGCCGGGCTTAAGGTCCAGCTGAAAACGGAAGTGGATCTGGTGGGCGTCTACAAAACCGACTACCAGGGCAAGTCCAGGTATTTTGCGGTCATTACGCTTCCTACCGGCAACAGCGTCAAGCAGCCGATTCCGGAGGAGCGTTATAAGAGTATGAAGGAGCAAAAAACGGTAAAGGTCATGCTGGAGGAAGTCCATGACTTCGGCGATTATGACTTGGCTATGGCAAAATTCAGGGGGTGGGCGGACTAATGGTAGCAGTTAATATTATCATCAGCGTGGCAGTAATTATTGTTTTGCAATTTATTGGGATGCTGGTATTCAATTGGATGACTCCGTTTAATGACATGGAGGAGCTGCGCAAGGGGAATGTAGCGGTAGGTTTGGCCATGGGCGGCAAATTTTTGGGAACGGCAATTATCCTGGGGGTTTCCGCCTTCACCAACAGCACCATCTGGCATATGGCCTTGTGGTTTGCGGTAGGCTACGTCTGCCTGCTGGCAGCATATTGGGTGCTGGAACTGGTTACACCCAAGCTTACCCTTCATGAGCAGCTGCAAAAAGGCAACGTGGCTGTCGGCATTCTGCTGGCCTCCGTTTACGTGGGCATGGGCTTTTCCGTCAGCAGCCTGATTATCTAATATGTGGGCTCAAAGCAAATAAGCTGTCCCCGAGGTCATTCCTATGACCGAAGGGACAGCTTTTTTGTTATTTATGCTGCCCGTGTTTTGCAAACCAAATCCGTAGGAGCGGGAACTCTGCAGGAATGCTAACGGAACTGGGAAGCACGTAGCGGCTGGAAATGGACCAATTTGTTTTCTATCGGAACTCAGCGTACCTAAGAGCACATTTTGCAGTCCAATTGGTCAGCTAAGCAGGCTAAGCGTCGTTCAGTTCCGTTAACGCGGCCAAATAGCGGATTTTGGCCTCTAAGGTCCGCTGAGTTCCGCTGAGTTCCGCTGAGTTCCGTTAGCGCGTTTGCCCAGGTGTGAAAACGGTTCGATATGCGGTGAAAATGGTTCCATTACCGGCAACCGTTCTCCCCAAAACGGAGTCCGGCGTCCCACACGGGGGAAGGCTGTTGTCCGGTAAAATGAAAGCGTAAACAATGAGAAGGGCAGGTGAGTGTATGAGGGGGCTGCCAACGGAAGGGACTGAGCAGGGTAAGCCGCTACTGGTAAAGCGGCAGCCGGGAGCGGGCAAGCTGCAGAACAAGCATAAGCTGTTTTTGATGGCCTTTCCGTTTCTGGTTATTACGTTTATCTTCTATTATTTACCGATAAGCGGCTGGATTTATGCTTTCTATGACTACATACCGGGTATACCGCTGAAGGATACGCCGTTTGCCGGGCTCAAATGGTTTAAGTCCATCGTCGCCAACCCCACCCAAACGGCCGAGGTCCTCCGGGTGATGAAAAACACGCTGGCCATGAGCTCCCTGGGGATTGTCACCTCGTTTTTGCCTCTCATCTTCGCCATTCTGCTGGCCGAAATCCGGCATGGCTGGTACCGCAAGCTGGCGCAGACGCTGACCACCATTCCCAATTTCATCAGCTGGATTCTGGTGTATGCCTTGGCTTTCTCCCTTTTTTCCGTGGATAACGGTGTCATTACCGCTCTGCTGGCCCGGTTGGGGATGGTGCCGGAGGATTACAACTTCCTGGCCTCCTCCTCCCACATTTGGCTCAAAATGATCATCTGGTACTGGTGGAAATCCCTGGGCTGGGGAGCCATCCTGTATCTGGCGGCGATTGCAGGCATCGACCAGGATCTCTACGAGGCGGCGGAAACCGACGGCGCGGGACGCTTCCGCAAAATCTGGCATATTACCGTGCCCGGCCTGATGCCCACCTTTTTCGTGCTGCTGCTGTTGTCCATCGGGAATTTTGTAAATAACGGCATGGAGCAATACTTTGCCTTCCAGAACGCCATGAACAAGGATTCCATCGAGGTGCTGGACCTGTACGTGTACAATATCGCCTTCGCCAACAACTTTCCCTTCGCCACCGCCGTCAGCATGCTGAAATCCATCATAAGCGTGTTTCTGCTGTTCACCGCCAATACACTCTCCAAGGCAGTCCGGGGCGAATCCATTATTTAAACGGAAAGGGGGAGGACACATGCGCAGGAAAACGACGGCGGGTGAGGTGGGGTTCCAGATATGCCTGTATCTGTTCTTCGGCATTTTTACCTTAAGCTGCCTGTATCCGTTCTATTATCTGTTCATCAATACGGTCAGCGCCAATGATTTGTCGGCGGCGGGTGAAATTAAATTTTACCCGCGCGGCATCCACTTCGGCAATTATGTGAAGGTTCTGGCCATCAGCGGGCTCAGCCATGCCGCCGTAGTGTCCATATATCGCACGGTCTGCGGCACTCTGCTTACGGTGGCCTCATCCGCCTTTCTCGGCTACCTTTTCACCAAAAACGAAATGTGGGGACGCCGCATCTGGTACCGGTTCATCATTGTTACCATGTACTTCAGCGCCGGGCTGATTCCCTGGTACATCACCATGAACAACCTGCATTTGACCAACAATTATCTGGCATACATTCTACCGACGATTATTACACCCTTCAATATTATTCTGGTTAAAACCTTCATCGAAGCCATTCCGCCGGCTTTGGAGGAATCTGCAGCTATGGACGGGGCGGGTTACTTGCGCTGCTTTGGCAGCATTATGGTGCCGCTAATTATGCCGATTCTGGCCACCATCACCATCTTCTCCGCCGTTAACCAATGGAACTCCTTTGTGGACACGGCCTTCCTGATGACGAATACCAAATACTTCACCCTGCAATTCCTCCTGTGGCGCTATCTTAACGAGTCCAGCTCCTTGGCGGCGCTCATTCGTAGCTCCCCCGACATGGCGGCCAGCGTGGCCAATATGCAGACGCCCACTTCCGTCCGGATGACCGTCACCATGATCGTGGTGCTGCCCATTTTGATTGTGTACCCGTTTTTCCAACGGTTCTTCGTCAAGGGAATCTTGATCGGCGCCGTAAAGGGGTGAGCGGAAAATTGGAGGGGGAGCGGCCTTCAACCGAGCTAACCATCTGGCTAACTAACGGGGCAAACCGCGCGTGCGAACCGATCATGCTAACCAACTGTGCTAACCAACTGTGCTAACCAACTGTGCTAACCGATTGAGCGAACCGACTGTGCTAACCAACTGTGCTAACCGATTGAGCGAACCGACTGTGCTAACCAACTGTGCTAACCGATTGAGCGAACCGACTGTGCTAACCAACTGTGCTAACCGATTGAGCGAACCGACTGTGCTAACCAACTGTGCTAACCGATTGAGCGAACCGACCATGTAAATCGACCGAGCTAAACGACCGAGCAAATCGCCTGTGTAAATCGACCTAGCAAACCGACTGGGCTAGCTAACCAGGCTAACGGCGGTCAGCGCCGCTATTTCGGCTAAATCGGCCCCTCAAAAATTCTAACGGCGGCCAGAGCCGCTATTTGAGTCAGCGAGGCCTCAAAAACCCGGTTTTCCACCAAATAACGGCGCTCACTTCCGTTAGATTTTCAAATTGCCACTTTTGGCGCAAATAAGGGCTGTGGCTTCCGTTAGAATCCCTCCCTTGGCTGGGCGGCCATCGCCCGTGCGAAGCGGCCCCCAGCCGTGCTAGAATGTCCGCCACCCATGCGAAAATGTCCGCCGGACGCCCACATATGGAAACCGGTTTTGCGAAAATAAAACACCATCCGTCTGGAAATGGTCGCAGGGAGCCGTCTAAAACGGCCGCAGCGGGCGTCATCCCGCCACAAACTTGTTTACTGGGTTTTGCTCCCGCCGCTGGAGGTGGAACGGAGGTATGCCGGCTGGTCCCAACGGGCCTGTCCCCGGCTTCCGTCCTAGCCTGGCCGGGGGGTTGATTCGATAGCCAGACCGCAAGAGAAGTTGAACCATATGAAGAGACTGCGGCGGAATCATTTCCACACCCGCAGCTCCCAAGGGAGGCAAAAAAACGATGAAGGTCAAACAGGCAATGCTTGTTCTGCTGGCCGCCGCCACAACCACAGTGGTGGGTGCTTGCAGCAAGGACGACAAGGCGGGGGAATCTCCAGCCGCCACGGCCAGTCCGGCAGCATCGGGCGCAGCTGCGACCCCCACACCGGGTGCGTCGAGCAGTACTGGGCTGGACCGCTCCAAGCCGCTGAAGCTTACCGTGTTCTCCACCACGGCCAACTATGCCGGACCCCAAACCGGCTGGTTTGCCAAAACCATTAAGGATAAGTTCAACATCGAGATGGATATTGTAGCCTCCAACCTGACCGGCGGCGACACCAAGATATCCGCCATGATGGCGTCGGGCAACCTGGGCGACATTATTGTGTTCGGGGATGACAAGAACCACTATCCCAATGCCATCAAGGGCAATCTGCTGCTGGACTGGACCAAGGACGGCCTGCTGGACAAGTACGGCGGCGATATTGTGAAGACCTTCCCCAAGGCAATCCAGAAAGCCAAGGTAGCCTTTGGCGGAGGTTCGGCGGTCTACGGCATCGGCAACAATGTGGCGACCAACCCCACCGGACCCTCGGAGGGCAAGGATATGACCTGGGGGCCGGACCTGCGCTGGGACCTGTACCAGAAGGCCGGGGCACCTGCCATCAATTCCGTGGACGACTATCTCTCCGTACTTAAGAAGATGCAGGAGCTGGAGCCCAAAACCGCACAAGGCAAAAAAACCTACGCCTTCTCCCTCTGGTCCGACTGGGACGGCAACTACAAGATGACCCTGGCCAAGCAATTTGCCAATATGTTCGGCTATGATGAAATTCCCGAAACCGCTGTTTACGTCAAAGCGGACGAAGAGAAATATTATGATTTTCTCTCTGAGGAAAGCTGGTACATGAAATCCCTGAAGCTCTATTTCCAAGCCAATCAGCAGGGCCTTCTGGACCCGGACTCCCTGACCCAGAAATTCGATGATGTGGTGGCCAAATACAAGGAGGGGCGTGTCCTGTTCTCCTGGTTCCCGTGGCTGGGTGCCGCCAACTACAACACGCCGGAACGCACGGCGGAGGGCAAGGGTTTTGCCCTGGTGCCCTTCAAGGGCGAGCTGATGTATTCTACCGGCTTTAACGTGTACGGCGGCAACGGCATTATCGCCATTGGGTCCAAGGCCAAGGAGCCGGCCCGGATTATGGAATTTATCAACTGGATGTACACCCCGGAGGGGGCTATGCTGTCGGCAGGCAGCGGTACCGCCATTCCCAACGGGCCGAAGGGGCTTACCTGGGATATTAACTCCAGCGGCAAACCGGTTATTACCGATTTTGGCTGGAAAGCCTTCGCCGACCAGCAGGGCACGAAGATTCCCGAGGATTACGGCGGCGGCGACTTCTATTACGGCTCCAACCAGATGAACTTCTCCTTTGTGGTGCCGGCCATGGTAAATCCGCAGACTAATGAGCCTTACGACCATAATTTGTGGAAAACCACACTGGAGCGCAATCCCAACAAGCTGGAAAGCTCCTGGCGTGAAAAAATGGGCGTGCTGACCGCCAAGGAATATTTCGAGAAGAACAAGCAGCTCGCCGTTGCGCCTCAAGGCTTCACCGGCAAGGAGCCGCTCACCATGGACAAAACGCTGGAGCAGAAGAACAAGCAAATCGGCACAGTGATTCAGCAAATGTCCTGGAAGATGGTGTTCGCCAAGGATCAGGCCGAATACGACAAGCTGAACAAGGAAATGCATGATAAGGTAAACGGGCTGGGCTATGCCGAGGTGCTGGACTTCTCCGTCAAAAAAGCACAGGAGCTGTTTGAAGCCCGCAAAAGCGTGAAATAAGCAGCAAGCGTAAACCCTTTGGAAGATCAGATCCCGGCACTGTCCGGTTCGTCTGATCTTCTATATTTTCCACCATATTCCATATAAGTATGGTATTCTGGAGCCAGGGGCTGTCTTACAACACCGAAGGGAGTTAACGGGATGAACATCAGGCACAGACGTGCGGGTCCGTCCCGCCCGCGGGTGAAGTCCTTGAGGAAGGTACTGATTTGGCATTTCCTGGCCGCAGCGCTGCTTCCCCTGATTGTGACTGGGGGCGCCGCTTATTATTCCATCTATTCTATCCTCTCCGGCAAGATCGCCGGGGGAATTCATGCGGGATTGGAGCAGCAGGCGTACCGGCTGGAGAATGCCTTCGATAATCTGGACTACGCCTCCAAGCAGTTTGCCCTGGATGGGCAGATTGTGGGCGAATTGTCCGAGTTCCTGCAGGAGCGGCAGATTTACCGGAAAGCCCAGCTCATGACCTCCATTACCGAAAAAATCAACCTTGTGAATTTTACCAACCCCTATATCGGGCTTACGGCTTATCTGGCTCCCGAAAGCAGAGAGCAGGTGCTGTTTACCAGCCTAAGCGCCCGCAAGGATTTCGGGTTTGAGACGCTCCCCCTCTTCATGCACTACAATGGGGCGGATTATTACGGTCCCCATCCCACCATGTATGCCGCCGGAGACAGCCGGGTTTTGTCGGAGCGCCGGGCGGTCATGGTGGACGGGATTCCGGTGTATATCTATCTGGAGACCAACTATAGTCTGCTGCGCCGGATTTTCGACCAGGACAGCTACGGAATGAAGATGCAGCATCTGCTTATCAGCCAGGATGGAGCCAACGTGTATGCCGTAAACGGCGAGCTCCCCGAAGACGTGGCCCAGGCGGCTGCACGCTCCTCCGGAAGCACCCACGAAAAATGGGGCGGCTACCACCTGTTCCGCTATTCCAGCCCCCAAGGCTGGCAGCTAGTTGCCGCTGTGAAAAACGGGGTGTTCAACCGGGAAATTTACAGCTGGGTGCTCAAGCTGGCGGTACTGGCGGTGCTGGCTTTGCTGTTCGCCGTTGCCCTGGGCGTGCTGGTCTGGCGGCGGATGTATGCGCCCCTGCGTAAGCTGAACCAGGAGATCAGCAGCATGGCGGAAAATGTAACCGCTCCCGTATCCTACACCCAAGTGGAGGAGTTCGATTATGTGCTGGGCAACTTCCAGCAGATGAAGGAGCGGATCAATGAGCTGATTCACGCCGTCGCGCAGAATGAGAAGCAGAAGCGGCAGTTTGAGGTGGAAAAGCTGCTGAGCCAGATTAATCCGCATTTTTTGCATAATACCCTCAATACGGTCCAGTGGCTGGCGCGCATGAACGGACAGCGGGACATTGACCGCCTGGTGATGCTTCTGGTGAAGGTGCTGCAATATAACCTGGGCAAAAACAGTCTCATCGTAACCATCCGGGAGGAGGTGGAGGCCATCCGCAATTATATGGAGCTTCAGCGCATCCGGTATGACTACGAATTTGACTTCCGGGTGGAGGCTGACCCGGATGCTCTCCAGGCGGCGGTTCCACGGTTTCTTCTCCAGCCGCTGGTGGAAAACTCCATTTACCACGGGATAAACGATCACGGACGGGTGGAGCTTCTTATCGCTAAACAAGGAGAGACCCGGATTTTGCTGCAGGTAAAAGACAACGGCGCGGGCATGAGCGAGGAGGAAGTAACCAGACTGTTGTCCGGCGTTTCGTCGGAATCCAAAGGTCTGGGCATCGGGTTTCCTTATGTGTCCCGTATGCTCCACACCTATTTCGGTCCGGAGATGAAGCTGGATATCCAAAGCCGGCCGGACCAGGGCACCACCGTCAGCATTCTCATTCCCCGGAAGCGAAAGGAGGAGCTGGATGATTCGAGCGGCTGTTGTGGATGACGAGCGCCTGGTGCGGAAGGGGTTTATGTCCTTGATCGATTGGGCGGCCTTCGGCGTGGAGATGGTAGGGGAGGCCGGGGACGGCAGGGAAGCGCTCCGGCTGGTGGAGTCGGAGGAGATTGATTTGCTCTTCGTGGATATTTCCATGCCGGTCATGTCGGGCTTCGAGTTGATCCGCCGCCTCCGGGAGCTTCATCCCCATATTCATTCCGTCGTGCTGACCTGCCACCATGAATTCGAATACGTGCAGGAGGCCCTGCGGCTGGGGGCCGTGGACTATATTGTGAAGACGCTCTTGGATTTGGAAAAAGCGGATGAAACCATCGGCCGGATTATGGCCCGCCTCAAGTGGGAGGAGCGGTTCCGCAGCGGCGGGCAGCGGGAGGAGGGGGACCTGTTTCCCACGGATCAGGCGGTAGTGTATGTTGCTGTGGGGACAGACGGTGACCGGGAGCTGCTCTATTCCCTTCGAACCGCAGCTCGCCCGCTGGCTGAACGGGGCAACGTTTGGATTGCTGCCCTGCGCCAGGGCTCCGGGCTGGAGGATGCGCGACAGGAGGTCCGGGAGCGATTGGGCACGGGGTGGATGACGGCTGTTCTTACGGGCGTGCAGGGGGTGGCAATGGCGGAGGCTGCCGGAGAATGCTCCGCCAGGCTTGGGCAGGCCCTGTTCTACCATCCCGAGGGGCATATGCCGCTGGTGATGCTGCCGTACCGGGAGCTGCTGGCGGCGGCGGTGCTCCGTGATCGGGAGGAGGCGGATGAGGTGCTGGAGCAAGGGGCCGAGCTGGCCTGGACCCTTGGCTCTGCCGAGCGGGTCCGCTTCCTGGAGCAGCTGTCCCGGCGGAAGCCTCATTATTCGCTGGTCCTCGCTTTTTGCCGGCGGCTGCTCGCAGACTGGGGCCCCTTCCTTCCTGACCCGGAGGAGCTGGCGGCGCTGGAGCGCGCCCTACTCGACTGCCGCAGCCTGACGGTGCTGAAGGGATGGCTGCGGCGGTTTGCGGACCTGGCGGCAGGACGGATGCTGGAGCTTGGTTTTACCCGGGAGGTAATGCAGTGTATGTTCCGGGCTGTGTGCCGGATGCGGGCCGACCTTGGCCGGAAGCTCAACCAGAATGGGGTGGCCGCCTCCGTCGGTATGAGCCGCAGCTACTTCAGCCAATGTTATGCCCGCTTTGCCGGCATTCCCTTCGGAGAGAGCCTGCGGGGCATGCGGCTGGATCACGCCCGGTTTCTGCTGCTGCATACGGAGCTGCCGGTATGGGAGATCGCCGGGCGCTCCGGGTTTGAGGATGAGCGTTATTTCGGCAGGCTGTTCCGTGAGTCTACCGGTTTTTTGCCCAGTGAATTCAGGATGAAAGGAGGAGAGAAATGATGAAATCATCCTGGCCGGGCAGGATCAAATGGCGTATAGCGGCAGCGGTGCTGCTGGCGGCTGCGTTGGCTGCGGCTTCCGGCTGCCGTGGGGAGGATGCTGCGCCGGGCGACGCCGTCAGGCCGGAGTTTTCTGCGGCCGCATCCGAGCCGGAGGCTTATGGCCGCTCCGCCAAGCCGGTCAGCCTCCGCATCGGCTTCAAAATTCCGGACTCCCACCTGATGGCGGGGGACAGCAATGACAATAATCCGGTGACCCGGTATTTGGAGAGTATTACGAATATCCGCATCAGCCACTATTGGGAGGCCAAGGGGGAGGAGGCGTATTCCCAGCGGGTGCGGATGGCCGTAGACAGCAAGGATATGCCGGACGCCATGGTGGTGGACCGGGAGCAGCTGGAGCGGCTGGTCACCGGCGGGATGGTGGAGGACCTGACGGAGGTATTCAGCCGGTACGGCTCTTCCCTGGTCAAGGACATGTACCGCTCCACAGGAGACGGAGTCCTGGCTGCGGCCTCCCGGGATGGACGGCTGTACGGGCTGCCCAATGTGGCGCTTCAGGCGGACTCCGCCACGCTCCTGTGGGTGCGCCAGGATTGGCTGAGCCGCCTTGGCTTGAGCCCGCCGGAAACGCTGGAGGACATCGAGCGGATCGCCCGGGCTTTTGTGGAGCGGGACCCGGACGGCAACGGCAAGCGGGATACGGTTGGGATCAGCGGCTACCGCAACATTGTGTACGGGCAGAAGCCCCGCATCAGCGGCTTCGATTCGGTGTTCAACGCCTTCGGCGCGTATCCGGGCAATTGGGTCCGGGACAGCGGGGGAGAAATCATCTACGGCTCTGTCGCCCCGGAGGCCAAACAAGCGCTGACCCTGCTTGCGGATTGGTACAAGCGCGGGTTAATCGATCCGGATTTCCCCCTGTACCAGGAAACCCAGGAGCCGATTGTGGCCAGCAAAGCCGGCATTTTCTTCGGGCCTTGGTGGATGCCTTTCTTTCCGCTGTCGGACGCCGTCCGCATCAATGTGAATGCGGAGTGGCGGGCATATGCCGCTCCGTTGGATGCCCAGGGCCGTTTCATCATTCACAGCGCCCCTTCAACTGACCGTTTCCTGGTGGTGCGCAAGGGTTATGAGCATCCGGAGGCGGTGGTGAAGCTGGTGAATGCCTTTACGAGGCTGGAGCGCCGGCAGGACCCCAATGAAGCAGCCAAAACCTTGGATGATTTCTCCGCCAAAACGGGGATTCAGCCCCGGGCGTATTATCCGTTTGATTTGCTGATCGATTATGCGGATGCCATTGAAACTCACTACGCAGACCTTCAGCAGGCGCTCCACGGCAAAATCGACCCCGGCAAGCTTGAGCCGGAAGCCCGGCTGCTTTATGACAGGTGGATTCTGGAGTTGGCTCAGCCCAAGAAGGATCTGGAGGGCTGGAAAGCGGTAAATGCGTATAAGTACGGTGTAGGGGTGCTGGCTTCCACACCGGGTGTGAGGGTGAAAAGCGCCTTTTATGGGATAACCCCTTCCATGCCCGGCAAGTGGAGCGAGCTGCAGCGGATGGAAAATGAGGCATTCCTGAAAATGATCGTCGGCGATTCGCCGCTGGAGGAGTTCGGCCGCTTTGTGAAGGAGTGGGAGCTGGCGGGTGGCGCTCAAATTACGGAGGAGGTGCGGCAGGCGGTTCCGGTGGATACGGAAGGGAAATTGCGGTAATATGGATGGCATAGAAAAAGCTTGCAGCAAGACTGGAGGGAGAGACTATGCCGGAAGTAGAGATGCCGCCCGAAACACCGCCGCAGACGATGAGCCGCCGTACTTTTTTGAAAACCATGGGGGGCTGGGCTCTGGGGCTGGCCGGTGTGGCCGCCTTGGGGGGAACATATGTCACTACGCTGGAGCCCCGGTGGCTTCAGGTTGTCCATACCCGGCTGGCGCTGGCCCGCATTCCTCCGGCTTTTCAGGGTATCCGGATCGCCCACTTCAGCGATGTGCATTATGAATTCCATTTTGGGCCGGGCCGTCTGAAAAGTCTTGTTAACCGGATCATGAAGGAGAAGCCGGATCTGATCTGCTTCACCGGAGATTTGGTGGACCGCAAGATTGGAACCGCAGGCAAGGAGATGTCTGACATTCTCGCCAAGCTGGAAGCGCCACTGGGGAAGTTTGCTGTCCTAGGCAACCACGACTATTATTTCAGTGACAAGGAAGTGGCGGGTGTTCTGCAGAATGCCGGCTTCCGCGTCCTCCGCAACGAATCGGTGCGTGTTGAAAGGGATGGGGCGGTGATGACCATGCTGGGGGTGGAGGATTCCAGCCGCGGGAAGCCCAACATCAAAACGGCCCTACAGGGTGTGGGCAAGGATGAATTTATGCTGCTGCTGGCCCATACGCCGGATTACGCCTTGAATACGATGGTGCATCCCATCTCTCTGCAAATGTCGGGGCACAGCCACGGCGGCCAGGTGCGGCTGCCCTTTCACGGCCCTGTGGTACGGGTGCCCGGCGCCAAACGTTACCCCGACGGCTTGTACAGGCCGCCCAACAATGACATCTTCCAGCTGTATACCAACCGGGGCGTCGGTGTAACGGGAATTCCCGTGCGCTTCTGGTGCAGGCCGGAGCTGACCATTCATACGCTGGTCTGAGCGGACAGGGCCTGAATGGATGCGCAGCCGTTTAGTAACGGGATTCGAAAGCGGGCTGAGCCACGGCCGGGAACATGATGCCCAGCCGGAGGCGTTCATCCAATGTGACGCAATCCTATCGCATATTCTCCCGTTTTTGGTGTACAATGCAGGTAATGCAATGCATACAAGCTAAAAATTGGGGGAGACGCATCATGGGGGTAAAATTCAACCGGGAATACAACGACATTATCGAAGAGCTGACGGACGCTCTGATGGATATAGAAGGCTGCCATGAATTTTTTGAGATGGAGCCGGAGGAGTGGGGCGCCATGAAAACCAGGGAGCGCCGGGATTGCCTGCGGACCCTGTCGGATGATCTGTTCTATGGCCTGGGCACCGAGTCCTTCATTGAACTGGGGGACAGCCTCATTACGTGGCACCGCCAGAACCATACGCTTACAGTGAGCTATCCCGTGAAAGCCACCCGCACCATCGGTCTGATCTAATTTGGGCTGAGGGCAGTGGGCCGAGTGAGACGGTCGGTCAGCGCGTGGTGCCCTTGGGGTACTGATCGCAAAGTCCATACGGGTGACGTGACGGATACTGGTGTCTGCTGGTGATGAGAGGCAGCGGGTATGCGATGAACCAACTGCTGGAGCCTGTTGCTGAGACTGCGGGTGTCTGTTGGTGAGGCTCCGAGCGCGTGGTGAACGGGTTGCTGGAGTCGGCTGCCGGATTGCTGGAATCTCCTAACGGAAGCCACAGCCCTTATTTGCCCCAAAAAGCCTCGTTTGGAAATCTAACGGCGGCCACAGACGCTATTTGTGGAAATTCGGCCCGTTTAGAGCTGTTTTCCGGCAAATAGAGGCGCCTGCTTCCGTTAGAATTTGGAATACCGCCTTTTTCTCCAAATAGCGGCTCTGGCTTCCGTTAGGGTAGCCGCGGACGCAACTGCAAAGGTTCGGCTGATAAAACGGCACTCTTCCGAGTAAAACCGGATTGGGCCGTTTTTTGTATGTTGCGTAAAGTTGCAATTTTGAAACTTTTTTCACAATTCGCCGTATATAACTGTATCAGCCTTTAACAAAACTAGAAATTAATTGGGACAAAGGAAACACTAGCCCAGCCTATGCTTATGAAGCCAATTTTCGCTGACGCGAAAACTTAGCTTATGCTTACGATGCTGGCTTTCCTCTCGGAAAGCCCAGCCAATGCTTACGATGCTGGCTTTCCTCTCGGAAAGCCCTCAGGAGGTGCCAACAACACATGGAGCAGCTGTTTTGGGGATGCCTTGCCTTCGGCGTGCTGTTTACGCTGGTTACGGTTGTGCTTGGGGATCTGCTCAGCTCGGCTTTGGACGGGGCGCTGGATTTTCTGTCTCTGGATTTTCTGAATCCCACGGTGCTGGCTGTCGGGATTACCGTATTTGGCGGGGCGGGCATCATGCTGGTGCAATACACGGCAATCCCGGCACTGCTTGCGGCGGTCGCGGCAGTTGCGATTGCGGCGGTTATCGGTTTCCTGGTGGGGCGCTATTATGTGAAGCCTATGAAGAACACCGAGAATTCCACGGCCTACACCATGAAAGGACTCTCCGGGCGGCTGGGCGAGGTGATTACCTCCATTCCCACAGGCGGCTGCGGCGAGGTGCTGGTGAAGGTGGGGGCGGGCAATTCCAACCATATTGCCGAAAGCTTTGACGGAAGTGCTATTCAGGCGGGGGACCGGGTCGTGGTGGTAGATGTCCGCGACGGTGTGCTGTTTGTGTCCCGCTTTGAAAATAACCTTTAAAGGAGACTGAGGTATGCCCGAGTTTTTGATCATTCCTGCAATTGTAGTAGGCGTCATTGTGTTGCTGGGGCTGGCCTTTATGGCCCGGTACAAAACGGTGGGACCGGATGAGGCGATGATTGTCACCGGATCGTTTTTGGGAAGCAAGAATGTGGACACCGACGACGGCTCCGGCCGCAAGATCAAAATTGTCAGAGGTGGCGGCGCCTTTATCTGGCCCGTGTTCCAAGCATCACAGTTCCTCTCGCTCTTATCCCACAAGCTGGATGTATCCACGCCTGAGGTGTACACGGAGCAAGGCGTTCCCGTTATTGCCGACGGGGTAGCCATCATCAAGATTGGCGGCTCTGTGGAGGATGTGGCTACAGCGGCGGAGCAATTTATGGGCAAGCCCATTGAAGCGCTGAAGTCGGAAGCGCAGGAAGTGCTGGAGGGTCACCTGCGGGCAATTCTGGGCTCCATGACCGTGGAGGAAGTGTACCGGAACCGGGACCGTTTCGCCCAGGAGGTACAGGGTGTGGCAGCCAAGGACCTGAAGAAGATGGGGCTGCAGATCGTTTCCTTCACAATTAAGGATGTCCGCGACAAACAAGGGTACCTGGATGCCTTGGGTAAACCCCGGATTGCCGCCGTTAAGCGGGATGCCGAGATTGCTGAAGCCAATGCTGTACGGGATGCCCGTATTCAGAAGGCCCTGGCAGAGGAAGAGGGGAAGAAGGCTGAGCTGCTGCGCGATACCAATATTGCCGAGGCCGAGAAGGGCCGGGAGCTGAAGGTGGCCGCCTTTAAGCGGGACCAGGATACGGCCAAGGCGGAAGCGGATCAGGCTTATTTCATTCAGGAGGCCAAGGCCAAGCAGATAGCCGTGGAAGAGCAGATGAAGGTTGAACTGGTGCGCAAGGAGCGGGAAATCGACCTGCAGCAAAAGGAAATCCTCGTCCGCGAGAAGCAGTATGATGCGGAAGTGAAGAAGAAGGCCGACGCCGACCGGTATTCCGTCGAGCAGGCGGCAGAGGCCGACCGGACCAAGCGCATGCGCGAAGCGGATGCCATGCAATACCGCATCGAGGCGGAGGCCAAGGCCAACGCGGAGCAGAAGCGGTTGGAGGGTCTGGCCATCGCCGACGCGGAGCGGGCCAAGGGTACTGCCGAGGCGGAGGTTATCCGCTTGCGGGGTCTTGCTGAAGCCGAAGCCAAGGAGAAGCTGGCGGACGCCTTCCAGAAGTTCGGCGAAGCAGCCGTGCTGGATATTGTCGTGAAGATGCTGCCGGAGCTGGCGGGCAGGATAGCCGATCCCATCCGTTCCATCGACCAGCTGACCGTGGTGGATACGGGCAAGGGAGAAGGCGCGGCGCGGGTGAGCAACTACGTCACCGAGCTCATGGCCACGGCGCCCAAGATGCTAAAGGAAGTGTCGGGGCTTGACCTCAACCAGCTGATCCAGGGGCTGACAGATAAAAAAGGCACTCAACCGGCGGTAAAACCCGTACCGGTCCAAGAATATCCCGTAGCCGGGGAATAACAGGCCGATCCAAGCGTTCCGCCGGCTCTCCGTTCCCAGATAGGACGGAGGCCGGCGGAGCGCTTTATGCTTTGGCGGCAAGATCCGGAAGCTCTGCAGAAGGGTAAATACGCACACCGGACTCTCCCTGCCTGACCGCGCCTCTCATGGCAGCAGCTACTACATCCGCTTCAACGGGCTTGTATTTGCGGAAGGGGCCCGAATAAAGGAAAGGCATCACCCGGCTGATGGCGGCCGCGGCCTGCTCCCCAGGGCGGGTCTCCGTCCGTTGACCTAACAGGAGGGAGGGGCGGAGGATATACAGGGAGGGAAGACCTAGTTCTCCCAGCCTGTGCTCCATTTCCCCTTTGACCCGGGAATAAAAGAAGGGTGACTTAACATCTGCGCCCAGGGAGGAAATAACCGCAAAGGCGGGGACGCCGGACTGTTTTGCCAACCGGGCGGCAGCCACCGGATAATCCAGATCCACCCGGCGGAAGGCCTGCTGGCTTCCGGCGGTTTTGATGGTTGTCCCCAGGCAGCAGTAGACCACATCAGCCTGGAAAACCTGGCTGTATTCCTCCAGCCTATCCAAATCGGCGATAACCTGCCCCACTTCCGGGTGGGGTGTGGACAGCGGGCGCCGGACCAGCGCCGTCACTCTGCCATACTGCGGATCCTCTGCAAGCTGACGCACCAGCTGGTTTCCCACCATGCCGGTGGCGCCTAATACTACCGCATGTTTTTTCATTATTTTTGCTCCTCCGCGGAATGTTAGAAGTTGCTCCTGACGGTTTACATATCCTTATCATATAACGATCCTATTACAAAATACATATGAAGAGACAGGCGGCACAACGCCCTTCCGTACATGAAATCGTCCTGCCGGGGGAAAACCAACGGGGTAAAGGGATAATTTCGTTACACTTAAAAATGTCATATCCAGCACAAGCATTTTCAGGTATGATAGGGGCAGAAAGACATAATTCTACAAAATTCTGCCTAAAAAAGGGACTGTGGAAATGAAAAAAGGGCAACCACTCCTATTGCTTCTTGTAAGCCTGATCGTTTTGTCCATAATCGCCCCGTTAGCTATGCAACTTAATGACGATAACCAGACTTCTGTTCCCTGCCGTTCGGAGGAGGCTCCGGGTTCAACCCGCCGCTTGACCGATTGGGAATATGCCTGGAGCGAGTATACTGCTTCACCGAAGCTTACTAACATACCGGATTACGGCTGGGAGAAAACCGACCGTCTCATTAATCCTCCCGGGCGGGAGGGCAGGGAGATTCTCTGGCTGCGTGCACGGCTGCCCCAGGATGCCGGCTACGACCCGACCCTGCTGGTGCAGGCCAGCCAGCTGTTCGAGGTATACTTGGACGGGGAGCTGCTGTTCCGCCATGGGCGGATAAAGGGAGCCCATCCCTTGTACATCGGCACCCCGCCCAGAATGATCGCCTTGCCGGATGATGCCCGGGGCAAGCTGCTGACCGTCCGGATTTATTCCAACGGCAAGGATATCGGGCTCCTGCAGAAGCCGCAGCTGGCCTCAGGCTCGGACATGATTCTGAGCTTTATCAAAAAACAGGGTATCCGGCTGATATTGGGCAGCTTTTATCTGATGATCGGCGTGATTTCCTGCCTGGCGGGGCTGCGGATCCGTCAGAGCTATCTGTTTTCCTTCGCGGGATTTGCCGGGTCCTTCGGGCTGTATACCTTGTCCCGGACCATGCTGGTTCTCACCCTGGTGGACTCCCCTGAATTCTGGATGGTCTTCGAGCTGGCCTTTTTGGTGCTGTCGATGGCCGCGGTTCTGGCATTCACCGAGCAGCTGTTCCCGGATTCGGGCAAGCTTAAGCTCCGGTTAAGCAAGGTCCATCTTTTCATCGGCGCCATCGGAATTCCGTTTGTGGCCCTTCATTTGGTGCGGGGTGCGGTCTTTCTGCTATTTTATCAGCTACTGCTGCTGGTGAGCATCATCATTACGGTGATCCGGATCGGCCGGATTGCCTGGAAGAAGGATAAGGACGCTGGGCAGGTGCTGGCGGGGCTGGCGGTTTTCTGCGCCTTCGGTGCCGGGGATATTATCAGGCAGATGCTGATGCTGGACAATCCGCTTCCCGAATTTTCCTATTGGGGCGGCCTGGCTTTTTTGACAAGTCTGATCGTGGTCATTCTGCGGAGAATTCACAGCATTCTGTTCCGCTTATCCAATACGGAGAAGCTGTCGGTAGCCGGCCAAATGGCAGCAGGTGTGGTGCACGAAATCCGCAACCCGGTAACGGTGATTTCCGGATATCTCCAGCTGATGAAGAAGGGGACGCAGGTTAATCATGCTCCGATGATCGATCTGATGCTGGGCGAGGTGAACCGGATCAATCTGCTGGTTAACGAGTTCCTGTTTTTGGCCCGGCCGTCCGGCCCCAAGTTTGCTCTCAAATCCATTTGCGGCATCGTTGGCGACAATTTGCGTTTGTTCGATGCACAGGCCACCGGAGCCGGAGTGGAGCTGGAGTTCCGCTGCCCTCCCAACCTGCCGCTGATTTCCTGCGATGAGAACCAGATCAAGCAGGTATTGGTCAATGTAGTCAAAAATGGTCTGGAGGCTATGCCTGACGGAGGCAAGCTCACTGTCACGGTGGAGAGCATCCAGCCGTATATCCGCATCCGGATTACGGATACAGGCTGCGGCATTGAAAGCCAGGATCTGAAGATGATCGGGGAGCCGTTTTTTACCACGAAGGAAAGCGGCAACGGTCTGGGGATTATGATATGCCGCCAGATCGTGGACAACCACAAGGGAAGGTTCAACATTGACAGCGAACCCGGGCAGGGGACAACTGTCGAAATAATTCTTCCCTTCGACCCGCAAACCACTTGATTTCACCGGGCAATGTGCATATAATGAAAATGACCAATTGACCATATTTCAATTTCAGTCATTTTTGAGAGGAGGAGAGAAGCGCAATGGCGGCTGACCGCAAGAAGTGGATTCTTGAGGCTGCATCCAAATCCTTCGCCCTGTTCGGTTACAAGGCTACGACGATGGAGCAGGTGGCGAAGATCGCGGGGGTCGGCAAGGGCACCATTTATACGTTTTTTTCCACAAAGGAAGAGCTGTTCGACGCCATTATGACCGATGTCATCCAGGAAATGAAGCGGATTGCCGACAAGGTGATTCAGGAGGAGCTCACCTTCATCAAGAAGCTGGAGCGGGTGCTGGAGGAGTTCTACAGGTTCCGCAGCAACCATGAGCTGTTGATCCGGCTCTCCCACGAAATCAGCGAGATGGGAACCGCCAAGGCCCAGGAAGGAATGAAGTCCCTGGAGGGAGCCATTCTCGGGTTTCTGGAGAAGAACGTGAGAACCGCCATGGAGCAGGGGGAGATCAGGTCCTGTGATCCGCAGGTTGCCGCATTCGTCATCCTGAAGATGTATGTATCCTTTGTGTATGATTGGGACCGGACCCACGGGCCGTTGACCAAGGATCAGATTTCGGAGTTTTTTCATGTGTATTTGTTCGAAGGATTGGCCGTCCGATAAACGGCTTTATTTTTCAGTCTAAATTGACCGATTGAACATATTAGTCAGTTATATAAAAAGAGAGATTCATAAGGAGTGAACCATATGAGCAAAAGCTTCCGCCAGTTCTCCCACGAGCTGGTTTCGATTGTAAAAGACAAGAAGGTTCTGATTTCGGTGAGCGCCGTTGCGCTTGTGCCGCTGCTGTACAGCTTCATGTTCCTGTGGACCTTCTGGGACCCATACGCCAAGATGGATGTGCTTCCCGTTGCCGTGGTCAATATGGATAAAGGTGCAGCCTTCGAGGGCAAGCAGCTGTCCGTCGGAGACCAGTTTGTGGAGAAGCTGAAGACCAATCCGGCCTTCGGATGGGATTTCATTTCCCAGGGTGAGGCGGAGAAGGGATTGAAGGAGCATAAGTATTACATGGCCATCGAAATCCCTGAGGATTTCTCACAAAGGGCCACCGAGGTGCTGGGTTCCGATCCCCAGCCTGCCACCTTCCGCTACATCCCCAATGAAAGCAGCAACTTCCTGGCCGCCCAAATCGGCAAAACCGCCGTGGAGCGCATTAAGGGTGAGCTGTCTGCCGAATTGACCAAAACGTATACGGAGACCTTGTTTACCAGCGTAGGCAAATTGTCCGAGGGATTGGCCCAGGCTGCCGATGGCGCCTCCAAGCTGTCCGCGGGCACCGGCAGTGTCGTAACCGGTCTGGAGCAGCTGGATGAGGGACTGGTCAAATTGACCGCCGGCACCCAGCCGCTGGAAACCGGGGCTGTGCAATTGTATACCGGCGCTACCAAGCTGAACGACGGGCTGGCCCAGCTGCAAAAGGGCGCAACCACCGTAAGCGGCGGGCTGGAGCAGCTGTCTAACGGCCATCAGGCCATCGTGCAGGGCGCAGCCCAATCTGAGGAAGGCGCCGCCAAGCTGAACGGCGGTTTGGCCGCATCCTCCGCCGGTCTGGATCAATTGAAAACCGGCGCTGATGGCTTGGCCGCCGGCTTGGAGCAGTTGGCTGCCGCCATGCCGCAGCTGGCCGAAAATCCGTCCTTCGCCAAGCTGGTGGAGGCGGGCAAACAAGTAGCCGCAGGCACTGATTCTGCTGCAGCGGCCCAGAAGCAGCTGGCCGCCGGCGCCGCGCAGCTGGCTGAAGGGCAAAAAACGCTGCACGGCGGCGTTGTCGCCTTCGACGCCAAGCTCAATGAAGCTGCCGCCGGCAGCAAGTCTGTAGCCGACGGCGCAAGCCAGCTGGTGCCCGGAAGCGCCCAGCTGAAGGCCGGTTTGGCTCAGATTGAGAATGGCATCGGCCAATTGGCCAACGGTACGGTTCAATTGACCGACGGCTCGAAGAAGCTGACCGACGGCGCACAAACAGTAGCTGGCGGCACAGGCGAGCTTTCGGGCAAGCTGAAGGATGCATCGGTGCAAACCTCGTCCATCAACGGCAACGACAAGCTGTACGCCGCTTTCTCCCAGCCGGTGGCGTTTGAGGAGCAGAAGATGGCGGAGGTACCTAACTACGGTACCGGCTTCGCCCCGTATTTCATGAGCCTGGGCCTGTTCGTAGGCGCGCTGCTGCTGACTATCGTCTTCCCGGTGAAGGACCCTGCTGTCCGTCCCCGCTCCGGCGCCAGCTGGTACTTCGGCAAGCTGGGCACCATGCTGTTCATCGGTCTGATTCAAGCGCTGGTGATGGCCGTGGTAATCAAATGGGGCTTGGGATTGACGCTCCAAAACATGCCGCTGTACTTTGTGCTTACGGTGCTGACCAGTTGGACCTTCATGATTATGATCCAGATGCTGGTGTCCATGTTCGCCAACCCCGGACGGTTCGTAGCCATCGTGATCCTGATTCTCCAGCTGACTACCTGCGCGGGCACCTTCCCGGTTGAGCTGATTCCCGGACCGCTGCAAGTGATCAACAAGTGGCTGCCGATGACTTATTCCGTACAGGGCTACAAGGCCGTGATCTCCAGCGGCGAAATGAGCGACTTCAACCAAGCCGCCCTGCTGCTGGGAATCTACATGGCCGTGATGGCTGCCATCACGCTGACCTACTACATCATTCATTTCCGCAAGCAGCAATCCGCTCCTTCCACCCAACTGGAGGATGCAGTTGCGCTGTAAGCCTCGTGTAATGAGCATATCGAAAAAGCCCGCCGGGACATTTGGTCCTGGCGGGCTTTTTTTGATGGGTGTCAGCGGGAGGAGAGGTTCTGTGCGAAGGAGTGCCTACGGTGGCTGCGAACAAGGGCTGTACGGTCCGTTGGCCCATGCGCCAGGTGGGGGAGCCGTCCGGGAGATCGGCAGGTGTCACATGATCACCGGCTTCCTCCAGCAGGCGTGCTCCGCTGTCGTACCACGGCTCCCGCGGCCTATTGCTTCTGACAGGGCGGGGCCGACACGGAGCTTACGCCTTGGCGGCGAAGATCCGTTTGCCCACCGGCACGTTCTCCGGGCTGACGCTGGCGGCGGCGTCCAGGACTTCGCGGACGGCGCCTTCGGCGGAATCCGCGCGGCTGTACAGCCGCGCGCAGGACTTCATCTGCGCCAGCTGAGCCGGCTCAGTGAGAAGCCGCGCCAGCTGCGCGGTAAATTCCCCGGGCCCCTTGGCCTGCACGGCTGCGCCGATTCCGGTCAGGTAGGCGGCATTGTCATGCTCCTGGCCGGGCAGCGGCTTGTACAACAGCATAGGCAGGCCGGAGGCCAGCGCTTCCGAGCTGGTCAGGCCGCCGGGTTTGGTGACGAGGAGATCCGAAGCGGCCATCAGCTCCGGGATATTATCCACATATCCGGTCAGCCGGACCGGATGAGGGTAATCCGCCAGCTCCCGGGCAAGCTTGGCCTGCAGCTTCACGTTGCGCCCGCAGACGATGATTACCTGCAGCGGCAGTGGCAGCAGACCCGGGTCCTGGAGCAGCCGGGCCCAGTCCCCACCGATCAGCCCGCCGCCCCCGCCCATAATCATCACGGTGGGCAGCTCCGGCGATAGGCCAAGGGACCTTCGGATGGCCTCTCGGTCATACACAGCGCGGAAGGCGGGCCGGATGGGGATTCCCGTAACGGCGATTTTGCGGTCGGGTATGGGCCAATCCTGAAGCAGACGGCGGACATGCTCAGAGCCGACTATATACCGGTCGGTAGCGGGATGGAGCCAATAGCTGTGGGAGGTGTGGTCCGTCATGACGGTTGCCGTTACTGCTTTGATCCGGCCCACAGCCTTCAACCGAGCTACCGCAGCGGAGGCGGAGGGGAAGGTGCTGACCACGGCGGTCGGCTTCATCTCCTCCACCAGCCGGATCAGCCGCCTTGAGCTGCAGAGCGGCAGACGGTTGAGACAACGGGAGAGCAGGCTGTCCCTCTGGGTGCGGCGGAACAAAAAACCGTACAGCCAAGGCAGCTTAGTAATCCATATCATATAACTCCATTGAGCCAAACGGTGGAGGAGCGGATGGGTGCCGTCCATAACGTCCACCACACGGATGCGGGCGCCGGGGTACAGCACTTTGGCAGCCTCCGCAATCGCATGGGCCGCCTGGCGGTGACCGTCGCCCAGGTTGCCCGTCAGGACAAGGATGGAGGGAGTGCGGTCGGCGGAATATCTCATTTTCCAGTTCACCTCATTAGGCCTTAGGAGCCTGTCCAACGGAGTAGTTTTAGTGACTAAATATTCTTAAGGTTTCATTCCTTACCGGGAAAGGAGTGCCTTGGAGGCTCAAACACATTTTGTCGGCCTTGATTGAATGGAATCTATAAGGTTTCAAAGCCGCCAAAAAACTCGCCCTCAAAGCATCTGCTTCCGAAGCCAGTTTTCCTGAGGGAAAACTCTCAACTCTTTCCCTCCCAGTCATTCCACAAGAATATGTATTCACGTCGAACAGACTCCAGCCCAGCACAGGGCTTGGCCTCTTGTCCCTCCATATTAGCACGTTGCCCCAAGCAGAGCAAAAAGAACCTCCGCTGCCTTAATCGGCCTGATGCCCACTCCAGTGGGAGCCGGATGGGATTCATGATACTATAGAGCAGAACAGGCTTTATACGGACCAATGGCACCGGTAAAGGTCCGGGGCAGGATACAATGGGGAGGCGTGCGGGTGGACAAGTTGATACGTTGGGGAATTATCGGATGCGGAGATGTAACGGAGGTCAAAAGCGGGCCGGCCCTGCAGAAGGCGGAGGGCTCAAGCCTCACCGCCGTTATGCGGAGAAACGCCGCGTTAGCGGAGGACTATGCCAAGAGGCATGGAGTATCCCGCTGGTACGGACAGGCAGACCAGCTGATTGCTGACCCTGAGGTGGATGCAATATATGTGGCAACGCCGCCATCCTCCCATAAGGAATATGCTCTTGCCGCCGCCAAAGCGGGCAAACCCGTCTATGTGGAAAAGCCCATGGCCATGAATGCGGCGGAATGCACCGCCATGATCGAAGCATGCAAGGATGCGGGCGTTCCTCTATATGTGGCTTTTTACCGGCGGGGCTTGCCCAGATTTCAGCAGGTGAAGAAGTGGCTGGATGAGGGAGCGATCGGCGACATCCGGTTTGTGCGGACCGTACATATGGCGAAACCCTTGGCTCAGACGGGGGAAGAGATGTGGCGGGTGAATCCGGCCATTTCCGGAGGCGGGCTGTTTCTGGACCTGGGCAGTCATACCCTGGATCTCCTGGACTACCTGCTGGGACCCATCCGGGATGTAAGCGGCCACGCCTCCAATATGGGCAGTCCGTATGCCGCTGAGGATACGGTATCCGGGGAATATGTTTTCGAATCCGGGGTGCACGGGAGTGGGATCTGGTGCTTCAATAGCTATGCGGATGAGGAATACAATGAAATCGTGGGTTCGAAGGGCAGCATATGGTTTTCCACCTTTGAGGAAAAGCCTGTGGTGCTGCGGACGGCGGAACAGGAGCAGAAGCGGAGTCTGGCGCATCCGCCCCATGTGCAGCAGCCGTTGATTCAAACGGTTGTGGATGAGCTGTTGGGCCGGGGAAAGGCGCTCTCCACCGGAGAGTCGGCCATCCGCACCAGCAGGGTAGCGGAGATCTTGACCAGAGCATATTACGCCGGGGACCGGTAAACGGGGCTAGCGCAGAAGTGTTCCATACCACATCCTACTAATGGTAGGATTGTTATTTCAAAGCTTTTTCCGGCTGCTTCCATCCCAGCCAAGCCAAGACCGGACCCAGTGCCGGTCTTTTTGTCCTTCCGCGCTCTCGGCCCACGGCGCTGCGGCAGGCCTCCCGGAGATGAAGCTCCTGATCCTCCAGCCATTTTTCCATTTGATAAATATTGGGTTCCATGTGATACACTTCCTTTTGTTTTCTCTCCTTCATTTTTGCAGATACAAAAGGGGATAAAAAGGGTATAATTGATTATAATTATTTCCTCTTTTATGAGAGGGTCAAATCAGGAACAGGGTGGACAAGCATGCAACTCATCGAATATTACCATCTTCTGCATACGGAGCTGCCGGAGGCCCGCGGGGGATTACCCGTCACCTTGGAGCAGCTGTCCGGTATTTTTTATTGCTCGGAGCGCAATGTGAAGTTCATTCTCCACAAGATGGCGGACCAGAATTGGATCGTGTGGAAGCCGGGCCGGGGCCGGGGCAACCACTCGGAGCTTCAGCTGCTGGAGGATTCAAGCGTCCTGCTCCGGCAGGAGGCCATGCGGCTGGTGCAGGAGGAGAACATCAAGCCGGCCCTGGAGCTGGTGGGGCTTTCGGGTATGGAGCCGGGGGAAAAGGAGGCTTTTTTCCAGTGGCTGGGCGGGGCCTTCGGCTATCAGGAGGTCAGCGGGCGGAGCCGGCCGCTGGAGGTGCTGCGGCTGCCATATTACGCACCGCTTCTGACATTGGACCCCACTCGGATGATTTATTCCAAGGACATGCATCTGGTCCGGCAGCTGTTCGACACCCTTGTGCGGGTGAACCCCGCAACCGGTCAGGTCATGCCTCATCTGGCCCACCATTGGGAAGCGTCGGCAGACGGCAGGCTGTGGACCTTTTATCTGCGCAAGGGTGTCCGGTTCCATCATGGCCGGGAGCTGTCGGCGGAGGATGCGGCATTCAGTCTGATGCGGCTGAAGGAGGCGGGGGAGCAGACGCCCTTTTCCTGGCTGGTCCGGGAGGTGGAGCGCGCCAGGTCGATGGGCAGCTATATTCTGGAGGTTGTGCTGTCCGCACCGAATTATATGTTTGACCGGTACGCCAGCTCCGCCGGGCTGTCCATTGTGCCCAAGGATGTATATGGCAGCCGGAAAACTCCCGCCCCATCCGGAACAGGTCCCTTCCGGCTGGTGGAGCAGGATGCGTCCATGTGCATCCTGGAAGCGTTCCCGGACTACTTCAGGGAGCGGGCGCTGTTAGACCGGGTGGAGCTGTGGGTGCTTCCCAGCGGTATGGAGGTGCAGCCCCAGCTGCAGATCAGCGATTGGGGCTGTTCTCCCAAGCAGGGTTCGGAGACCAGGCAGGACGAAGAAAATTTGTCCGCGGGGCTTAACGGCGGGCTGACGCGTGGCTGTAACTTTATGTCCTTTAATATCGAACGGCCGGGCCCGCAGCAGAACAGGCTCTTCCGGGAAGCGGTGCAGCTGCTCTTAAACCGGCAGGCCTTTATCCGGGAGGTCAAAAAAGATGCCAGCATCCCGGCCCAATGGCTTCTGCCTCCAGAGTATCCGCCAGAGGATGATGCCGATCCGTGCCACGATGAGGCGGAGGGCCTCCGGCTTTTGAAGGAATCGGGCTACCGGGGAGAGCCCCTGACGCTGATGCTGAATACGGGGCATGTGGAGATGGCGGAATGGATCGTCCGCTGGCTGGGCCAATATGGCATTCAAGTGAAGCTGGATGTGATGAGCCGGGAGGAAGCGGCCGGTTTGAAGTGGGTCAAGCATGCCCAATGTTATGTAGGAGGGCTGGCAGCGGATGAGGATACGGTGATGTTTCTCCTTGAGCTGCTGCATGCGGGGCATTATTCCGGATTTTTCCTGCATGGGGAGCTCCGGCGGGAGCTGGAGGAGCGCCTGTCAGGCATCCGGCGGGAAAAGAGCGAGGAGGTCAGGAGAAGCGGGCTTAAGGAGCTGCAGAAGCTGCTGGCCAGAGACCGGGATGTCATCCTGCTCATCCACCCTGCAAACAAGGTTGTGCATTCCCCCAATCTGCGGGGTGTAACCGTCAATACCCTGGGTCAGGTGGATTTTAAAGATTTATGGTTCCAGCCTGAAACCTTTTCCCAGGATTCACCGTCTAGGAGGCAGGTACATCCAATTCCCAGAGAGGGTGGTTAACGGTTATGAAAAAGTCAATCAAAGCCGGTGCAGTGGGCTTGAGCGCTGTGCTTCTGCTTGCCGGAGCTCTGCCGGCGGCTGCGTCTTCCGTTCCTGTTCCTGTAACTTCTGCATCCAACTCCGCAAGCGGCTCCGCTTCGGTATCAGCCCCCGGCTCCGAGGCGGCCGTGAACACCGAGACCGCCATCAAACGCGACCAGGCGGTGGAGCTGGCCCGCAAGCTGGCCCAAGTGCCCCAGGATTACGAGGTATCCAACGTCACTCTGCAGACTGCTGCGGCAACCGGCACAGCCGGGGCTACATGGTCCATTAACTTTTCCAAACAAGTGAAGGATAAGTATTACGGCAATTATTATATCGGGATCTCTGCGGACACCGGCGAGCTGACTCAGATGAGTGCCTATATCAACAATGTGGATTCTCCGCCCTCCTATCCGCCCGAGAAGGATCTGAAGGCGGCCAAGCTGATAGGCGAAGCTTTCATCAACAGCCTGTATCCGGGCAAGCTGACGGAAACCCGCTACAACACCGTTGCCGAGGATAATTTCAAAACACCGCTTATGGGCGACGTGCGCTACAACTACCGTTATGACCGTGTGGTCAATGGTGTGGTGTTTCCGGGGAACGGCTTCAGCGTGGATGTGAACGGCTCCGGCCAAGTGGTGGGCTTCAACTATCAATGGGATAAAACCACCCAGTTCCCGGACCCCGCCTCCGTCATCTCTCAAGAGAAGGCGGAGAGCCTGTGGAAGGAGAAGTCCAAGCTCACCGCTTCGTATTTCCGGCCGTATAACAAGAACACCAATACAGCTTCGCCCTTCATTGCTTACCGGCTGTCACCGGTTCGGCTGAATGCGCTCACCGGAGAGATGGACACCGGCAATATGCCGGTGCAGGAGTCCGGCGGTCCCATCGCTACCGCGCCTCTTGGAGCAGCCCCCGCCAAGGATAAGCAGCTGACTCAAAGCCAGGCCATCGATGCTGTAACGGCCCGCTTCCCCCTGCCAACGGGTGCCAAGCTGGAGAACGCCTCCTACCAGGAATACAATGAAAATAATATGGACGGCCTTACACGAGCCTGGAATATCAGCTGGACGCTTCCCGAGGACGAAAAAAGCAAGTCCGAAGCAGCTGACAAAATCGCTTACCCCATGGGCTCGCGTTCCATTCGCGCCGCTGTGGATGCGTCCACAGGAGAGATCAAAAACTACTCCCGCAACGAGTACCGCCCCTTTCTGGCAACTGCAATGAAGCCGGAGGATTACAAGGTCTCCATTGATACGGCCAAAGCTACAGCGGTGGAGCTGGTGAAAAGCCTGCTTCCCCATATGGCCCATCAGTTGGAGCTTCACTACAGCGATCCGACCAAACAGGCGGCCGCCTCCTACTGGAACTCCAATCCGTCTTACGGCTTCAGCTTTGACCGGACCATCGACGGCATTATTACCGGCGAAACTGTTCAGGTCACCGTGGATGCAACCAACGGTGCCGTGGTCAATTATTCCAATGGTCTGACCGGCTACAGCTATCCGGCATCCAAGCCGGCATTAACAGACCCGGCCGAAGCGAAGGAAAAGCTGCTTAGCCAATATAAGCTGCAGCTGCAATATGCAGTTGACTGGATGGCGGGTTATGACGGCAGCTATCCCATTGAGAAGTACAATCTGATGGTGGCTGCAGGTGAACTGCCGCCTTCCCCGGCCGGAAATCAAAAGGTACGCCTGTCCTACGTGCCGGTAGCCCAAAACACGGACCTGGCGAACGGATATTTCCTGGACGCGCAAACCGGCGAGTGGAGAGACAACCGCAATGGCGAAACGGCCCGTTCCGACCGGGCGGCCGCAACGGATATCTCCGGACACTGGGCAGAGCGTGCCCTGTCCCTGATGGTGGAATATAATGCCATCGACCTCAAGGACGGTAAGGCCAACCCCGATCAGACGGCCACCCGCGGCGAGCTGATCAAGATGCTGGTGCTGGCCGCAAGCGGAGGTTATCTGCCGATGGCGTATGATTCCTCCCGCGCCGCCTCCTTCATTGACGTCAAGGCCTCCAGCGCCTTGTTCGCTTATGTGGAGAATGCGGTGGATATGAATCTGATCGACCGTGATCCCTCCGGCGAATTCAATCCGGACCAAATTATGACCCGCGATGATATGGCGCAGCTGATCGTCCGGGCGTTGGGCTACAACAAGCTGGCCCAGCAAAGCTCCATGTTCCGTCTGGATGTGACCGATGCCGAAACCATCCAGCATAAGGGCCATGCGGCCATCGCTGTAGGGCTGGGTATTATGAGCGCCGACGGCAGCCAGTTCCGACCAGCGGACGAGGTAACCCGTGCCCAAGCGGCCACCGCCTTCTTCCGGTTCCTGGAGAAGCGCGGCACCCTGCAGGATTCCCGTTATTAAGCTTTAGAAGCCGGACCCGGCTTCCAACCTCCCCTTGAGCGGACTTCCATCCGCCGGGGAGGTTTTTTTATTTTTCAGCAGCAATAGCCCCGGCCCGGGTGGCCATCCTAACGGAAGCAGAAGCCGTTACCTTGAAGATGGTCCGAGCCGTAGGCCGGATTGGTTATTCTGGTTTTTACTAAGTTGTTTGATCCTAATAGCGCCTCTGACAATGTTAGTAATTTGCATATGCCATCCAGCATGATCCTGCAAAAGTGCATCTATTCTGCTGGAATTCTGGCTCTCGCTAAACTCCAAGTGTAAAAGTGCATCTATTTTCCGCCGCGGGGTACATCTTGCTCCCATCTGCCGATAATAAATGCACTTTTGCAGGATAGACCGTAAAAACGAAGGTTTGTTTACCAAATACATGCACTTTTGCATTTCGGAAGTTTTCGGAAGAGGTTGGAAGTAACACAAAGATTGAAATAAAAAAGCCCCTGCCCCGTAAGGGAGGGGCAAGGACAAGGGACCAGGAAGCTGTGCCGGAGCTTAATAGCCCGTACAGATTTCCTCCCGCACAAAAGCCTGGGTATCCAGTCTGTAATAGTCGTTGATATAGGTTTCCCGGAAGCCGCAGCGGTGGTATAAGGTCAGCGCCTCGGCGTTATTGCAGGCTACCTCCAGGGTCATGCTGCGCAGGCCCTGTTTGTTGGCCAGGCCGATGGCGGAGAGAAGAATCTGCCGTCCGTAGCCCTTGCGCCGGTGCTGCGGCACCACAGAAAAGCAGAAGAAATGGGCATTGCCGTCGCGGATATGGGAATTGATCCGTCCCACCGCTTCCCCTTCTTCATTATAGGCAATATAGGGCGTGTCCTGGGGAGGGTTGTCCAGCGTCATGTCTACCAGTGTCTCGGACTCCTCCTCGGAGGAATCGAAACCGAGGGAATCCAGACGGATCAGAAGCTCCCGCTGGGACTTGACGCCGCGGGCCAGCCGGATGCCGGTCAGGGGCTCATGCGCTACCTGCTCCGTCAGCTTCATACCGTAATCCGAGATGGTGTAACCGGCCCGCCTGGCTTCAGCAAAGGCCTTGGCCCCCTGGGACTGGCGCGGACAGGCAAACAGCAGGGACGGGATGTTCTGCTTGCGGGCGGATAACAGGGCGGCCTCCGTCAATGCGTTGAAGATCCCCTTCTGCCGGAAATCCGGATGGACCATACCGCCCACCTCGGCCTCCTTGGGCACGAAGTGGTACAAGGCCAAAAAGCCCACCAGCTTTCCGCGCTCATACCACAGAAAATCATTGGCCGTCCCCCGGGGCCGGTGCTCCAGCATTCCCCAGTTCAGCTTCAGCTCCAGGCTGTCCGCCTTCGCGCAACGACCGGCCAGCTCCCGTACCTCCTGAAGCTGCCGCTCCGTCATCCCGTCCGGAATTACCAACCCATGTTTTATCAAAACCAATTGCCCCTTTTTTCAAAAGTCTTATAATAAGGTGCTGACTGTCTGCATCACCTGTGTTGTCTTGTTTCAGCGCATCTTCCGCGCGGGTATGAACATCACATCTTCACCTTCGGGCGAATCCAAGGTGTTCTTTTGGGAAAAAATATCAATCAACAGCGAAGGGAGCGGACGGCGATGAATTGGAAAAAAAGCCTGCATTTTCTGGAAGCCTTATATTGCCGGTATGAGGACGACGAAGTCACAGCCCTCGGCGCACAAATGACCTACTATATGATTCTCGCCTTTTTTCCATTTTTAATTTTCCTTCTGACCATTGTGGGCATGACCCCCATCTCCACACAGGATGTTTGGGAGCAGATCGCCATGGTTTTGCCGGAATCCAGCTATAAGGCAGTCAACGATATTATGAACGAAATTTTCGAGAACCGCAACGAAGCACTGCTTTCCTTCAGTATGATCGGTACGCTGTGGGCGGCCTCCAATGGCTTGTCTGCTGTGATCAAGGCGTTAAACAAGGCCTACGACGAACCGGAAACCCGGCCGTTCTGGAAGCTGAAGGGACTGGCCCTCCTGGCGACTGTCGGTCTGACCCTGGTGATGCTTCTTACCTTTGTACTTCTGGTGTTCGGCCATGTAATCGGGGAGCAGCTGTTCAAGTTTCTTGGCTACCCCAATGATTTTGAGCTAATCTGGGGTCTGGTCAAATTCTCCATTCCGCTGGCAGCCATGCTGCTGGGATTTGCCCTCCTGTACTGGACAGTGCCTAACCGCCGGCTCCGGTTTAAAAGCGTCCTTCCGGGAGCGGTGTTTGCGTCCTTGGGGTGGATTGCCATCTCCCTGCTGTTTTCCTTTTATGTAAGCCACTTCGGCAACTATTCCAAAAGCTACGGAAGCCTCGGCGGCGTCATTGTGCTTCTGGTGTGGCTGTACATCAGCTGCATCATAATCATCCTCGGGGGGGAAATCAACGCCACTCTTACCTTTGACAAGGAGGGAAAAAGCAAACCCGGCTGTAAATCCTTCAGCAGCCGTCTGTCCTTCTGGAAGAAAAAGAAGCCCGAATGAGCCTGCCGCATGGAGCCTGAACCGCGGGCGAAACGCCTGTACATATGGCTGGGATAAACCCCTCTTCTATCACATATAGTGGTATGAGTCCGATTTCAACTGTAGAAAGTAGGGGTTGCTTCATGCGCATATGGCTTACGAACTCAGCCCGCGGCGGCTTTGAGCGGAGGTGGCGGACATGTTCCGGCTTGTCCTGATGTCCGCCATGATGGGCTCCATCGGGCAAATCATGATGAAGCACGGCTCGGACCGGGTGGGACGCCTTACCTTGTCGCCGGCCACCTTCGCCACCGATATCGGGCGGATTCTGCGTGTGCCCGAATTCTGGATGGCCATCCTGCTGTTTGCCCTAAGCTCCCTGATCTGGGTCAAGGTGCTGTCCCGCGCGGACTTAACCAGTGCGTATCCGCTGAACAGCATGAGCTATATCTTCGTGTTCCTGTTCAGTGCCGTGCTTCTGAATGAAGCGCTGACGCTGCAAAAAATTGCCGGCGCCCTGGTAATTATGGTGGGCATCTTCATCATCACCCGGTAACGGACGGGCCGCTTGCGGCCTTTTTGTGCTTGACCGGCTTGTCTGCCTCTTCAACCGCATACCTCACCTGATTGTGGCGCATGAAGTACCAGACGCCCCAGATAATCACCAGGCCGGCTGCCCCTTGAGTAAGCGTAAGCTTCTCGTCCAGGAGCAGGTAGGCCAGGATGGTGGCCCCCACCGGCTCGCCGAGCACGCTCATGGAGACGGTGACGGCGTTGACGTACTGGAGCAGCCAATTGAACAGCACATGGCCGAAGACGGTGGGCACTACCGCAAGCAGCAGGAAGATGCCCCACTCCCGGGTGGGATATCCGCCGAGAGCGGTGCCACGGGCCAGGTTGTAGATCAGGAAAGCGGTCCCGGCCACGAGGAAGATGAAAAAGCTGTAGAACAAGGAGGGGACACGGCTTGCCAGACGCTGGCCTACCAACAGGTGAAGGGCCACCGCCGCCGTGCCGGCTAAGGACAGCAGGTCTCCGGTCAGGGCTCTGCCGGAGATGCCGATATCTCCCCATCCGATAAGGGAGGCGCCCAGGATGGCCACGGCCAGGCCCAGCACCGCCTTGCGGGTGGTCCGTTCCTTAAACAGCCAATACGCGCCTGCCAGGATCAGGATAGGCTCCAGGGCGAGAATAATGGTGGAGCTGGCTACCGAGGTGAAGGCCAGTGACTCCATCCAGAACAAAAAATGCAGGGCCAAAAACAGCCCCGAAACGGCCATAAGGCCCCAGTCCGATGAAGAGAGAGCCTTCAGGTCAGGCTTGCTTCTCCACACGAAGGGGCCCATCAAAACGGCCGTGAAAAAGAGCCGGTACATGGCCATCACAGAGGAGGGCGCATGGGACCAGCGGATAAAGATCGATGAGAATGAAATCGCAATAATGCCGGTCACCAAAAGGGCCAGCAGCACCCAACGGGGGAGCGGGGAACGGTTGTCAGACATGGGCTGCAATACTTCCTTCCAGGGTAAAACTCGCAATTGCACAACCTCTCCATTATATCCTACTTTGGGAGAATCGGCTATTTTAGTTGAAGGATTTGCTTAAGGTTTTGCGGCAGGCCGAAATGGGCTGAGATGAGCCGAGATGCAAAAGTGCATTTATTTTATGGCTTAGAACTTAAGCGGCAGGCCCAAATGCAAAAGTGCATTTATTGCCTGCCGATTTTGCTTGTTTTGCGGTTTTTGAGTGAAATAACTGCACTTTTGCAGGATAGGAACGGATAACGCGCGTCATGGTGAAAAATAACTGCACTTTTGCAGGATAGCCTGCTATTCCTTTTTACCGTTGCCGTTAAAAAGCGCCTCCGCCAAATGGGTCAGCTTCTCCATAAACTTGCCGTAGCCGAACCCGGTGAGAAATGCCAGCCCGGTCCGGGCTGACAGGGAATTCTCTACCGAAAGCAGCATAATGCCGCTGTCCAGCAGGATAATCGTAATCATGGCCGTACCGCCGCAGAGGTAGGGCCGCATGAAATACCAATACACAAAGCGGATGGTCACCGGCTGGTCATAAAACTGGTGGAAGGCCCGCAGGGCATAGAGGGAGCCGCCCAGGGACCCGGCACTGATATAAAATAAATAGGGTCTTACCGCTGTCAGGGAGGCGGAGGCAGGGTCCTCCAGGCCGCCGCTTAACAGATACAGAAGACAGGCGGCGGAAGCGGCGAAGGCCAGGGACAAATACACAAAAATCACAAGCCGCCAACGGGCGGAGTTTTCCGTCATAACGCTCACCCTCCGTTCACCCGCACAAGGATTGTTTTCTGCATTATATGCAGCGGGAACAATCCTGGAGGGGTACAGGTGGGGGCGGGGGATACGGATATTTTTAGCGCTGTGCGTCCTGCTGCGACCGTTTCTTGCGTTCCTTGTAGCACTTGCGGCATACCGGAATATAGCTTTCGTTGCCGCCGATCTGGATCTGCTCCCCCTCGAATACGGGATGACCGTCCTTGCAGCGCATATTCAGCATAGCCTTGCGGTCGCAGAACCAGCAGACGGTTTTGACCTCTTCGATTTTGTCCGCAGCCGCAAACAGCTGCAGGCTTCCTTCGAACAGATTCCCCATAAAGTCGGAGCGCAGTCCGTAGGCGATAACGGGAATGCCCAGGTCATCACAGATGTCCGTGAGCTGCTCAATTTGCTTCCGGGTCAGAAACTGGGCCTCGTCCAGAAGCACGCAGTTGGGCATGGTGTCCTTGGCAATGGCGTACATATCCGTATTCTCGTGAACGATGATGGCTTCCTTTTGCATCCCGATGCGGGAGGTGACATTGCCTACGCCGAACCGGTCGTCGATGGCGGGGACGAACAGCAGCACCCGTTTACCCTGTTCCTCATAGTTGTGGGCGGTACGGAGCACCTCGATGGATTTGCCGCTGTTCATGGTTCCATAACGAAAATATAATTTAGCCACGTTGTTTATTCCTCTCTGCAGCACTTGATGCGGGGCGGTCCCTAACCCTAAGGTCCAGGAGCGTCCCGGCCCTCTCCAAGGATAGCATGTTTTTGCAGCCTTTCCTATGGATGATTGTTCCCCTTAGGCGCAAAACCGGCCAGGAGCATATCGTTCATTTCCGCCAAAACCTCTGGAATCAGGCCGAATTTGGCCAGCTGCATCCGCAGCACCTTTTCCTCCTGGACGGGAAAAAAGCAGTAGCACCAGTCCGGCTCGCGCATACCGGCGGAAGCGATCCCCCGGGCGGCGCCCGGCTGCAGAAACTGGACCATCTCCCGGAGGCTGAAGGGTTTAACGGGCTGGACCATTTCCAGATTGGGCCCGGAAGCGGAAGCGGAAGCGGTTGGGGATGAGGGGGAGGCCATCCGTTCCAGGAATACCATGGCCGCCTTACGCGGGCAATCCAATGCCAGGAGCCGGGAGGCGAATTCCAGTCCGTTCATCAGCCCGGTGCCCACCAGATTGGCGGCGATGATGCGGGGCATATTGATGTTGCCGCAGCCAATGGCAAACAGGGCCTCCTCAAAGGAGCCCAGGTGGAGCACATGCTCGCCCCGCTGGGCCAGAACGCTGGCCAGGCTTTCCGTATAGCCGTCCTCCTTGCCGATAAGCAGGACGGCGCCTGCGGTGGAGGGCGGGGTATACACCGGGAGCCACACCGTGAAGATACTGCCCCCGTAATGACGGGACACGAAGGTGATCTGGCCGCTGTGGCCCTCGACGATTTCCTTGGCGATGGGCAGGCCCAGGCCGCTGCCGGGAATCTTCTTGCGGTCGTTGTTTTCCACCCGGTAAAACTTGCGGAACACCTTCTCCTTGTCCTTCTCCGGGATGCCCAGTCCGTTATCGGCGATGTCGATGCGGATGGCGCCGCCCTCCAGAGCCGCAGAGATATGCACCTCCGACCCGTCAGGTGAATATTTCACCGCATTGCTGATCAGGTTGTCCAGCACCTGCCGCATCCGGTCGGCATCCGCCAGGGCGATGACAGGCTCCTCCGGAAGCTTCAGGAGGATGGAATGATGATTGCCGTTGTGGCGCCATTCCTCCACCGTTTGGGAGACCATTTCCCGCAAGTCCAGGGGAACTAGGTAATAGGGCTGCCTGCCTGACTCCATCCGCTGCAAATCGAGGAAATCATCCACCAGCCGGGACAGCCGGACCGCTTCATGGTGTATGGTGGCGGAATAGGACTTCAGCTTGTCCGGCGGCAGCTCCTTGCTGCGCAGAATTTCCGAATACCCGAGAATGGGGGTGAGCGGGGTCCGGAATTCATGGGACACCTGTGCAATCATTTCCTCCTGGAGCAGCTCCCGTTCCATCTCCTCCGTACGGTCACGGAAGATGAACAGGCGGTTGCGGTCCCGGATTTCCTCCGTGCCTTGGATGACGGTCACATACAAGGACAAATACATTTTGCGCTGGTTATTGTGGAAGGTAATGTTGCGTTGCAGAGAGCCGTGCTCGCCCACATGGTGCAGAATGGAGTCGATCTCCTGCTGGAGCTGGGTGGCGTCATCCTTGGGAAAGCGCCGCATGGCCCCGAACAGCTCCTTCATGGAATGCATGCCAATGGGCCGTTCGCCGAAAAACACATCCAACTGGCTGTTGGCGTACAGGATGGTGCCGTTTTTGTCGCAGAGCACCATGGCTTCCCGGGTAGCCTCCAGAATGCTGGCAAACTGCTGGTTCAAGTCCATGGACATCAGCTTGAAGGCGTTGGTCAGCGCCTGGATCTCCACCAGGGCGCTGTCCGGCCATTGGGGACGGAAGCCGGTGCCGATGGAGGACGACAGTCTGCCGGATAACTCTGCCAGCTGCACAATGGGCCGGTTCAGGTAGCGGCAGATGGGATAAATAATGAGCACCGCCAGCGCCAAAATAGTAAAGGCCGTAGTCAGCTCCTGGGCCAGCTCCCCGTAAATTCCGGTCCACGTGGCCCGGGCGGGCAGCTCTACGAAAATCTGGAACCGCTGATCCCCGTTCCACCGCATGTCCACATAATAGACGGAGTTCATCCGCTGTGTAATCCGGCTGCCGGATTCATCTAGGCTGGGCGACCATAAATTCACCCGTTCCGTCACCGCCCGGACATGGGAGTCATCGGCATTGCCGGTCAGATAGGCGGGCAGCGGCCCGTATTGGTCCTCCATGGAAGCCCCCGGCTTCAGCCCGCGGTCCACCAGACGGAAGCGCAGCTCCGGCATTCGGTCATCCAGCAGCGCAAAGGCCTCCTGCACCGGAAAGCTGCCGGGTGTATCCGTATACAAATTCATTTGCTCCGCGGCGTATACCAGCTTCTCGGCAATGGTATCCTCTTCATTAGCAATGAGAAGACGGCTGTGGATGCCCATCTGTACCATCGCCATAATGAGAATAATAAATACCATAATATTGGACAGCTGGCCTGCCAGGCTGAAGGGAGCCAGATCATAGAAGCCCCGGCGTCCCATAACGGAGTGGGGTAACTTTTTGCAGATAAGGGCAATAACGGGAATGACGAGGGAAACGGCTGCTGAATTGCCCAGCCCGTTCAGGGCCATTTTGAACACGATGAACTGCAGGCTGGTGCCGGGGATGTCCAGGATCAGACCATAGAAAAGCAGGGTCAGCGGAATCCCGATCACTGCCCAGTAGATGAGGCTGGCCGTGGTATAGCCGTATCGGTATTTTTTGACCAGGAGAGAAACAAGTATGTTCTCCAGCACCATCAGAACCATGCCGTAGGGATGGCCCCAATACCACAAGCTGGGCAGCACGCCGATCAGAACCACGCCGACACCCGCGAAGGGGCCGAACAGGGCATAAGCGGCAAAGCCGAACAGGCCAGCAAGGAAATATTCAACGCCGAACATCAGCCGCAGGGGAAAAAGCCCGCTGGCCAGAGAGGCTGCACTAAGCAGAAAGAGCACCACCAGAGGAATAAGCCTGTGTTTGGACATGCAGACGCCCCCCTACGGTTCCTGCATCAGCAGCCGGGCATGGGCCAGTGCTGTGAGCAGTCGTGATTCCTCCAAGGGCTTCATTACACAATCATAGGCTCCCGCCTGGAGGGCTTCCTGGCCGGAGGCATTCTGGTTCATTCCGGATATGGCCAAAATACGGGCTTCGGGATCCAGACTGCGGATCCGGCGGATCAGCGCCACACCGTTGAGGGTGGGGGCTGTCAAATCGATGGTCACCGCATCGGGTGCGGTGCTTCTGTATTGGACCAGGGCTTGCTCGCTGTTGCCCGCTTCGCCGGCAACGGCATAACCCGCCTCCTCCACAATTCTGCGGAGTACCGTGCGGGAGAAAGCGGCAGGGTCGATAATCAGGATGCGCATGCAGCAAGCCTCCTGCGTTGTAGGGGATGCCGGACTTTTGAAGATCCGGATATAAATTGCGGATTTTTGCCCAATTCGAGCCGAATCCCGGCAGGAATCCGCGTTATTCGCTATAATAAAAGGTATCAACACCTATTATCCGCCTTATCCTTTAGAAAAGTTGCAGAAAAGTGCTAGGAAAATGTTAAATTGCGGCAAGGAGAGCTGGTTATGCCTAAAGTACTCATTATTGAAGATGATCAGAGCATTGCCGACATGATGACCATTTACCTGGAGGAAGAGGGGTACACGGTCACCTGGGCTTCAGACGGCGAAGAGGGCAAGAAGCTCCTGCAGAGTGCGGAGCCGGACATCATTATTCTGGACGTGATGCTGCCGGATACGGACGGCATTACCCTGTGCGGGGAAATCCGTCTGGTCACGGTTATTCCCATTCTGATGGTTTCCGCCAAGAAGGAAGTGGCAGACCGGGTGAATGCACTTCTGGTGGGCGCCGACGACTATCTGTGCAAGCCCTTTTCTATGCGGGAGCTGGCCGCCAGGCTGACCGCACTTCTGCGGCGTTCCGCCATGACTCCCGTTGTGGAGCCTGCTGCAGCTAAGGATGTCCGTCCCGCCGTGCATATGGATAAGAGCCGGAGGGTGCTGTATGTAGCGGACAAGCTGGTGGAAACCACTTACTCCGAATTTGAAATTATGAAGGTGCTGTGGCTGCATCCGAACAATGTCTTCAGCAGAGAAGAGCTGCTAAACCGGATCAGAGGCATCGATACGTATGTAACGGAACGCTCCGTAGACGTGCATATCACCAATCTGCGCAAAAAAATCGAGGCGGACCCGAAAAATCCGCGTTTCATTAAAACTGTATGGGGAGTCGGCTACAAATTTGTGCCGGAGGGAGATTAGGAAGCCCTAGAAACCCCTTACAATAATCTGTTTTTGCGATGGTTTTCATTACATTTTTAAATTGATTCAGCTAACATGGGATGTTAAAATTAAAAAAATACTATCACTCTTCCCTTGCTGAAATAATAATTTTTATCGGCAGGAACCAATAAAAACAGAAGGAAAGGTTGCACAATGATGACCCAAAACGGATTGCCTCCCAAGCAGGGATTGTATGACCCGCAGTATGAGCATGACGCCTGCGGAATTGGCTTTGTGGCCGATATCAAGGGCCGCAAATCTCATGAGATTGTCAGCCAGGCGCTCCAGGTGCTGTGCAATTTGGACCACCGCGGCGGCCAGGGCAGCGAAGCCAATACCGGAGACGGTGCAGGCATTCTGCTGCAGATTCCCGACAGCTTCCTGCGCGAAGCGGTGAAGGAGCTGGGCTTTGAGCTTCCCGCCCCCGGCAAATACGGCGTCGGCATGGTTTTCCTTCCACAGGATGCCTCGGCACGCGAAGCCTGCGAGCAAATGGTGGAGAAGGTTGTCCGGGAGGAAGGCCAGACGGTCATCGGATGGAGAACCCTGCCTGTTGACAACTCCTCGCTGGGCGATTTCGCCAAGTCTGCAGAGCCTTTTGTCCGCCAATTATTCATTGGCGCAAGCGCCGCCCTGGAAGGCAAGGATGAGCTTGCTTTCGAACGCAAGCTGTATGTGATTCGCAAGCGCACCGAAAACCTGGGCGCTACCACCGATTTTGGCAAGCCGTTTTATTATTCCAGCTTCTCGAGCCGTACCATTGTTTATAAGGGCATGCTTACGCCGGAGCAGGTATACGGGTATTATCTCGAGCTGCAAAATCCTGATTTGAAGAGCGCACTCGCTTTAGTGCATTCCCGCTTTAGTACCAATACTTTCCCCAGCTGGGAACGGGCTCATCCGTACCGCTACATGATTCACAACGGGGAAATCAATACCCTGCGCGGCAATGTGAACTGGATGCATGCCCGCCAGGCCATGTGCAATACTGACTTGTTCGGAGATGATCTCCAGAAGATCATGCCGATTATCGATAATGAAGGCTCCGACTCCCAGATGTTCGACAACACGCTGGAATTCATGATGCTCTCCGGCCGTTCCCTGCCGCATGCAGCCATGATGATGATTCCCGAGCCCTGGTCCAAGCATGAAAACATGGATCCCCAAAAACGCGCATTCTACGAATACCACAGCTGTCTGATGGAGCCGTGGGACGGCCCCGCCGCCATCGCCTTTACAGACGGTTCGATTATCGGCGCGGTGCTGGACCGCAACGGTCTGCGTCCGTCCCGCTATTACATCACCACCGATGATGTGATCGTATTGGCCTCTGAAGTAGGCGTAATGAATCTGGCTCCCGACAAGATCGTGAAGAAGGACCGCCTCCGCCCCGGCCGTATGCTGCTGGTGGATACCGTGGAAGGCCGGATCATCTCCGACGACGAAATCAAGAGCCGCATTTCCAGCGAGCATCCGTACCAGGAATGGCTGGATCAGCATCTGGTGAATCTGAGCGATCTGCCTGCCGCACCCGAACTCCCGGCTCCTGAAGCGGAAGCGCTGGTGCAGCGCCAGCAGGCCTTCGGTTATACCTACGAGGGCAACCGCAAGTTCCTGGAGGCGATGGCCAGAACCGGCGTGGATCCGATCGGCTCCATGGGCAATGACGCCCCGCTGGCGGTATTATCCGAGAAACCGCAGCTATTATACAGCTATTTTAAACAATTGTTCGCCCAAGTAACCAATCCGCCCATTGACTCCAACTTCGAGGAAATCATTACCTCCCAGGAAACCACGATCGGTCCTGAAGGCGATCTGATCAATCCGAAGCCGGAGAGCTGCCGCCAAATCCGGATCCCCAGCCCCATTATCGGCAACGAGGATCTGGCCAAGTTCCGGCATGTAGAGCGGGAGGGCTTCCGTTCCATCGATCTGCCGATCCTGTATCCCGTTTATGACGGTGCAGGCGCTTTGGAGAAAGCCATGGAGGACCTGTATGCGGCAGCCGATGCGGCCATCGCCGCTGGTTCCAACCTGCTGATCCTTACCGACCGCGGCATTTCCAAGGACCTGGCCGGTATCCCGGCGCTGTTGGCTGTAGCGGGTCTGCATCACCATTTGATCCGCGAAGGCACACGCACCAAGGTCAGCCTGCTGCTGGAATCCGGCGAACCCCGCGAGGTGCATCACTTCGCTCTGCTGCTGGGCTACGGCATCAGCGCCGTGAACCCGTACCTGGCTCTGGAGTCCCTGAAGGACATGGTCAAAAACGGTATGCTGGAGGGCCTGACCTACGAGAAGGCCGCTTACAATTACCTGAAGGCCTGTGTGAAGGGCGTAACCAAGGTTCTGGCCAAGATGGGGATTTCCACGGTACAAAGCTACCGCGGCGCCCAAATTTTCGAAGCCATCGGCATCAGCAAGGCTGTTGTCGACAAGTACTTCACCTGGACCGCATCCCGTATTGAAGGTATCGATCTGGATACCATCTCCAAGGAAGTGGAGCTGCGCCACCATAAGGCCTTCTCCCAGGTAGAAACCACAGGACGTGTGCTGGAAACCGGCGGACAGCTGCAATGGCGTGCCGAAGGCGAAGAGCATATGTACAACCCGGAGACCATCTACACGCTGCAAACCGCATGCCGCACTGCGGACTACGGTCTGTACAAGAAGTTCTCCTCCAAGATCAATGCTGATCCCGAGGTCAAATACACACTACGGAATTTGCTCGGCTTCAAGAACGACCGCCGTTCCATCCCGCTGGATGAGGTTGAACCGCTGGAAGCGATCTTCAAGCGCTTCAAGACCGGCGCCATGTCCTTCGGCTCCATCTCCAAGGAAGCTCATGAGGCAATGGCTATCGCCATGAACCGCATCGGCGGCCGCAGCAACACCGGTGAGGGCGGCGAACATCCGGAGCGCTTCATTCCGGACGCCAACGGCGATTCCCGCCGCAGCTCCATCAAGCAGGTTGCCTCCGGACGTTTCGGCGTTACCAGCAACTACCTGGTGAATGCGGACGAAATTCAGATCAAGATGGCTCAAGGCGCCAAGCCCGGCGAGGGCGGACAGCTGCCAGGCCGCAAGGTGTACCCGTGGGTTGCGGAAGTGCGCGGCGTTACTGCCGGCGTAGGCCTGATCTCTCCGCCGCCTCACCATGATATCTATTCCATCGAGGATCTGGCCGAACTGATCCACGATTTGAAGAACGCCAACCCCCGTGCCCGGATCAGCGTAAAGCTGGTATCTGAGGTGGGTGTAGGCACCATCGCCGCCGGTGTAGCCAAGGGCAAAGCCGACGTGGTACTGATCAGCGGTTATGATGGAGGCACAGGCGCATCTCCGCAGACCTCCATCCACAATGCGGGTCTGCCGTGGGAGCTGGGTCTGGCCGAAACTCATCAAACCCTGATCCTGAACAATCTGCGTTCCCGGATTACCGTGGAAACCGACGGCAAGCTCCTGACCGGCCGCGACGTAGTTATCGCCGCTCTTCTGGGCGCCGAGGAATTCGGCTTCGCCACCACGCCGCTTATCGCATTGGGCTGTGTAATGATGCGGGTTTGCCACCTGGATACCTGTCCGGTAGGCATTGCCACCCAAAACCCGGAGCTTCGTGCGAAATTCGCCGGAGACCCGCAGCATGTGGTCAACTACATGACCTTCATCGCTCAAGAGGTTCGTGAGCTGATGGCCGAGCTTGGTTTCCGTACCATAGAAGAGATGGTGGGACGTACGGACGCGCTTGAAGCCATTGTGGCTGTGAACCATTGGAAGGCCAAGGGGTTGGATCTGTCTCCGCTTCTGTATCAACCGGTAGTTCCTGCAGATTACGGCACCTATTGCCAAATGGAGCAGGACCACGGTCTGGAGAAGTCCATCGACATGAAGGAGCTCTTGCACGTGTGCAAGCCGGCTCTCGACTATAAGGAAAATGTGCATGCCATTATGCCGATCCGCAACGTCAACCGCGTTGTGGGCACCATCCTTGGCAGCGAGGTTACCCGCCGCTACGGTATTGAGGGCTTGCCTGCCGATACCATCCGGCTGCACTTCAACGGCTCCGCCGGCCAAAGCTTCGGCGCCTTCGTACCGAAGGGTGTAACCCTGTCGCTGGAAGGCGACGCCAACGACTATGTGGGCAAGGGCCTCTCCGGCGGCAAGATTGTGATCTTCCCGCCCGAACGCTCCTCCTTCGTGCCGGAAGAGAATGTTATCATCGGCAACACCGCTTTCTACGGCGCAACCGAGGGTGAAGCTTACATCCGCGGTGTGGCGGGCGAGCGTTTTGCCGTACGGAACTCCGGTGTGCGTGTGGTTGTCGAAGGTGTAGGCGACCATGGCTGTGAATACATGACCGGCGGCCGTGTGGTTGTATTGGGCCCGACCGGCCGCAACTTCGCCGCAGGGATGTCCGGCGGTATCGCCTTCGTATACGATGCCGACGGCAGCTTTAAGAGCAAGATCAACAAGGAAATGGTCCATGTGGAGGAACTGAGCGAGCAGTACGAGATCAATGAGGTGAAAACCCTGATCCGCAACCATGTGAAGTTCACCAGCAGCTCCGTTGGCCAGAGGATCCTCGAAAACTGGGAAGAGAATGTGTTCAGCTTCGTGAAGGTGATTCCGAAGGACTTCAAACGGATGTTCGAATCCATCGAAAAAGCCAAGCTGACCGGGCTTAACCAGGAAGAAGCGGTTATGGCGGCCTTTAAGGAAAACATGAGCGACGCCGCCCGTGTTGGCGGTAACTAAACCAATCCCCCCCAAAAAGTGACGGGAGTTTCGAAAGGGCTGGCCGGCGCTTTTGGGGGACCCCTTAATTAAGAAAGCTCTAGCGAAGTAAGCTTTTAGGAGGAGAACCATGGGAAAGCCTACGGGTTTTTTGGAATACAAGCGCGAACTCCCTGTGGATGAGTCGCCTTTGTCAAGAATCGGCCATTATCAGGAATTTCATGAGCATATGGAAGAGTCGAAGCTTCGCACCCAAGGGTCACGCTGCATGGATTGCGGTATTCCCTATTGCCATACGGGCAAGCTTCTGAACGGTATGGCTGCCGGCTGTCCGGTGCATAATCTGATCCCCGAGTGGAATGATCTGGTGTACCGCGGCATGTGGCGGGAGGCGTTGGACCGTCTGCACAAAACCAACAACTTCCCCGAGTTTACCGGCCGGGTTTGCCCCGCTCCCTGCGAGGGCTCCTGTACGGTAGGCTTGAACGATAGCCCTGTCACTATCAAGAATATTGAGCGGTCTATCGTGGATAAGGGCTTCGAAGAAGGCTGGATCAAGGCCCAGCCTCCGGCTAAGCGCACCGGCAAGAAGGTAGCCGTTATCGGCTCCGGTCCTTCCGGGCTGGCGGCCGCTGCCCAATTGAACAAAGCCGGACACACCGTTACCGTGTTCGAGCGCTCCGACCGTCCGGGCGGGCTTCTGATGTACGGTATTCCCAACATGAAGCTGGAGAAGTCTCTTGTGGAACGCCGCGTGAAGCTGCTGGAGGAGGAAGGCGTTACCTTCGTCACCAACACAGAAGTAGGCAAGGACTATCCGGCGGAAAAGCTGAAGTCCGAGTTTGACGCGGTTGTCCTGTGCGGCGGCGCCACCAAGGGACGCGACCTTCCCACGGAAGGCCGCGAGCTGAAAGGTATCCATCTGGCGATGGAATTCCTGCATAAGAACACCAAGAGCCTGCTGGATTCCAACCATGCCGACGGTGCTTACATCTCCGCAGCCGGCAAGGATGTGATCGTCATCGGCGGCGGCGACACCGGTACCGACTGTATCGCTACCTCTGTCCGTCATGGAGCCAACAGTGTTCACCAGTTCGAAATTATGCCCAAGGCTCCCGAGCACCGGGCAGACAATAACCCGTGGCCGGAATGGCCCAAAACCTTCAAGATGGACTACGGGCAAGAGGAAGCCGCAGCCAAACACGGCCGCGATCCCCGCGATTACCTGGTGTCTACCAAGCGTTTTGTGGGCGACGAGAACGGCCATGTGAAGGAAGTCCACACCGTTCTTATCGAGTGGAAAAAAGACGGCAACGGCCGGTTTGTTCCTACGGAAGTTCCCGGCAGCGAGAAGGTATATCCGGCACAGCTGGTATTGCTGGCGCTGGGCTTCACCGGTCCGGAAAACCAGTTGTTGGATCAACTGGGTGTGGAGAAGGATGAGCGCACCAACGCCAAGGCTGCTTATGGCAAATATGCCACTAGCGTCGAAGGTGTCTTCGCCGCCGGCGACATGCGCCGCGGCCAGTCCCTGGTGGTATGGGCCATCAACGAAGGCCGCGAGGCTGCGCGTGAAGTGGACCGTTTCCTGATGGGTGCAACTGACCTGCCGTAAGCTGCAGCAGTTTCTTGCAACTTGCACCAACTAAACACTTGTAACACACAACCCCCGGGATACGCAGCAGCGTGTTCCGGGGGTTTTTGGTGCTGCAGGAGGGGCGGCGGAACCGCTAACGGAACTGAGAAGCGCTTAGCGGCAGAAAAGGGCCCCGTTTGATTTCTAACGGAACTCAGCGCCTCTTAGCGCATATTTTTAAGCTAATTTGGTCCGGTTCCCCCGGTTAAGAGCCTCCTAGTTCCGTTAGCGCCCCGAGAAGGGGATTTCGGCCTCTAAGCATCGCTAAGATCCATTAGCGCGCCGAGGTAGCTAATTTCCGCCTCTAAGCGTCGCTCAGTTCCGTTAGCCGTCCGGGAGGTGGCGGGGGCTGTCCGGAAGCAACGATTGCGCGTGTTCCGCCGAAGCGATAAATCGTGCTGGTGCTCCTCCTCAACGTCCCCCGCGGGACCGAAGCACCATTTTTGGCATGATTTACAGGTATAGAGAAGGAAAACCATCCATAAGTATGGAAATGGTATAGCAGGTTCTATTGACAGGAGGCAGATGGATGAGAAGGACAACCAAGCGTTACGGAATTTTATTAGCAGTAGTCTGTTTGATTGCAGGACTGATCGGGGGCTGCCAAGCAATCGGCGGCGTGGATTTGAACAAGGCATTATTAAGCTCCTTCGATATGAAGACGATGGAAGGCAAGGGCTCCGTTGAGGTTTCGCTGGAGCTGGATGAGGCTGCGCTGAAGGAAGCGGGCCCGGACTCGGCGGCTATGGCGGCCTTCAGCCAAATGAAGCTGAGCTTCGACCACATTAAGCAGGAGAGCACTCAAGTGGCTTCGGTAAAAGGTGCGTTAGAAGTGGCTAAGAAGTCGATTCCTTTTACCGCATACATATCTCCGGAGGCACTGACCGTACTGCCGGAAGGGGCCACTAAACCCTTTACCATCTCCACCACGGATCTTGCCGATCCTACTGGAGAAGGGCTGTACGACGGCGTAGACATGAAATGGATGACCGACTTCCAGAAGAAGGCGGCAGACCCCAATTACATCAAACCGCTGTATGAATATCTCCTTGGCAAAATGCCCAACCCCTCCAAGCTGAAGCTGGAGTCCGGCAATGAAACCATCAACGGCGAAAGCGTGTACCTGCACCATGTCCGCGCTGATCTGGACGGCAAGGACATTCTGCCGCTGCTGCGGACCTTCATCCTGAACCTGATGAAGGATGACCAGGCCATGAAGGCAGTTATTGCCCAATACTATGATGTGATTCAAGGCGCCGTGAACAGCTTCATTCCGGCGGATATGAGTGGTGACGATGAGCTGAGCTCGGTGCTCGGGGCCATCCGCTCCATCCTCCAGAATAAGGAGGAGGGTGTAGAGGTTGTCCAAACGGAAGCCAAGCAGCTTTTGGTTATTCTGCTGGTCATGCTGGACAGCGAAGGAACGGAAGCGGTGAAGTTCCTGGGAGACAAATCCTCCATGACGGTCGATTTGTATGTGGACAACAACATGAAGGTCCGCAAGTCCGTGGCTAACCTGCTGCTGGCGCCGACGGAAACGGACGCAAGCCCTCTGAAGTCCATCCGTGTCAAAAGCAGCTTCGAAAACTGGAATGTGAACGGTACGGTGAAAGCTGACACCATCTCAACTGCCGGGGCACTGGATCTCATGAAGCTGGACGGTCCGGAACAAGCGCTGGAGGCAATTAAGCCTGAGTCGGCCCTCTACAAATTCCTGAAGGATGATCTTCACGTTACCCGCAAAACCGGTTATTTCTACGTGATGCCCCAGGAGGAGCTGGATGAATATACTGCCGGCTGGGCGGCTTACAGCGATAACGGCGTAACCATGGTTCCCGCCCGTTCCCTGGCTGCCAATTTGGATATGGATTTGGCTTGGGATGCAGCCAGCCAATCCGTGGTTCTAACTACAGCTGACGGGAAACACAGCATCCGTCTGACAGCAGGCAGCAGCAAAGCAGCCCTCAATGGTTCAACGGACCTTTCCCTGGAGCGTCCTGCAGTGGTGGAGCAAGGCTCCTTCTATGTGCCCCTGCGGAGTGTAGCGGAAGCGCTGGGTGCAAACCTGCAGTGGGAAGCGGAATCCTCTTCGATAATCGTGACCCTGGATTAACACGATCAACTATTAACCCGATCAAACAACCCGATCACCAAAAAACCGGAGCGTTCGTGAGCTCCGGTTTTTTTGGCATATAACACATATTCAATGCTCCAGCACAAAACGGTCCAGCAGGCGGCCGTCCACATCATAGGCCTCATAAGTCAGCGTCTTGCCGGCGACGGTAACACCGCCAAACATCTGCTTCTTGTTCTGGAAGTGGACCTTGTGGTAAAACAGGTCCTCCTTTTTGTCGTTAAACTTCGGCCCTGCCGTATTGGGCGTCACATAGACAGTACCGGTCCGTTCCCGGACGGGATCATCGCCGTTGCCAACCACTTTGCCGCCGCGCAGGGGATACGAACGGGAATATTCATGATTATGCCCCTGGAGCACCAGATCCACCTGGTACTCATCGAACACCTTCACCCAATCCTCCAGCTTGTCGTACCTATTGCCCCCATAAGCGCCCCGGTGTATGGCTACGATCCGCCAAGGCTTGTCCGCCGACGCGGCCAGGTCCTTTTTCAGCCAATCCCGCTGCTTGTTCAAATCCGACTCCGTGTTCAGCACAACCATATGCACTGGCCCGTAATCGAAGGAATAGCTGGGGCCTTTATCCTTGGAGGTGATTCCGTTGTCCGGCAGAAAAAAGCGGGAGCGGTATTCCAGAGCATCGTTATCCACCTCATCATGATTGCCGGTTGTGGGCATTAAGGGCAGACGGGACAGGACCGGCCGGGCCAGGTCAAAAAAGTGCCGCCATGCCGCCGGATCCTCCGGATTTTCCGTCAGATCCCCTGTATGCATGATGAAAGCTGCCTGGGGGAATTGCCTCACCGCCTGCTCCAGGGTGCGGCTCCACAGGCGGAAGTCCGCCTCCGTCTCTCCCTGCGAGTCCGTCACATGCAAAAAGCTCACTTCCCCGTCCGCTCCGGCCTCCGGCCCGGTCGTAAACGAAGCCGGCTCACTCCACACATCCGCCGCTGCATCTCCCACCCGGTACCAATAGCCGGTAGTGGGGCTAAGACCTGATGCCTCCGCCTGATAGACCCCCTCGGTCTTACCCTTTTCCCCCGTACGGATTTCCCGGGAGGCGGTGAAGCTCAGCTTGTCCGCCTGATCCTTCACCAGCCCATCGCGGCTTAGGGCCACCTGCAGAACACCGTCCGCCTCACCCTGGTCATACCGCCAAGTAAATGCGCGGGACGTTGACGCTTCCCCGCGGAATGTCATTCCAATGGAGTAGGGGCCATTTTTTCCGCTGCTGCCAAGGTTTTGGAGAGTGGACAGCAACACAGCGACCAGGATAACAGCACCCACCCCCGCCCACAAGGCGATCGAATTCCACTTCACGGCCATTCTCCTTCCATTGGTTTTTTGCAGTGCTCCGAAGAGGCGTTTACATTCCGTTAACATAAGCATAACATTCAGCGAACATTCAGTCTTCCTTAAACCAACATTCATAAACAACCGTTATGATGGTCTCAAGAAACAAGGGAAGCCGCTTCCCTTCTCCAAGACACACAGAAACGGGGTGCACAACCATGGGACTTAAATATCGCAACGAGCTGAAATTTATGATTAATTACCACCAGTATTTTACCATCCGGCAGCGCCTCAAGGCCTTGATGAAGCGCGATGAGCATGCCGGGCCTAACGGTGAATACCATATTCGCAGCCTATATTTTGACGATATCGGCAATACGGCGTTGGATGAGAAGCTGGGCGGTGTCAGCGACCGGGTGAAATACCGGATCCGCATTTACAACATGGAAGACAAGGTCATCCATTTTGAGAAAAAAATCAAGAAAAACGAGTACATTGCCAAGGTAAAGGAGTCCCTCACCCGCAGTATGGTCGATGAGCTGCTGCACGGGAATATTGAGATTTTGAACGTTCCGGACAAGCCGCTGTTCGCCGAATTGTACGATGAAATGAAGCACCGGCTGCTCCGCCCCAAGGTGATCGTAGATTATGTCCGGGAGCCTTATGTCTGCGCCAACGGCAACGTCCGCATTACCTTCGACAAGGAGCTGCGGAGCGGCTTGAGCAGTACGGATTTGTTCGATACGGAGCTGGGAGCCGTCCGTGCGCTAGATGAAAATTTCATCATTCTCGAAGTGAAATTCGACGAATATCTCCCCGGTTACATCCGGGATGCTCTGCAAATGGAGGGTTTGCAGCGTCAGTCAGCCTCCAAGTATGTGATTTGCCGCAAGTATATTAAAATGAACTCCTGGGAGGATCAATAACGATGAACTTTACAGACATGATCAAAAACTCGGTAATGGATAATTTCACGGCAAACATCGATATCGGCAAAATCATCATCACCATGTCCATCTCATTCCTGCTGGGTTTCTTCATCTACATCCTGTATAAGCGGATTTTCAGCGGGGTGCTTTATTCCAAAAGCTTCAACATTTCTCTCATCGGAATGACAATGGTTACGTCCATGGTGATCATTGCCGTTAACTCCAACCTGGTGCTGTCCCTGGGTATGGTCGGGGCCCTGTCCATCGTCCGCTTCAGAACGCCCATCAAGGACCCTACTGATCTGATCTTCCTGTTCTGGGCCGCCGCTGTGGGTATTGTAACGGGTGCAGGATTCTATTCCTTGGCCTTGGCAGCTTCTGTCGTGATCGGTCTGGTTATGTTCATCTTTATCAAAAAAGCATCCTTCGAAACCCCGTACCTGCTGGTCGTGAACTGCGACAGCGACGAAAGCGAAACCCATGTGATGAAGGCCGTTCAAGGCGAAGCCAAACGCTTTAACCTGAAGCAAAAAACCGTGTCCCGCGGCAACGTGGAGCTGACCATCGAGATCCGTGTGAAGGAAAAGGAGGCTCAATTCGTCAATCGTGTTTCTGCTGTTGACGGAGTCAAGAACGCCGTGCTGATCAGCTATAGCGGCGATTATGTATCCTAATAACGGCGGTGAATGCAGATGAAATCCAAAACGGCGGTACCTGTGCTGGTGATACTGTTTGTGGTGATGCTGGCGGTGGGGCTGTACGGAAAATACTCCGGCAGCCAAGAGGCCTTAACCGTACCGGCAAATGCCTATTCGGGAAAAACGGCGGAGGAGCTGTCGGAAACGGTTTTTCCCAAGGAAAAGGTTATTGATGTAAAGATTACTGTGGACGAGGCGGATTTCCAGGACATGCTGGACAATGCCTCCCTGGAGGAATACAAAATGGCCTCGGTGGAGTACAACGGGACCAAATTCGACAACGTGGGAATCCGCACCAAGGGAAATTTGAGCCTGCGCAGCGTGGTCCAGATGCAAGACTCTGACCGGTACAGCTTCAAGCTGTCCTTTGATGAATATGTGGATAACCAAACGTTGGCTGGCATCAGTAAAATCAATCTGAATAACAATTACAGCGATGCCTCGTATATGCGGGAGTTCCTGACCTACGAGCTGGCGGAGGAGATGGGGCTGCCTACACCTGGCCATTCCTACGTCAACGTCTACATCAACGGAAAGCTGTGGGGCTTCTATCTGGCCGTGGAGCAGGTGGGCGATGCTTATCTGGAGCGGAACTTCGGCAACTCCTACGGTGCTCTGTACAAAGGCGAGATGACTGGTGTTGGCAGTGACCTGTCCTGGCTGGGAGACGATCTCTCCAAGTATACGGGGCTGGCGCAAAAGTCCAAGTCCTCCAACGGGGATGTTCTCATTGAGATGCTGGAGGAGCTGAACAACGGCACCGATTATGAGTCCGTGCTGAATGTAGACAATGTGCTCAAGTACATTGCACTGAATGTGGCAACCAACAATATGGACAGTTATTTGGGGTCCAACAAGCAGAATTATTATCTGTATGAGGATGAAGGTATCTTCAACGTCCTGCCCTGGGACTATAACATGGCCTTCGGAGGTATGGGCGGCGGCATGGGTGGTATGGGCGGCAGAGGTATGGGCGGTCAAAACGTCCCGACGGGAGAAGGGAATGCCAACGGTGCGGATGCGGCTGGCCAGGCACAGGCCAACGCGGGAGCAGCGCAGCAAGGCAACGGACAAGCCGAGCAGCCCGGCATGGGGGGTCAAAACGCCCAGACGGCAACGGGCGCTTCGGTGCTCATCGATGAGCCTACCCAAGGCGCCGTGGCCGAACGGCCGCTGATTGCCAAGCTGCTGGCGGTGGACGAGTATAAGGAGCGTTACCACGCCATTCTGAAGGAAATCAGTGAAGGCTTCCTCTCGGAAACAAAGTTTAATGCCAAGGTAGATGGGCTCGCCGCGAAAATCTCCGCTTATGTGGAGAATGATCCCACCTCCTTTTACACTTACGAGGAGTATCTCAAGGGAGTGGAGCAGCTGAAAACCGCCAACACCACCATGATCACCAGTGTCATTCAGCAGCTGAACGGAACCATTGCTTCTACTAACAATGGACAGGGCAGCGGCGGAGGAATGGGCGGCGGCAGAGGCATGGGCGGGATGAGAGGCGGCGCAGGGGAAACCAACGGCCAGCAGAACGGCCAAAATGGCCAGCAGCAGGGTGGAATCCCGCAGCAGGGTAACCGCGACGGCCAACAGCAGGGCGGAGTCCCCCAGCAGAACGGCCCAGGCGGACGCCAGCAGCAGGGTGGCCAAATGATACCGCCGGATTTCGGCGGTGAAGGCGGCGGCCCTCAAGGCGGCATGCCCGGAATGCCGGGCGGCCCCGGCGGCCAGCAGGCAGCCCAGACAGGCGGCTTCAGCGAGGCTGTAACAGCAGGAGCACTGCTGCTGGTGATGCTGGCGGCCAGCTGGTTTATCCTGCGATTCAGGCGCCAGCACTAACATGAAGGCAGCCAGCTCCGGAGTTATGTCCGGGGCTGGCTTTTGCTTTCGGATTTGCCGCAGTCGTGGATAATATTTTCCACGGAAAGAGCGAACACTCAAAGAGGAACATGAACAACAACATCCTCATTCCCACAAAAAAAGGAGAGAATTCCATTGGCTACATTGCTGTATATTACCGCCCATCCGCTGGACCACCAAATGTCCTACAGTCTGGCTGTCGGCAAGGCCTTCGTCGACGCCTACAAAGAGAAGCATCCCCAAGACAATGTGGTGCACTTGGACCTGTACAAGCTGGGCATTCCGCATATTGATGCCGACGTGTTCAGCGGTTGGGGCCAACTGCGCTCCGGCGCCGCTTTCGACAAGCTGCCTGAGGCCGAAAAAAGCAAAATCACCAAGCTCAACGAGCTGGTGGACCAATTTGTCGCCGCAGACAAATATGTTTTTGTCACTCCTATGTGGAACCTGAGCTTCCCGCCCGTGCTGAAAGCGTACATCGACGCCATCTGTATCGCCGGCAAAACCTTCAAGTACACCGAACAAGGCCCAGCGGGCCTGTTGAACAACAAGCAGGCGCTGCACATCCAGGCCCGCGGCGGGATTTATTCGGAAGGCCCGGCAGCGGCGCTGGAGAGCGGACACAGCTATCTGGTGAAAATCCTCAACTTTATCGGCGTTACCCAAGTGGATGCCATCTTCGTCGAAGGCATGAGCGCCTTCCCGGACAAAGCCGAGGACATCAAGCAAAAGGCCATTGCCGAGGCCAAGGAAAAAGCCGCCCGGTTTTCCCTGGCGGGAAAAGCATAAAGGCTAACAAACCAATAACCCCCGGAGGTCCAGTATGGACAAGCTGGGGGTTTCTTTTTGCGGCTTAGCATAGGTATAGGGATGGTGGTTTGTATAGAACCATAGGGCAAAAAATCTAACGGCGGTGAGCGCCGCTATTCTGCCCTAAAAGGTGTTTCCAAAATTCTAACGGAAGCTACGGACCTTATTGGCCGCCCTTTGCGCATAAATCCGGTGAAAAGGCCCTAATAGCGGCTCTGGCCGCCGTTAGAATCCGAGAGGGGCACATAATCAGGAAATAGCGGCGCTCACCGCCGTTAGAATATCCGCGGAGCATTTACCCAAAAAACCTATCGCCCGCACGAGGGAGCCATATCAAACAAGTACCAGCCCGTCCCGCCCGCATCTTTTTACAGCACATAAGTGATAATCATTCTCAATAATGGCTATACTATTACCAGTGCCTGTAACAGGCCCTTTACCATGTCCTTTACCAGGCACTGTCCGCCAACCGCGGCGCTCTCCTCCCAGCTGTCCCAAAAAAAGAAGAGCGGCAGTGGCGCTGCCGCTCTTCCGGTCATCAGACCTTGGGCTCAAAGGTTCTACAATCGGTTTCTTCGGAATTGGAGGCTTGTTTGCCGCGGTGGTGGGTAACTTTGATGGAGGATGCTCTGCAAAGATTACCGTTTGCCCAGTATTTGCAGGAATTAACTTCGCACACTACGTCTTTTGCCATCGGTGATTCACCTCCCCTCACAAGTAGGATGGTCGCAACCGGGGGGACGTTATACATACGGCCCGGATTTTCCGGGTAATTCCTTATGACCTGCCCCCAAAAGCCTGCCTGAGCATGCTTAGGAGGTTTTTTTGCTGTTTACCGCATCAGGCCGTTTTCATTTTTTTCAAAGAGTTTGTATAATGAACCCATTGGCGCACGAAGAAAAGGGGGAGAGCCGTTATGATGAACCTGCGGATTTGCCGGACACCTGTACAACCCGTTAATGGAGCTGAGGCATTGTCCTTGCAGGCGGCGCTTCCGGTTGCCCGGGAGATTGCCGGGGAATGGGGCTGTGAGCTGATTCCCACAGGAGAAATGCTGGTTCCGCCATTTGGGGGAAAAGAAGGCTGGCTGCTGCTGCCTGAGATTCTATACCGTCTGCAGGGCATTCTTTTAGCCTGCGAGCAGGGTCCAACGGGAGCTCCCGAGCTTCTGGTTGCCCGGGAGGAGGATGCCACCACCTGGGAGGATTTCCTGCTGATGAAGCTGGCTCATAATCTGGCTTACCGTCTGCAGGGTCAGCTTTTCCTCGGGGAGGGCACAGAGCCGCTGCCTGTGGAGCCGGAGCGTTTTGCCACCTTCGACGCCTATGTGGATCGTGTTCTGGAAGCCGAGGACGATCTGATGAAGGAAATCAAAAAAACCTGGATTTACGCCCACCGAAAACGGGCAATCCGATAAAAAAACCCCCAAAAAGTGATGTATTGCTTTGCAGTGATTTCAGGTACTTTTGGGGGAGCCCCCACAAAAATGCGCTACATAAGCTTACACATACAAAGGACGTGCTGGAATGGAAGAGTTGAGAAAGCTGACGGAGGAACTGTGCGGAGAAGGCAAGCTGCTTCACGCGGTACTCAGCAATCCCCGGAACAAAGCGGAAGGGTTACCCTCCAAGCTGAAGGCAAAGCCGGTGCTTCTGAAGGGGGAGCGGATGGTCCAGCTGGAGAAAACCATCGGGCCCAAGGCCTATCATGAAAATGTGACCCCGGATGAAGCCGCGGCCAACCTGGCGGAGTGGCTGGAGGGGCATTTTAAGCAGGGACTTCTGCAAACGGCGGAGGCGGACTACCAGGTGCTGGTGGACAAACGGGGCAAGGTGACCATCCTGCGCAAGGCAGCGACCAAGCAGCAGGCGGAGCTGGGGCATAACCGCAAAAAGCAGTATTTGCTGGAGGAGGGTGTTCCGGTACCGTTCCTGGTGAAGCTGGGGGTGATGAACAAGGAGGGCAAGGTTCTGGCCCCCAAGTACGACAAGTTCCGCCAGATCAACCGCTACCTGGAGATGATTGAGGACGTTGTGGAATATTTGCCCCAAGACCGGGTGGTCCGGATTGTGGATTTCGGCTGCGGCAAGTCCTATCTGACCTTTGCCTTGTATCATTATCTGGTGGCGGTTCGCGGCATGAAGGCAGAGATTGTGGGTCTGGACCTGAAGGCCGATGTTATAACCCACTGCTCGGCGCTGGCTGAGGAATTCGGCTATGCCGGTCTGCAATTCCAGACCGGGGACATCAGCCAATACGAAGGAGCGGAGCAGGCGGACATGGTGGTCACCCTCCATGCCTGCGACACAGCAACAGATGCGGCTTTGGAAAAAGCGGTGCGCTGGAACGCCGGCGTGATCCTGTCCGTGCCCTGCTGCCAGCATGAGCTGAACCGGCAGATCAAGAATGAGCTGCTGTCGCCCATGCTGAGCCATGGTCTAGTCAAGGAGCGCTTCGCGGCTTTGGCTACGGATTCCATGCGGGCCAGTCTCTTGGAGCTGGCCGGCTACAGGACGCAGCTGTTGGAGTTCATTGATATGGAGCACACGCCCAAAAATATTCTGATCCGCGCAGTGCGCCAGCCTTCGCCGGACCGCAAGAAGCTTGCGGCCCAGGCACGGTCTTACTTGGCCTTCCGGGATATGCTGCATGCGGAGCCGTATCTGGAGCGGGCCTTGGTGGATATTCTGAAGCCGGTGCTGGACGAGGCCTAGGGCGGGTTTGCAAACACGTCCTAAACCATTCCCTCGTCTTGGGCCTTTTTGGCCGCTTGAATCCGGTCGCGCACATCCATTTTGGAATAAATGCTGGAAATATAGTTTTTGACTGTTCCTTCGGACAAATAGAGCCGCTCCGCAATTTCACGGTTGTTCAGCCCGTCAGCGATGCATTCCAGCACCTGCTGCTCCCGGTCGCTGAGCCCGTAGGAAGTGCCTGAGCGGCTTTGCTCCTCATGGACGGAGGCAGAGGGGGCATGGGCGGCTCCGCGGTTATCCGTGGAGGCAGTCCCCTGGAGATGCGCCACCATCATCTTGGCGATATCCTGGGGAATCAGGGTCCCGCCCTTGTGGACCCACTTGATCCCGGAAATCAGATCCCGGGGATGGATGGCCTTCAGGAGATACCCTTCCGCACCTGCTCCCAAGGCGTCCACCACGTAGTGGATCTCCTGAAACGTGGTCAGGATGATCACGCGGATTTCCGGATACTGGGCTTTGATCAGCCGGGTAGCCTCCACACCGTTCATTTCGGGCATATGGATGTCCATCAGGACCACGTGGGGAGAGGCCGTTGCGCACAGCTCCACCGCTTTGCTTCCGTTCTCGGCCAATCCCACCACCTGAATCTCCGGGTCCATGTCCAGCACAATGTGCAGGCTCTCCCGGATCAAATCCTGGTCGTCCGCAAGCAGTAATCTGATCTCGTTCATGGCCTTGCGCCTCCTTATTGATGTAATAGGCCGCCGGCTAACGTCCTGCCGGATACCGTAAGCTTACAATCCGTCTGGGCCCGGGCTTCTCAGGACGGGAATGCTGCACACCACCGTAATGCCCTTCTGGGCCGAGGGCAGCACCTGGAGACGGCCCTGCAGCGCGGACAGCCGGTCCTCCATGGCCGACAGCCCAAACCCGGGCTGCACGTCCCCGCTGCCGATGCCGTCATCGGAAATGGTCAGGGTATAGCGGCTGGGGGCATAATCGGCGTGAATGCGGATCGAGGATGCCTGCCCGTGGCGTTTGGAATTGGTCAGCGCCTCCTGAAGGCAGCGGATCATGGTCAGCTGCGCCTGTCTGGGCAGCTCGTAACCCTCTCCGGAGGTGGTCAGATGGATTTCCGTCCCGGTATTCACACCGAAGTCCTTGGCCATCTGTTCCAGCTGGGCGGCGAAGCTGCCCTCCTCCTCCGGCGGAGCCATCTGGTGGATATTGCGCCGGACCTCCTCCAAGCCGTTGCGTGCCACCTGCCGGAGCACATCCAGCTTTTCGCGGGCCACGGCGGGATTGACCTCCAGCAGGTAGGAGACGGCATCCATACCCATAATAACCGTAGTGAAGGTATGTCCTACCGTATCGTGCAGCTCCCTGGACATCCGGTTGCGTTCCTCGGCGACCGTCAGCTTTTCCACCTGGCTGGAGTATTGCTCCAGAACCCGGTTTTGCTCCTGGACCAGCCGGTAAACCCGGAGATTCTCCTCGTATAGCTGCTTGACGCTGTAATGGGAGTACCAGATTTTATGAATGCCCAGACCTAATCCCAGCAGGATGCCGGAATTGAGGCAGGCGGTAATCGCGGTGGCCAGGTCGAAGCCGTCCGGATAAGCCATCCATAACAGCAGGATCGGAAAGCCCAGCACATACAGAAAAATGTTCACCACCAGGATATAGCAGTTGCGGGAATGGAAACCCAGCAGCAAAAGAGCGACTGTAACCAAGTTGGTCATTTCCCCGTATTTAAACGTGGCGAATATACTGAAGAGGCCGCTGGTAACCAGTACACTGAAGGGCAGCGCCCACAGATGGGTGTAGCCTGGGTGCCAAAACAAAAGCGGGGCAAAATAACAGACCATAAGCGCCAGCATATATCCGGCCCGCTCCGGAAATCCGGTCAGCTGCGGAATTGTCGCTACATATAGAAGCCCTATGGCCAGACCGGAGGTAAGCACACCCAGCATCACCCAGTCCAGCCACTGCCAGGCCCGTCTTTCGATCACCATACGCGTATTCTCCCGGGGAACCCGCCCAAAATGTCCGGATTTGCCTGGAAGCATCGCGTCACTTTTGGGGGATTGTTTTTACACCATTGTACTAAATTCCGGCCTAAACCTGAAGTGAGCGCGGTCATGTGACCGGACTGGGCCACTGTTGGGAAAGGAGACTATGCAAAAAGACGATAACGCGCTATGATAGATGACAGCAATTGGTAAAACCGTTCCACAGCGAGAGATTGTGCCTTCTTGAGATGGATATACGGTTGCAAGGCAGGCGTGCCGGAGCGGCAAGGATAGAGACTGTGACGAAATAAAGTACCGCTAATTTGCCGACAAAACTCCCAAAACCGTGGAGATTTTGTAAGCAAAAGCGGGTACTAATTTCCTCGCAGCTCCTTAGCCGGAAACCGGCGCATCCCATCAGGCAATCGAGACACAGGAGGTAGACATGAACGAACCCATTGTTACGCTGCAGAATGTCACCAAAAGAATCGGCGGCAAAACGATCATCGATAAATTAAGCTTTCAGGTTCCCCAGGGGGAGGTTTTTGGCTTCCTGGGACCTAACGGAGCGGGTAAAACCACCACCATCCGGATGATGGTGGGGCTGATGTCCTTATCCGAGGGAGATATTCTCATCGGCGGGCACAGCATCCATACTGATTTTGAGAAGGCGATCAAGCAGGTAGGAGCCATCGTGGAAAATCCGGAAATGTACAAGTTTCTGTCCGGATGGAACAACCTGGTCCATTATGCCCGTATGGTGCCCGGCATCACCCATCACAGGATTGCCGAGGTAGTCAAGCTGATGGGGCTGGAGAACCGGATCCATGACAAGGTGAAAACCTATTCTCTGGGCATGCGCCAACGGCTGGGCGTTGCCCAGGCAGTGCTCCATAAGCCAAGGCTGCTGATTCTCGATGAACCCACCAACGGTCTTGATCCTGCCGGAATCCGCGAGCTGCGGGATTACCTCCGCCAGCTCTCCCGTGATGAAGGAGTATCGGTTATCGTGTCCAGCCACCTCCTCTCGGAGATGGAGCTGATGTGCGACCGGGTGGCCATTATCCAGAACGGGCGTCTGGTGGATGTGCGCACCACCAAGGAGCTGGTCCAGGAGGGAGGGCGCGGCACCGTGGTCTTCGAGGTATCGGACACCAAGCTGGCGCATCAAGTGCTGGCCCAGAAAGACGGGGCCTACCCGGCGGAGCTCCAGCAGGAGGGCATTGTTTTGCAGTTGGACCGGGAGGAAATCGCCGATGTCACCGCTCTTTTGGTCCATGCGGGGGTGAAGATTTTTGGAATCCATCCGGTCACCACTTCGCTGGAGGACAAATTCCTGGAAATGACGGGAAGTGATCAAATTGCTTAGCCTGCTTCAAAATGAAAATATGAAGATTTACCGCCGTCTCCGCACCTGGATACTGATCGGTATTCTCGTGGCCATCTCCTGCTCCTTCTCCATTATCAGCAGAATGACGGATACGGGGACCAATGAGGGCTGGGAGGTCCGGGCCCAGGCCAGGCTGCAATCCAACCAGGCTTACCTGGAGGAGAGCAACCGACTTCCGGTGTTGGCGCAGGAGGAGATCAGGCGCTCCATTGTGCTGGACCAGTACCGTCTGGATCATGATATTCCCCCGTCGGAGAACACGCTGTGGGGTATGGTGCTGTCCATGTCCATCCTGATTCAGCTGGTTACGATTTTTACAGTGGTCATTGCAGCGGATATTGTAGCGGGCGAATTCGCCACAGGCACCATCAAGCTGCTGCTGATCCGTCCGGCGGGCCGGGCCAAAATTCTTTTGTCCAAGTACATATCGGTAAGTATGTTCTCCCTGCTTTTGCTGGTGGTGCTGTTTGTTTCCTCCTTCCTGGTCAACGGTGTGCTGTACCAGTTCTCGGATATCGGCTCTCCTTACCTCCATGTGGCCAAGGATATGACCGTGCAGGAAAGCAGCATGGTGCTGCACGTGATGAGTACATACGGGCTGAAATGCATCGAACTGATTATGATCGTTACCCTGGCCTTCATGATTTCCACCGTATTCCGCAGCAGCTCGCTGGCGATTAGCATGTCGCTATTATTTTTATTCCTGGGGCAGGCGATCACCAACTTCGTGAGCTACTGGAGCTGGGGCCGGTTCTGGCTGTTCGCTAATACGGACCTTACCCAATATATCGAGGGCAAGCCGCTGATGGAGGGCATGAACATGACCTTTTCCATTATTGTGCTGGTAGCATACTTCCTGCTGTTCAACTTCCTCTCTTGGACCATCTTCCAAAAAAGGGACGTGGCTGCCTGAGGCGACACGCTCCGCCCGCGAAACCTTGTTTCAGATAACCGCCTTCCGTTTGCCGGAGGCGGTTTTTTATGGTTTGCTCCTGCGGCCTGCGGGGAATACTAAAAGTCTGGCCTCAACGGGCGACTCTGTCAGGGAACCGCTTGCGGAACGGAATCGATAGGGAGGGGATATTTTGTTCTGGGTCATCTTTCTGCTGTGCCTGTATCTTCTCCAAACAGTTCTACTGCTGGTTGTGGAACACCGCCACCCCGCCAAAGCCTTGGCCTGGATGGTCATCCTTCTGGTGCTGCCCGTAGCGGGGCTTGGCCTTTATTATTTCCTCGCCCGGCAATACCGGCACAAGCGGCGGATCAAGCAGCTGCCCAAGGGAGCTTGGGAGAGGCTGCACCGGGAGATGGACCGGCTGTCCGACCTTTACCGGCCGGATCCGGAGGAATCGCGGGAAATCGGGAGGGCGCCGCGGCTTCTGGGGCTGCTGGGAAATTTGCCGGGGGCACCTATTACCAGGGGCAATACGGTGGAATTTTACCATGAAGGGAAGGAGTTTTTTCCTGCGCTCCTGGAAGCTATGGACGGTGCACAAGACCATATTCATATGGAATATTACACCATCCGGGATGACGGGATCGGCCGGGCGTTCCGGGATATGATGATCAAAAAAGCCCGGGAAGGCGTGGAGGTCCGCCTGTTGTATGACGGCATCGGCAGTGTGGGTCTGGCCGAGGGGTATATAGAGCGTCTGGAGGAAGCGGGTGTGGAGACGGGATGCTTCCTGCCGCCCCTGGTGGCCCTCCTGGACAAACGGCTGAATTACCGCAACCACCGCAAGATTACAGTAATAGACGGCAGAACCGGCTTTCTCGGAGGCTTCAATATTGGCGACGAATATCTGGGGAAGGATCCGAAGCTGGGCTTTTGGCGGGATACCCATATGCGGGTGGATGGGGATGCGGTGTACCGTCTGCAATACACCTTTCTGCGGGATTGGTTTCTAGCGAAGGGACAGCTGCCGGAGGGAGCTCGTTTTCTGCCCGAGCAGGAACAGAAGGGCCAGGAGCTGGTGCAGATTCTTAACAGTGGCCCCGACAGCAAATGGGACGCCATGCTGGAGCTGTATTTTTCCGCAATAGCGGCAGGGGAACGGAGGGTGTGGATGGTTACCCCGTATTTTATTCCCGAGGGAGGCATCCTGCTGGCTCTGAAGACCGCGGCCCTAAGCGGAGCGGATGTGCGAATCATTCTGCCAGCCATCCCTGACTCACGGGTAGTGTATTGGGCCTCCCTCTCTTACCTGGAGGAGCTCCTGCAGGTGGGGGTAAAGGTTTTTTTGTACCAGGGCGGCTTTATCCATGCCAAGGTATTGATCGTAGACGACAAGCTGGCTACCGTGGGTACGGCCAATATGGATATGCGCAGCTTCTTCAGCAATTTCGAGCAAAATGCAGTGCTGTTCGACCGCCATCTGGTGGCCAGGCTGGCAGGCCGGTTCCAACTGGATCTGCGCCGGTGCCGGGAGCTGGAGGCTTCGGAATTCAAGGGGCTTCCCCGCTGGAAAAAAGTCAGGGAAGGCCTCGCCAGACTCCTGGCTCCGCTGTTCTGACGGCTTGCTACAGCTTGTTCAGGAACCGCAGCACCTGGTCCAGGGATTGGGGCGCAAGCTTCTGGATTAGATCCCCCATCCGGGCCAGCCGCGGGCCGATGGTCAACAGGTTGAAGTCCTTCGGGCTGCAATTGGCCTCAACCTCACTCCATAAGAGCGGGGTGGAAAGGGTAGCGTGGGCTTTGGCCCGCGGGGTATAGGGAGCGGATAAGGTTTTGCCGTACCAGTGCTGCAGATAATCCACATAAATCCGGTCGCCGCGATTTTTCTTCAGCCGTTCGATGGTGAACAGGTTAGGGTGGCTTTCCACCAGATATTTCCCCAAGAAATACCCCGCCTCCCGCAATTGGGCGAAGGTATATTGTCCTGGCGGGATCGGAATATAGAGCTGGACTCCTGTGGCTCCGGAGGTTTTGGGGACAGATTGGATGCCCATCCGCTCCAGGGCCTGACCTGCCAGATAAGCGGCCTCCATAATCCGCGGCTCCTCCTCTAAGCTGGGGTCAATGTCGATAAGCCATTCCGCAGGAAGCTCTGATCCGATTTCGTGCAGGGACGGGTGAAACTCCAGGCATGCCAGATTGCCCAGCCAGACCAGCGTGGGGATGGAGTCCAGCACCACGTACCGGATACCCGACAGCTCCGCTGTAGGGACGAAGGACGGCAGGGGCTCCGGGGCATTTTTCTGGTAAAAAAAATCAGGGTCGCCTGCTCCATGCGGATAGCGGATGGTGGTTAAATAGCGGTTCCTCGTATACCTCAGGAGGTATGGGGCAAGCTCGATCAGCTTCTGTAGATAAATCAGCTTGGTGACCCCCATCTCCGGGTAGAGAGGTTTGTCCGGGTTGGTGATGGTCAGTTCGTGGCCTTCGATGGTCACCGTGCCGGTTACGGTTTTGTGCGGCTTCGGCCGCGTGGTGGAAGGCGGCATACGGGCATTCCTCCTGCTTGGGCGTGTTTGCAAACTCTAATTAAGGACATTTAGGACGAAAAGCATTGAAAGAAGCCCTCCAGTGGTCGGTTAAGTCAAGGAATGGGCAGGGTTACCAGCTTGGAATGGCGGAGGAGGCCTGCGTCGGTGACCTCCAGGCCTGTCACCCGGCAGCGGAAAGGCTGGAGGAGCCAAGCCAGGCTGATCCGCTTCAGGTCCGGCGGCAGAACCGGAAACGGGCCGGGCAGTCCGGAGGGAGGCGGAACCCGGACCGGCAGGGTGGAGAGCCGGCGTTTTTGCTGTTCATCCAGACCCAGGGACACCCTTCCGAAATAGCTTCCTTCGAAGGCCATAATCAGGCTGGCCAGCCGCCCTTCATTGTACGTAAAGCCAACGATATCCACATCCTCCTGTATGGAGGTTTTTTTCTTCAGCCAGTCCCGGTGCTTCTTACCTTCCTTATACACACTGTCCAGCCGCTTGGAGACAATCCCCTCCCAGCCCTGGGCCTCTACCCAGCTCCACAATCCGGCACCATCCGTAAACAGGTCCGTCACGAACAGCCGCTCCTGCTTCACGGGAAGAAGCCGCAGCAGCTCCTCATGCCGCTCCCGGTAAGGACGTCCCCGCCAGTCTTGGCCCCGGGAATACAGCACATCAAACACGGCATAACGAACCGGCTCCGCGGCTCCCGCCTTGGCGATGACTGCGGGGTTACGCAGCCGCTCCCGCTCTAGCACCCTGCGGAAGACCGGCCGCTGCCGCCCCTGATCGAAGACGAAGGCCTCTCCGTCCAGCAGGCAGGGCTCCTCCAGGGTAGAGAGCAGGGCAGCCAGCTCCGGGTAGGCGCTGTTCTTTGGCAATAGCCGCCGGGAGAACAGCTCGGCGCTGCCCGGACGGATGCGGGCCAGGAGCCGTACGCCATCCCACTTGAGCTGGTAACCCCAGTCCTCTCCCGTGGGGATGATGTCCTCGGATACGGGAATCATGGGCTCTCCCGGGAGAAGAATGGGACTGGCCGTATTGGTTGTGCCGTCCATCTAGAGGGTCTCCTTGGACGGGACGTCCTTTGAGGATTTGCGGGGACGGCCGCGTTTGGGCTTGGCGTCCTCCGTTCCCGTCATCCCTCCTGCTTCTGCCGGAGAGGCCGGTTCACCGGCGGTTGGGGCCGAGGCCGGGCTTGGGGACGCGCTTCTTCTGGCAGACGCTGTTGTACCTGGGGTCTTGGCAGCTGCGGTGCCTCCGGGCTTGGCTCCGCTGCGCGCCGCCTCCAGACTGGCCTCCAGTGCGGACATCAGGTCGATGACATTGGTCCGCTGCTGCTCCGGTGCCACTTGGATTTCCTCGCCGGCTACCTTGCGGGAAATGGCTTCATAGACCGCGCTGCGGTACTCATCGGTATATTTCTCCGGCTCAAAAGGAGTGGAGAGCTGGTCGATGAGCATTTTGGCCATGGTCAGCTCCTTGTCGTTGACGTTGGCCTGCTCGGGAAGATTGGGCACCTGGCTGATGGGCCGGATTTCGTCGGGATAGAAGATGGTTTCCAGCGCCAAACAGCGGTCCACCACACGGATGGCGGCCAGGCTGCTTTTGGAGCGGATGGACACCTTGGCGATGCCGATTTTACCCGTTTCCGTCAGGGATCGAAGGAGGAGATTGTAGGCGTTGGAGCCGGTATCCGCGGGGGCCAGGTAGTAGGTCTTCTGGAAATAAACCGGGTCGATTTCCCCCAGCTGGACAAAGTCCAGAATCTTGATTTCCTTGCTTTTCTCCCCGCTCAGCTGCTCCAGCTCCTCCTTATCGAAGATGACGAAGCGGCCAGGCTCATGCTCGTAGCCCTTGACGATCTCCTCCCAGGGCACCTCCGTTTCGCAAGTTTGGCATTTGCGCACATACGAAAGCGGGGTGGAGCAGGGCTTGTGGATCATGCGCATGGAAATATCCTTGTCCTCGGTCGCCGAGAACATCTTCACCGGAACATGAACCAGGCCGAAGCTGATGGCCCCTTTCCAGACGGTATGCATGGGAATCCCTCCTGTGTTTTGCGTAGTTGCGGGGTGCAAAGTAAGTGTGCCCATAGTCTTTGCTTTAAGGCGGCTGCCCATGCGCCGGGGGGAGGAGAGGAGAAGCTGGGGGGAGGCTAGCATGAAAACGCGTTAGAAGGGAGATGAGGCGAGCTAATGGGGCAGGAATCGGGTTAGGGGGACAAGGGACAGTTAAGAGGAGGAGAAAATGGATTAGTTGAAGACAAGTAACGGTTAAGCGGGGAGGAGTTAGGGGGAGGGATGGGGCGGTTTTAAAGAGGAGTGGGCGAACGGGTAAAGGAGGGGGCGGACTGGTAGAAGTGGGATATGCTCTGATAGGAGTGGGCGTGGTGAATCACCCGCTGCAACAAGCCCAAATGCAAAAGTGCATCTATTTCTTCTGCGGCAGAATCCCGAGGATGCCCCAAATGCAAAAGTGCATTTATTATCCACAAAATGAACCCACTTGGCGGGTTTCACAAAAAATAACTGCACTTTTGCAGGATGGAGGGCCAAAACGCCGATTCGGCCCAAAATAACTGCACTTTTGCAAGATAAGCCGGGGAGAGAGCGCAGGTAAGCAGGAGAAAGTGGCCTGGGAGCGCACCAATAGAGTTAGTCGGAAGCAAGCAGCATGGGAGCGCACTAAGAGAGCGTTAGTTAATAGAAAGCAATTGGAGCACTCTAGATACGGTGACACCGGCATCGCCGAGCGCTCCCTTCACTTGTCCTTTTGTAGCCTGAAGGCGCTGGGGAGCTGGCCGGTGTGGGTCTTAAACAACTTGGTGAAATACTGCTTGTTGTCGTAGCCCAACAGGAGCGAGATGTCCTCCACGGTTTTGTCCGTGAGCTTCAGCAGCTCCCGGGCCTTGTCCATTTTGACCCGGGTGGCGAACTCCACGAAGTTCTCCCCGGTTTCCCGCTTGAACAGGCGGCTCAGGTAATTGGGATGCAGGTGCAGATGCCGCGCGGCATCCTCCAGGGTGATCCGCTCGTTCCAGTGGACGGACACATAACGCTGGCACTCCATAATCTCCCGGTTTTTGGACTCCTGGTACACCTGGCCGGCCCACTCCACCGCCTGGAGCATGTAGGAGCGCAGCCACCCCTCCAGCTCTCCCAGACTGGTCAGCTCCATCACATCATGGTGCAGCACCTCCGAGGCATAGCTGGACTGGTAATGCTGCAGGGATTTCAACCGCATCCGGATATCCAGGATAATCTTCAGCAGCCATTCCTTCACCTCCACCGGATTAAACCGGTGGTACTGGATAAAGGCCAGCCACTTGGCGATAAATGCCTCCACCTGCTCCGCCTGCTCCTCCAGCACCGCGCGGCGGAATTCCTCCAGGGCGGTCACATACTCCGCCAGCAGCAGATCCCCGGAGCCGAAGCTGCCCTGCAGATGCTCCAGCCGCAGAATGGAGGCCTCCGGCCAATAGAAGCGGCTCTGAGCTGCGGCAATTTCCTTGTTCACCACCTCCCGCAGCTCCTTGCCGTCCGCCACTGGCGTGCCCGTCACGAAGGTGAAGGGGGTTTTGCCGAACTGCAGCAGGCATTGCTGGAGCTTGCGCAGGGTGTCCTCCATCCGCTGCCGGTTATTGATATGCAGCTGCGAAAAATGCGGGAACAGCAGCACCAGCTCGCCGCTCTCCAAGGAAAACACAGCCGCTTCTCCGGCCACAGGCAGCTTTCCGTTATCCTGTCGTTTTCCGTGTTCCTGCGACTTCCCATACTCCTGCAACTTCCCGTGCTCCGTCAGCTTCCCATTATCCGTCTGCTTCCCGTGCTCCGGGCGCTCACCGGGTGCCAGCAGCTCCTCGGCGATATTTTCCGCCGTATACACCAGGAGCTCCCGGGTCTGGAAACGCCGCAGCGCCTCCCGCATCCGGCAGGGAAACCCCAGAACAGGCACATACGAGGTGCCCCGGCTGAATTCCACACCGTACTCCGCCGCCTGCCTGCTCCATTCCGCCGGGTCCAGCAGGGGGCCGCCCAGTGTGTTCCGCAGGAAAATCCGCTTCAGGTCGCTGCGGTTGCGCCGTAAGCTCTGCTCCAGCTCCCGGCTTTTGTGCCGGACCACCGCCTCGCCGTCGAGTTCTTTTTTGAGCCGGATCAGGAGCTCCGTGATGGTTTTGGCCGTCATGGTTTCCTTCAGCACATATTCGCTGACCCCTAGCTTCACCGCCATCTGGGCATAGCCGAATTCGTCGTGGCAGGAGAGGATTGCCGTCTTCAAACCTGGCTCCTCTGTACGGAGCACCCGGATCAGCTCCATCCCGTCCATCTCCGGCATGCCGATGTCCGTGATCAGCACCTCCGGCGGGGCCTCACCCGCCGCCGCCAACGCCTCCAACGGGCTCTGGAAGGTCCCCGCCAGTTGGAAGCCCAGCCCGTTCCAATCCACCGCACCCGCCAAAAACTCCAGCACCGGCAGATCGTCATCCACCAGCATTACACTATACATAAGGGGTTTCCTCCTCCCGAAGCGGGATCATAAGCCGAATCACGGTGCCCTCATTTTCCCCGGAATCGATGGCAAAATCCACCTTCTCCGCGGGATAAACCAGCCGCAGCCGTTCGTAGACATTGCGCAGCCCGATGCCGGACAGGGCCGACGTGCGTTTCTCCGTCAACGGCTCAGGCTCATTGGAAAACACATGCCGCCGCAGCTGCTCCAGCCGCTCCGGGTCCATGCCTGCGCCGTTATCCTCCACCGCAATCAGAAGGCGCGAACCCCCGTCCGTGAGCCTGCTGGTGATGGCGATAACACCCTCCTTACGCTTCAAGCCATGCTGGTAGGCATTCTCCGTCAGCGGCTGCAGGATGAACCGGGGGACCTGGCACAGAAGCGTATCCGACGCCGCAGATACCTCCAGCCGTACCGCACCGCCGTGGCGGGAATTCACCAGCCTCACATAATTCTGGATAATATCCAGCTCCTCATGGAGCGGAATAAACTCATTATTCCGGTTGATGGTCATCCGCAGGAGAGAGGAGAGGGAGCTGATCAGCTCCGCATTTTCCTCGTCGCCCTTCATTAAGATCTTCAGCCGGATGGAATTCAGCACGTTGAACAAAAAATGCGGATTAATCTGCGCCTGGAGCATCGCCAGCTCTGCCTTGCGCTTCAATTCCTGCTCCCGCCGGTTCTCCTCCAGCGTGGCCTCGATCCGGTCCAGCATCCGGTCGAACACGTACCCGAGGCGTCCCACCTCATCCGGGCCGGAGATGTTGGAGCGCTCCCCCAGCCGCCCGTTCTGGATGCGGACCACCGTCTGGACCAGCCGCCCGATGGGTTTGGTCAGGGTGCCCACCACCGAAAGCAGAATAATGGCGAACAGCACCAGAAACACCAGCTGGATCACAAAATCCGTCCGGCGGAAGCTTTCGATCCGGCTGGCTGCTTGTTTGTAGGGGCTCATGCTCACCAAGCGCCATTCCGGGGTGACCTGCTCCGCCAGCATAATGAACTCCTCCCCCGCCACCTTCAGGAAGGATACCCCGCCGTCCTGGGGCAGCTTATCGTAATAGGGGAAGGGTGTCCCGATGCCCGCCGAACCCTCCCGGTCCACCAGCACCTGACCGTTGCGGTCTACCAGAAGCATGGTTTCATTGGTTTTGGACTGGGCAAATAAGCGCTGGATCACGTCCATCTCCAGGCTGACGATTACATAACCGTATACCACATCCGCTGAGCGCAGGGGTTTGGCCGCCGTGAGCAGATAAGGTCTGCCCGGATTTACCAGATAATTGGGCTCCGCCCCTACCCAGCGTACGCCATAGGCGGAAACCCCGGACAACCCCTCGAACCAGTCCCGCTTGGTAAAATACGAAGGATGAAAGCCGAAGGTGCTATAGCTGGCTACATATTCTCCGTTTGGCAGCAGCACAGTGGCGTACATATTGCCGAAGGAGTTCATCACCGTTTCCAGCCGCAGGCTGATTTTCTGCTTGTGGGCCAGCATATCCCCGGTGCTTAGGGCAAGATCGTTGCGCCCCAGCTCCCGGATGGAAATTTGCATATCACTGTCAAATTGGACGAAGTTCATTACATAGACCAGATTTTTGATCTGGCCCGCCACCACCTGATTTACAATCCGCAGGGATTCCCGTGAATTGTCGGTCACCTGAGTGCGGACCACATCCCGGGTGAGGAAGTTCGACACCAGCATGGACACGAGGGAGGGCAGCACCAGGCAAATCAGAATGGTGAGCATGAGCTTGTTGCGGAGCGACAGCTTGTGGAACCAGCGCAGCACAGGAACCGCCCCCCTCTCTTGTTGGATGGGAAAAAGGGAAAAGAAGAGGGGCTTTCTGCCTCTCCTCTCCCATTATACAGACAATCTATACCTAATCGCCGGACATATCCGGACTGATAAATTATTTGCTGCTGGTCTTGATATCGTTGAGCTTCTTGGTGGTGGTTTGGATGGTTTTCTCCAGATCCTGTTTGCCGGTCAGATACAGCTCCACCTGGCTCAGCAGCTCTTTTTCCTGCTGGAGGGAGAAGGTGGGAGGAACGATAAGCTTGGTGGCTTTGTTCACCTTCAGCGTAGCCAGGAGAGAGTCCTTGTCGATAAACTTGGCCAGCTCCGGCTTGCCGCTTTTGAGGATCGCTTCGACGTTTTTGTTCAGGTCGGCTTTTTTCCAGCCGGAGAAAAACATACCCTGCTCCAGCATACCCTCGGTGGTATACCATTTTACAAATTCATAAGCAGCCTGTTTGTTCTTGGAGGAGGCCGCAACCCCTACGAAGTCCGCATTGATGGAGGTGTAGCCGTTGGGGTCCTTGGCGTCAAATTTGGGATACGGAGCAAACACGGTGTTGAACTTGCCGTTCAGAGCAAGCTCGCCTACCATCCAGTTGCCGGTGAGCAGCATGGCGGTTTTGCCGGCGTAGAACACATCGCGGTAGCCCATCTTTTGGGAGACGACATCGTAATAGGGCACAGAGGACTTATCCACATTCTCCATTTTGTTGCGCAGCTCCAGAGAGAAGCGGTACTTGGGGTTATCCACATTGGGAGTACCGTCCTCCTTCACGAAGAAGGGCAGCTCCGGATCGTTGGACAGGGCCAACTGGGCATAATCCTTCCAGGTGTGGAAGTAGGAGCCGTACACCTTGTTGGCACCTTCGCCGCTGGTCAGCTTTTTGGCGTATTCGGCATAGTCGTTCCAGGTCCATTCTGTAGGCACCGGGAGCTTGGCTTGATCCAGCTTGTCCTTGTTCAGGAGCACCAGCCACTCGATCATTTTGCCGGGCAGGGCGTAGTATTTGCCGTTGACGCTGGTATCAATCTTGAACTCGGCCTTGGGATCAAAGCCGTCCTTCTTCATGTACTCGTCCAGAGGCTCCAGCATACCTGCGCCTACACGCTGCGCATAGTCCGGGGCGGCGGAATACATGATGACGTCCATTTGGTCGCCGGAGGCAGCCAGCAGGTCCAGCTTCTTCATGCCCTCCTGGGAGTCGCCCTTTTCGGACAGGCCTTCATAGACGACCTTGATGTTGGGATGGGTTTTGTTGAAGGCGGCTACCGTGGCGTTCCAATTGCCCTGGGGCTCGGTGTACCAGGCCTGGACCTTGATGGTAACCGGAGCGGCTGCGGAACCGCCCGGAGCGGCCGATCCTCCGGCAGCAGGTGTGTCCGTTCCCCCGCCGCCGCAACCGGCCAGAGCAGCGGTTGCCGCCAGTGTGCCGGTGAGCACAAGCAGGCTTCTTTTCACAAAAGGCGTATTTCTCATGTTTGACCCCTCCAATAATGGATAATGGCTTGAAAGCCCTTGCAGGCTCTTGCAACCCGATGGTACCAAACCGTCCTGCCGGTGATGAGTCAATTTATTAACCGGAAACGTTCAATTTATAACCTGTGGAACCCCAAGTCCCCTCAGCCTTTGACTCCGCCCAGGGCGATGCCTTCAATCACATGCTTCTGCCCGATAATAAAAATGATGAGCAATGGCAGAATGGCGGAAACGGCCCCGGCCATAATGAGGGAATACAGTTCCCCGTTCAGGGTGGCGAAGGAGCGGATGCCCAGCTGGATGGTGAAGAGGCTTTTGGTCTTCAGGAAAATCAGCGGCCCCTGGTAGTCGTTCCAGGTCCAGATAAACCGCAAGATGGCATAGGTGGCGATGGCCGGACGGACCAGCGGTGTGCAGATGGACAGGAAAATGCGGATATGTCCGGCGCCGTCGATTTTGGCGGATTCCATATATTCGTCATGGATGCCCATGTAGAATTGCCGCAGCATGAAGGTGCCCAGAACGCTGAAGGCACCCAGCATCACTAAACCCAGGTGGGTATCGAACAATCCCATCCAGCGGAACAGGAGAAACTGCGGCACCAGGATAGCCTGCTGGGGAACCATGTAGATGGCCAGCACCAGGATAAATACCGCTTCTCTGCCGCGGAACTTCACCTTGGCGAAGGCATAGGCGGACATGGCCGCGAACAGCACCGAGGAAAAGGTAGTGAACAGCGTCACCTTAATCGAGTTCCAATAGTACAGCGGAAATTTGGTGGTTGTCCAGACCTCCTTGTAATTTTCCACGGCGTTCCAGTTTTTCGGAATCCATTCGATGGGGTATTTGAACACATCCGCCTCCGGCTTCATGGATGTGGAGATCATCCAGAAGAAGGGGGTCATAAACAGGATGCCCAGCACGGTCATGATGAGGGTCAGCAGAATTTTTTTGGCCAAATCGGATTTGTGGCGCATGGGGGCTTCGGCTCCTTTCCTAACAAATCGCATCAGTAGTTCACCCATTTCTTCTGCCCGTACCATTGGATCAGGGTCACCAGGAGCACGCAGAACAGAAGCACAATGGCCATGGAGGAGGCATAACCGGACTGCAGGTTGACGAAGGCCGTTTCATAGAGCCGGTATACCACCACGGTGGTGGAGTTAGCGGGGCCGCCGTTGGTGAGCACGGCAATCAGGTCGAAAACCTTGAAGGACCCGATAATCCCCGTTACCAGCAGGAAAAAGGTGGTCGGCGACAACAGCGGCAGGGTGATCCGGAAAAATTGGCGGAGCTTGCTGGCGCCGTCGATTTCCGCGGCTTCATACAGATCCTTGGGGATGGACTGCAGGCCGGCCATGAAGATGATCATGTTGTAGCCGATGTTCACCCAAATCATCAGCCCCATGACGCAGTAGAGGGCGTAATCCGTGTCCCCCAGCCACTTCGGCGGGTCCTCCATACCCAGTGACATCAGCACCTGGTTGATGGGGCCGTAGGAGGGATGGAGCAGCACCTGGAAGACGATGGCGACGGCTACGATGCTGGAGATGTACGGGATGAAGTAAACCACCTTGAACAGGTCCTTGAAGAAGATTTTCTGGTCGATGAGCACCGCCAGCACCAGAGAGATAGCCAGGGTGATGGGCACCACCAGCATCAGGATCAGGTTGTTCTCCAGGGATTTCAGGAAGATGTCGTCCTTGAACAGCCGCAGGAAGTTGTCCAGTCCGACGAATTTGGTTTTGGAGAAGCCGGAGACGAAGTTCCAGTTGGTGAAGCTTAAGAAGAAGGAGGCCAGGATGGGAAACAGGGTGAACACCAGGAGGCCGATGAGCATCGGGCTGATAAAGGCGTAGCCGGCAATGTCCTCCCGCAGCTGGAGAAGGTTGCGGCGGCGTTTGGGCGCAAGCGCCGGTGTTGGCGTCCGGGTCAGGGGAAGGGCCTCGGCGGTCCGGTTTTTCATGGGTTGTCGTCACCTCGGAATATAGGATAGAGGCTCGTAAGCCGGGTATATGGCTATTGTACGGGCTGGGGACGGGGCGGCATAAGGACGGATTCCAACCTGTTGGAGTCAAAATTGTACTTTTTGGGTGGGGGGGGAGGCTGGTGTTGGATGGAGTGGAGGAAGGTGCGGGAGGTAGGGGGTCGTGTGAGGATGAGGAGAGAGGGGCGGAGCTGGATGGATGGTGACCGGCGTGAAGATGGCGTGGTGAGGGAGAGTCGAACCGTTCTGGGGTTTCCAGTAAATAACGCCTTGGTTGTTTCCGCTATTGGTGCTGTGGAGCCCCAATTGGCCCGATTAGAGAAGTGCTTTTTCCGCTATTGAGGGAAATGCCCCTGTCTCAGCGGGGAAAGGGAGCGGATAGCGGAAGATCCCCTTCCGCTATTAAGGCTTTTCGTCTGCAGAGCGGAAACTAGCGGAAATCAGGTTCCGCTATTTATGAAACTACACGATACAGGAGCTTACTCGTTGGAGAGGGTACTGAGATAATATAGGCAAAAGGCGGGTGCAGGGACAGAAGACTCGGGTTTTAATCTGTTGAGGCTGTGCTATAATAGGTAGAATAAGGAATGGAGGAGTTTATGTATGCCCCGGGTGGATGAATTCGGGTTAATCCGGCTGCTTACGGGAGGCCGCAGCAATCCGGCGCGTGTGGAACAAGGCCCTGCAGGAACCGGGGACGGTGTAGCCGTCGGCATCGGAGACGATGCGGCCGTGCTGGATGGACGGAGCGGTTTTCAATGGGTGGTTACCTGTGATACGATGGTCCGGGACATTCACTTCAAACCCGAGACAATGACCTATGAAGCCATCGGCTACAAGGCCATGGCATCCAATATAAGCGACCTGGCCGCGATGGGGGCCATTCCCCGCTTCGCGGTGGTGGCGCTGTCCGTGCCGGCGGATATGGAAACGGAGGCCCTCCGCGAGCTGTACGATGGCCTCTATGCCTGCGCCAACCGCTACGGCGTGGCGGTGGTCGGCGGGGACACCACCTCCTGTCCCCGGGATATGACTGTGTCCGTCACCGCCATCGGCGAGGTGGAGACGGACCGTGCTCTGTTGCGCAGCGGCGCGCGCCCGGGGGACACGGTGTTCGTCACCGGTCCCCTGGGCCTCTCCGCCGCCGGGCTGCACCTGCTCCTGGCCGCAGGCCGGAGCGCGTATGATCTGGCCGGGCTGCCGGAGGAGCGGCAGCGGCTGGTGCGGGCGCACCAGTTCCCCCAGCCTCAGGTGGAGGCGGGGCGGATTTTGGTGCGCAGCGGGTTGGGCCGGTCGCAGAACGATGTCAGCGACGGTTTGGCCAGCGAGGCCTGGGAGCTGGCGGAGGCCTCCGGCTGTGTCATCCGGCTGGAGGAGACGTTGCTGCCGGTGGACTCCGCTCTCTCCGGTTATGCCCGCGAAGCCGGGCTTAACCCGCTGGAGCTGATGCTGTACGGCGGGGAGGATTACCGCCTCACCGGCACCGTGCGGGGAGAGGATGCGGCGGCGGTGCAGGCTCTTTTTGATGCGGAGGGACTGGAATTCCATGTGGTGGGCCATGTGCTGGCCGATGAGGATTCCGCGACGCCCGGCGTGCTGCTGAAGCGCCGTGACGGTAGTATTAGTCCGCTGCAGAAGCGGGGGTACAATCATTTTAAGGAAGACCAATCAGCCGATGCTTAAGGAGGCAGCCGCTATGGATGCGCATTCCACAACCTATTGGTACGAATCACGGGAGGAGCAGGACACCTACCGGCTGGCCAAGGAGCTGGCCCGGTTTTTTATACCGGGTTCGGTGATCGGGCTGGACGGGGATCTGGGCGCCGGCAAAACCACCTTTTCCAAAGCGGTGGGACAGGCCTTGGAGGTGCAGGAAACCGTCAACAGCCCTACTTTTACCATTATCAAAGAGTATGAGGGGCGCACCATGCCCTTTTATCATATGGATGTGTACCGCATCTCCCAGGAGGAGGCGGAGGATATAGGGTTGGACGATTATTTCTACGGAGACGGCGTGACCCTGGTGGAGTGGGCATCCATTATCCGGGACCTGATCCCGGAGGAGCATCTGTCCGTATATATCGAGAACACCGGGTGGACGGAGCGCCGGTTCCGGCTGGCTCCCGTGGGGGCCGTCTACAAGAAGTGGTGTTCGGATCTAAAGGAGCAGGGAATTATTCATGATGAACGACAGGAATCCTGAGCATGATGTGGAAATAAAAGGAGATCCCCAACCGGCATCCGGTGAACTTTCCGGCCAGGATGTGTCGGGAGGGCTGCTGCTGGCCATCGACAGCGCGACGTCGGCTATGTCCGTGGCGTTGGTGAAGAAGGGAAAGCTGTTGGCGGAGGTGAATTCGCTGGTCGAGCGTAATCACTCCGTTTATTTGATGCCTGCCATTGAAGAGGCTTTGAATCAGGCGGGGCTTTCCCTGGGCGCTTTGCAGGGGATTGCCGTTGGCAAGGGACCTGGCTCCTATACCGGGGTACGTATCGGAATTACGGTAGCCAAAACGATGGCATGGACCTTGAAGCTGCCTGTAGCAGGGGTATCCAGTCTGGAGGCGCTGGCGGCGGGAGCCTTGGCCGAATGGCGGAAGCAAGGTGGCGCAAGCAGCCGTGTTTGGGTGGTGCCTATGTTGAATGCCCGGCGGGGGCAGGCTTTTACGGCGCTGCTGGAGCTCCGGGAACGCGAAACGGTGGGGGCGAAGGATGCTCAGGAGAACGGGAGCGTTTTGCCTGCCATGTGGCCGGTTTCTTCACCAGGCTGGTTGTGCCGCGAGGAAGACGGCATCCGTTTGATGGAGACCTGGGCGGACCGGTTGCTCGAGCTGCTGGGACAGGAGCAGGAGCCTCCGGAGGCGGTGCTGTTTGTGGGTGAGCCCCAAGAGTTTGGAGCGGTGACGGAGCGGTTTGCCCAAGCTGCGCCGGAGGTTTCCGGGGACAATGTGCGGACAGAGGCGATTCCCTGTGATATCCACGCCGAATATACGGGGTATCTGGGAGAGCTGCGTTTCCGCTCCGGTCAAGGAGACGACGCGCACACGCTGCTGCCCAATTATGCCCAGCTGGCCGAAGCCGAGGTCAAACTTGCTGAAAAACAACAAACCAAATGAAATTATATAGTCAGGAGGGAGCGGCATGGAGCTTCCTGTAGCAGACGGCTTGGGGCCTCTGTTGTCTCCGGTTTTCCGGCCGATGCGGGTTGAGGATATCGGGAGTATTGTTGAGATTGAAAAAGAAGCCTTTCCCACGCCCTGGACGGCCGGGGCGTTTCAAAATGAGCTGTCCAACAATCATTTTGCCCATTATCTGGTTATGGAGGTGGAGGGCGACATCGCCGGCTATGCGGGCATGTGGGTAATTATGGATGAGGCCCATGTGACCAACATCGCCATCCGGTCCATGTACCGCGGCAAAAAGCTGGGCGAACGACTCTTAACCGAGCTGCGCAGCAAGGCCAACTCGCGGGGGGCCAAACGGATGACCCTGGAGGTGCGGGTCACTAACCGGATAGCGCAAAATTTGTATGAAAAGCTGGGCTTCCGTTCCGTTGGCGTGCGCAAGGGCTATTATACGGATAATAATGAAGATGCGCTGATCATGTGGGCGGATATTCCGGAGGAGCGGTGGAAAACATCATGATGGACAAAATGAAGCTTCCGGCTGTGCCTCCAAGCACACCATCGCTGATTCTGGCGATCGAAACCAGCTGTGACGAAACCTCGGTGGCAGTGGTGGAGGACGGGCGGATCATCCGCTCCAACATCATCTCCTCCCAGATCGAAACCCACAAGAAGTTCGGCGGGGTTGTGCCGGAGGTGGCGTCGCGGCAGCATGTGGAGAGCATTACGTGGATTATTGAAGAGGCTGTGGAAAAAGCGGGCATCCGTCTGCAGGATGTGGATGCCGTGGCCGTAACTCAGGGGCCGGGTCTGGTAGGCTCCCTGCTGGTGGGATTGGTGGCCGGCAAAGCTCTGGCCTTTTCCCTGGGATTGCCGCTGATTGCGGTGCACCATATTGCCGGTCATATCTATGCCAACCGCTTCGTCCAGGAGCTGGAGTATCCCAGCCTGGCACTGGTGGTGTCCGGCGGACACACGGAGCTGGTGGTGCTGGAGGGGCCGGGCCAATTCCGCATTATCGGGCGGACCCGGGACGACGCCGTGGGCGAGGCCTACGACAAGGTGGCCCGGGCCTTGGGGCTGCCGTATCCCGGCGGCCCCCATCTGGACCGGCTCGCGTTGGCCGCGGACGGGGCAGTGCAGCTGCCCCGCGCCTGGCTGGAGCCGGATTCCTACGATTTCAGCTTCAGCGGGCTGAAATCGGCGGTGTTGGCCGCGCTGAATACGGCGCGGATGAAGGGGCTTGACCTTGCTGCAGACCACGTGGCAAGGGGGTTCCAGGACTCCGTCATCGACGTGGTGACGGAGAAGGCTATGCGCGCCGCCAAGCAGTTCGGCGCGAAGCAGCTGTTGTTGGCCGGAGGCGTAGCGGCCAACAAAGGGCTCCGGGAGAGCCTCACGGAGCGGTGCCGGCAGTCCCGGCTGCCGCTGGTTGTTCCTCCCCTGGAGCTGTGCACGGACAATGCGGCGATGATCGCCGCGGCCGCGCACTTGAAGTGGGAGCGCGGGGAGTTCGCGCCGATGACGTTGAAGGCGGAGGCCGTCCTCTCCCTGGAGGAATGGTCGGTGAAATCATAACAGAGCAAAGCGAGAGCAGCCTGCGGTATCGGGGCTGCTTTTTTTTGATGTGGATAAACTGGTGGCAGAACTGGTTATTTCAACAGGATCTCCACAGCCGCCAATATGAGTAGTGTCATGAATTCATACACAGAGGCATGTGGATAAAGTTATCCACATGCCCTGTGAGTAATGTGTATAAGTTAAAAAAAGCCCGATTAGGCGCGGGGATATTATGCACATTTCACGCAGAATAACTTATCCACATATATGGGGATAGCTTGTGGATAATGGGGATAAGATTGTGGCTAAGTGACGAAACCCTGGGAATAAGCTGCATTTTCGGAGGGGGACGACATTTGCAAACATGTGGATAAGTGCGAAGCCTCAATCGCCAGTATGAACATGTTAAATTCAGTTGGAACAGTCGAAGTTTGCCCACAGGAGGCTAGGGGAGCGAGTAAAACTATTCAGCATGCAGCCTGTTTTGCATTTCGAACGAGCCAGGAGGAGCCTCGTTACATGGGCCGGTCCTCCATACGGACTGAGGAGCCGCTATTTCGCCGAAAAATGCATTTCGAGGAGTTTCGCGGACTCACAGTACCTTATTTCCTCTTCCGGTTGCGCAAAAAGGCTGCTTTTGAGCTAATAGCGTCCCCTGAGTCCGTTACATTAGAAAACAACCGTTTATTCGCGGAATAACGGCTCCTGTGTCCGTTGGCTCACCCGCCCCTTCCAAAACCCAAAAAACCGGACGCATCATGCGCCCGGTCTACTAGGAATAACGCCTGCAGCTAACCATTTATGCCATTAACTGCTCCCAGGCCTCGTAGTGCTCCTGCAGCTCCTGCCGCTTAGCGTCGAGCCCGGTGTTGATGCCTTGGACGGCAATATAGTCGTTGTAGACCTCGGGGAGGGTCAGCTGCTCCTCCAGCCCGGCAATGTCCTGCTCCAGCTGGCTGATCTCCTGCTCCAGCTGCTCCAGCCGGCGCTGGCGGCTGCGCTCCTCGCGTTTGGCCTGTTTGTCCGCTTCATAACTGCTGGCCGCAGGCGCTGCAGCAACGCCTTTGGCACTCCCATTAGCGGAGGCCGGGTTCCGGATGGAGCCTGCTCCGGTGGCGCCGCTTCCACTTTCCGTGCGGGAAGCGGTTTTAGAGGAAGCGTCGGCCGCCTCCGCCCGGGCTTCCTCCAGCTCCAGCTTCTTCTCGATATAATCGTCATAATTCCCCAGATAGGCGGTAATGCCGTCCTTGTCCAGCTCCAATACCCGGTCCGCCATTTTGTTCAGGAAATACCGGTCATGGGAGATAAACAGCAGGGTACCTTCGTAATCCATCAATGCGGCCTCCAGCACTTCCTTGCTGAACAGATCCAGATGGTTGGTTGGTTCGTCCAGAATCAGCATATTGGCATTCTGGAGCATCAGCTTGGCCAGGGACACCCGGGCTTTTTCCCCGCCGCTTAAGGAAGAGACCCGCTTGAACACATCCTCGCCGCTGAACAGGAAGTTCCCCAGAACCGTACGTACCCGGGCCTCCTCCATATGGGGATATTCATTCCAAACCTCATCCAAGACTGTGTTGGCCCCGTTCAGATGGGACTGCTCCTGGTCATAGTACCCGATTTGGACACGGGTCCCCCAGTAGAAGGTCCCTCTCCAAGGTTTGAGCTGCTCCGTCAGCACCTTGAACAGGCTGGACTTGCCGACGCCGTTGGGTCCGATCAGCGCAGCCGTATCGCCGCGGGACAGCTGGAAGCTGGCATGCTGGAACAGCGGAGTTTCGCCGTCGTAGCTTACGGCCAGGTCCGCAGCATTCAACACATCCCGTCCGGAGGAATATGCCGTCTCAAAGGAGAAGGCCGCTTTTTTCAGCTCACCCTGGGGTTTGTCGAGACGGTCCATTTTCTCCAAGGCCTTGCGACGGCTTTGGGCCCGTTTGGTGGTGGTGGCACGGACGATATTCTTCTGGATAAAATCCTCCATCCGGGCGATTTCTTCCTGCTGCTTGTCGAATTGTTTCATTCGGATTTCGTATTCTTGCGCCTTCAGCTCCACATAACGGCTGTAATTGCCGGTATAACGGACGGATTGATGGCGTTCGATTTCGTAAATGGCGGTAACCAGGGCATCCAGGAAATACCGGTCATGGGATACCACGAGAATGGCGCCGGGATAGGAGCGCAGGTACCCTTCCAGCCAGGTCAGGGTGGCGATGTCCAGATGGTTGGTAGGTTCGTCCAGCATCAGCACATCCGGCTCCTGAAGCAGCATTTTGGCCAAGGCCAGACGGGTCCGTTGGCCTCCGCTCAGAGTGGAAATCAGCGTATCCGGGGCAAAATCCCCAAAGCCCATCCCCGACAGCACGCTGCGCATGCGGGATTCCATGCTGTAACCGCCCTTTTCCTTAAACTGCTCGGACTTGGCGGCGTATTGGTGGAGCAGGGCTTCATACGCTTTTTCGTTCTCATGAAGCTTCGGGTCAGCCATGGCCTCTTCCATTTCACGAAGCTCCCGCTCGGTTTGCAAAAGAGGGGCAAATACGTCCAGCATTTCCGCCCGGATGCTCCGTTCGCTTTGCAGGCCGCTATTTTGTGCCAGGTAACCGACACGAATATCCTTGTTTTTGAAGATTTCGCCGCTGTCATGCGACATTTCCCCGGAAATAATTTGCAGGAGCGTGGATTTTCCCGCCCCGTTGACACCAACCAGGCCGATTCGCTCTCTGTCCTGCACCTGTACATTTATATTCGACAGCACGGTTCGGGTGCCGTAGCTCTTGCTGATGTTTGAGGCCTGAAGCAAAATGGCCATGGTCCTTCGTCCCTCCAAATTTCACGCTTAAAATCAAGATTTGTGTACATAGTGTAACATATCCGGGTCCCTTTTCTCATCCCACGAAATATTTATAGCCAAAAAGTCCAACGTCCTAAAGGATCAGGTTGGATTATTTTGTGAACCGCGCATTGGCTCTGCCATTTGAAGGGAATGATTTTATGGGATGGCTGGCGGCTGATCAATTTTATTGAAGATGTTTTGCCGGGGGGGATTGTTTTTCGCGGTCTGGAATAATATGCTACAATAGAACTAACCTAACAGAACGGATTTTCCCAACTGAAACCGTCGGCTTAAAGGAGTGTGCATCAGGCATGTCCCAATGGAAAAAAGAGCTCCGCCGCACTGTGCTGGACAAGCGGGAACGGCTGGGAGCGGAGGAGAGAAGGCTGAAATCCGCCGCTATCTGCAGCAGGATTGTGGACATGCTGGAACGCCAGGGCACTCTTCGGGGCCAAAGCCGGTTGTTGACCTTTATGCCCTTCGGCCATGAGGTGGATATCCATCCGGTGGCGGAACACTGCTGGAAGGCTGGCGGTTCCGTGACAGTGCCCAAGACGGTTCCGGCGGAGAAGCGGCTTGAGCTGTTCAACGTCCACAGCATGGAGGAGCTGACTCCGGGGTTATGGGGGATTCTTGAACCGGATGCAGCCAAAGGGGCGGTTCCGGCTGACCCGGCGCTGCTGGCTGCTGTTCTGGTGCCGGGAGTGGCATTTGACCGGAATGGGGGACGGGTAGGTTATGGAGGCGGGTATTACGACCGGCTTCTGGCCGGACTTGATGGGCAGGGAATCCGTCCGATTACCATTGCCCCGGCTTTTGAGATGCAGCTTTGTGAGGGTCTTGAATTGGAGGCCCATGATATAAAGATGGATGCGGTAGTAACCGAAGCAGGCTGGTACGTGAGGAGAGGGGATGGAGAGGGTGTCGGAGCATTCCGGGGAATTCAGTCATTTTAATGAACAGGGAAGAGCACGGATGGTGGATGTGACGGACAAGACGGTAACGGAGCGCAGTGCCGTAGCCGAAACGGCGGTGCTGATGCGCCCCGACACACTCCGCCAGATCAAAACCGGAGGAATTGCCAAAGGGGATGTACGGGCTGTTGCCCAAATCGCAGGTATCATGGCGGCCAAAAAAACCTCCGATTGGATTCCTATGTGCCATCCCCTGGCGCTGACGGGAGTGGACATCCGCTTTTCCGATAACGACCGGGATACGCTATATATAGAAGCAACTGTGAAAACCACCGGCAAAACCGGTGTGGAGATGGAAGCGTTGACTGCCGTTTCCGCTGCCGGGCTGACGGTGTACGATATGTGCAAGGCGCTGGATAAGGATATGGAGATTGGGCCGATACGTTTGTTGGCCAAACATGGAGGCAAAAGCGGCCCGTATCAGAGGCCCGGCCAATCCGCATTCCAAGAAGAGGGAGGGAACCGCTAATGGGTTTTCGAGTAGGCATACTGGCCGCCAGCGACCGCGGCGCGCGCAAGGAACGGGAGCATACCAGCGCACAGGTCATCCGCGAGCTGGTGGAGGAAGAGCTGATGGGCGCAATTGTGGAGTTCCGGATTGTTCCGGATGAGAAGCATGAAATTATGGCGGCCCTCATTGAAATGACGGATTATTATGAGGCGAATCTGGTTATCACCACCGGAGGGATCGGCTTGAAGCCCCGGGACGTGACACCGGAGGCGACGCTGGAGGTGGTGGAGCGTCTTGCGCCGGGTTTTGCGGAAGCCATCCGCAGTGCGATGATTGCGGCGAATTTGCCGGAGGCGCTGTGTATGAGAGGGATTTCCGGCCTGCGGGGTCAGTCGCTGATTCTGAACCTGCCCGCCGACCCCAAGGGGGTCCATGAAAGCATGAAGGCCGTAATGGGTTATCTTCCGACAGCCTTGAACCAGCTGGAGGGACGGGAGAGCGTAGACGAGGGGGAGGGGGCTTGATTTTATTTAGCCCAACCTGCCCGTTGATGGCCCGGCGATAAAGCGGTACAATGGTACTGCCGGCGGAATAATAAAACGCTTGCATACGATTCATAAAAGGGGAGATGGCCTCATGTTTAGTGGAATTGGCGCAACGGGCATCATATTGATTATTTTGGTCGCCTTGCTATTGTTCGGGCCCAACAAGCTTCCGGAGCTGGGCAGGGCGTTCGGCCGCACGCTTCGTGAATTCAAGGAAGGCGCCAGAGACATCATGGACGAGGAACCCAAACCCCGCAAGGAAATCCGTAACGAAGAGGTTCAAGTCCAGCCTTCCGCCAAATCCGATTCCACCCAAAGCTCCACGAAGCTGCAGGATTAAGTAAGCTTCCCAGACAGACAGACTCGACGGATCGGCAGGTGGTGGTATGCAGGAGATGAAGGATGAGGACAAGGACATGTCCCTGGTGGAGCATATCACGGAGCTGCGCAAACGGGTTATCCTGGTGCTGGCGGTTTTTGTGGTTGCCATGATCGGGGGGCTGTTTGCCTCCTCGTATGTCATTGATTTTATCAAAAGTGTGGAGCCGGCCAAATCCATGGCTTGGCATGCCATATCCCTTTGGGATGGCATCCGTATCTATATGCAGTTTGCCGTTGGCATTTCCCTGGTGGTGGCGCTGCCGTTCACCTTGTATCAGGTGTGGGCGTTTGTGAAGCCGGGGCTGAAGGAGCATGAGCAAAAGGCGGCGCTCCGGTTTATCCCTTTTTCGGTGGTGCTGTGGGTGGTGGGTCTGGCCTTCGCCTACGGCGTTGTGTTCCAGATGGCGGTTTATTTCACCACCAAGGTGAACCGGGGGCTGGGTTTGACGGAGATTTACGGGGTCAGCCAATATTTCAGCTTTATGTTCAATATTCTGATTCCGGTGTCGCTGCTTTTCGAGCTGCCGGTGGTGGTTATGTTCCTCACCCAGCTGCGGATTCTGAATCCCCGGATGATGAAGAAGCTGCGGCGCTTCGCGTATCTGGTGCTGGTGATTGTGGCAACAGCGATTACACCGCCGGATTTTATTTCGGATTTTCTGGTGGCGGTTCCGCTGATTCTGCTCTATGAGTTCAGTGTGCTGCTGTCCGCCAGGGTATACCGCAAGCAGCTGGACAAGGACAAGGCATGGGAAGAGGAATTCTACGGCAAGAAGCAGGAGCATCCCGTGTAACGTCTCGCGAGCTGCGAGCTTTCCGGAGCAGATGCGGCTCCTCCAATAGAAACCGTGGTCCGGGAGGGCGGCGGTTTTTTGCTGTTTATGGAGCATGTTGGAGCCAGGAGGATAGGTGTATATGAAAAACCGACCATAATTCTGCAGAATGGCGGGATTGGAGGCTTTATACTCGAAAAATCATACATAATCAGCCCCGGCACAGGCAAACGGGCAGAATGGATATGAAAAACCGGGTACAATTGCCCCAAATGGGAGCTGTGCGAAAATTGGGTATGAAAAACCGAGTACACGAGTACACTCCATTAACTCCGCCCGTCCACTTCCCTGCGTTACAGCCCGTCGCCCCGCTTCCCGCCTGGACATGGTGCCACCGCTCCGGAATATTTTTCCTCCCGGTGGGGAGAATGAGGAAAGTGCCTGGGACATTGAAGATTTTTTGGCCCAAAAGACTTGCAAATTGTTCCCAAACTGATTAATATAAGAATTGTTGTTAGCACTAAGTTGGTTCGAGTGCTAACAGAGCGCAACAGCGCAACCTTACACCAACTAAACCATTATTCAAGGAGGCATTTGATCCATGATCAAACCGTTAGGCGACCGCGTAGTTCTTGAAGCCATTGCGAAGGAGGAAACCACGGCGAGCGGCATCGTTCTTCCCGATACTGCCAAGGAAAAGCCGCAAGAGGGCAAAATTGTTGCTGTAGGCAGCGGACACCTGAAGGATGGACAGCGCGTAGCTTTGGAGGTTAAGGAAGGCGACCGTGTTCTTTTCTCCAAATATGCCGGTACTGAAGTGAAGTATCAAGGCAGAGAGCTGTTGATCATGCGTGAAAGCGACATCCTGGCCGTACTGGGCGAATAAGCTTCCTTAAGCGCTGCCGGCGACCGGCAGGCTTGGCCAAACATAAATAGCATGACCAAATTATACTTATTCGGGAGGTTTCCATAACATGGCAAGAGACATTAAGTTCAGTGAAGACGCCCGCCGCTCCATGCTTCGCGGTGTGGATGCTTTGGCGAATGCAGTGAAGGTTACTCTCGGTCCCAAGGGCCGCAACGTGGTGCTGGAGAAGAAATTCGGCAGCCCGCTGATCACCAATGACGGTGTAACTATCGCCAAGGAAATCGAACTGGAAGACCCGTTCGAAAACATGGGCGCCCAACTGGTTAAGGAAGTGGCTACCAAGACTAACGATGTTGCAGGCGACGGTACCACTACTGCAACCGTTCTGGCTCAAGCCATGATTCGCGAAGGTCTGAAGAACGTAACTGCAGGCGCTAACCCGATGGTGATCCGCAAGGGTATCGAGAAGGCTGTTAGAGCTGCTGTTGAAGAGCTGCAAAAGATCTCCAAGCCCATCGAAGGCAAACAATCCATCGCACAAGTTGCTTCCATCTCCGCTGCTGACGAAGAGCTGGGCCAACTGATCGCCGAAGCTATGGAAAAGGTTGGCAACGACGGCGTCGTTACCGTTGAAGAGTCCAAGGGCTTCGTAACGGAGCTGGAAGTTGTAGAAGGTATGCAATTCGACCGCGGCTATGTGTCCGCTTATATGGTTACCGACAGCGACAAGATGGAAGCTGTTCTGGATAACCCGTATATCCTTATCACCGACAAGAAAATCACCAACATCCAGGAAATTCTGCCTGTTCTCGAGAAAATCGTACAACAAGGCAAACCCCTCCTGATCATCGCTGAGGATGTTGAAGGCGAAGCAATGGCTACCCTGGTTCTGAACAAACTGCGCGGCACCTTCACTTGCGTAGCTGTTAAGGCTCCTGGCTTCGGCGACCGCCGCAAGGCTATGCTGGGCGACATCGCTGCTCTGACCGGCGCTCAAGTGATCACCGAAGAGCTGGGCCTGGAACTGAAGTCCGCTACTGTGGCTCAACTGGGTTCCGCCCGTCAAGTGCGTGTAACCAAGGAAAATACCATCCTCGTAGACGGCAGCGGCGACAAGAAGGACATCGGCCAACGTGTCAGCCAAATCCGTGCGCAGCTGGAAGAAACCACTTCCGACTTCGACCGCGAGAAGCTGCAAGAGCGTCTGGCTAAGCTGTCCGGCGGCGTAGCGGTTATCAAGGTTGGTGCTGCTACTGAAACCGAGCTGAAGGAACGCAAGCTGCGCATTGAAGATGCCCTGAACTCCACCCGTGCGGCTGTGGAAGAAGGCATCGTATCCGGCGGCGGTACTGCCCTGGTGAACGTATATGCTGCAGTTGCTGCAGTTGCTGCAGAAGGCGACGAAAAGACTGGCGTAAACATCGTGCTGCGCGCTTTGGAAGAGCCGATCCGCATCATCGCTACCAACGCAGGCCAAGAAGGCTCCGTAATCGTTGAGCGTCTGAAGAAGGAAGAAATCGGCACTGGCTACAACGCCGCTACCGATGAGTGGGTGAACATGTTCCAAGCCGGTATCGTTGACCCGGCCAAGGTAACCCGTTCCGCTCTGCAAAACGCTGCTTCCGTTGCAGCGATGTTCTTGACTACCGAAGCTGTTGTAGCCGAGAAGCCGGAAGACAAAAAAGCAGGCATGGCTGAAATGAATGCTATGGCAGGCGGCGGCATGGGCGGTATGGGCGGATTCTAATCCACCTCTGCTCCATCCCTATACGAAATTTAAGGAAGAGACCCTCCGGGGTCTCTTTTTTGGCCTTATAAAGCGATATAATCAATAACAAAAGGAGCAGATAACTATGGAAATCCGGGTGGAACGGATTGGGACGGAGGAGGAAACAGAGCGGTTTTTGACGCTGCTGCGGGAGATTGCCTTGTGGCTGGAGGAGATCGGACAGCCGATGTGGAGTCTGGAGGGTCTTAAGAAGGAGAGGTTCCTTGCCGAAAATGGGGATGCGGAGCTGTATCTTGTTTATTGTGGGGAAGAGCCGGCAGGGGCTTTTATGCTGAAATCCCATAATGAATTCTGGTGGCCGGAGGCTCGGGAAGACGAGGATATGTTTCTGAAAAAGCTGGGGGTAAGCCGCGCTTATGCCGGAACAGGCTTGTCCGGTCGGATTCTGGAGTGGGTCAAGCTGGAGGCGGAGCGCCGGGGGATTAAGCATGTGCGCATTGAATTTTATGCTGACCGGGAGCATTTGCTTACATTGTATCTGAACCATGGCTTTGAGGAGGTTCGTCGCCGGGTGATGCCTGACGGTATCGAAATTGCGCTGTGCCAATACGCTACGGGGCAAACGGAGAAGGTGCTTTGAGCAGCCGGGAGCAGGATTTTTTGGCGGGAATCGATTATTTGATCGAGGGTAATCCATGGCAGCAGGAGGTTTACCGGGCGCTTTGCAGACTTGGCGTGATGGAGGTGCTGGGGCCGTACCAGCCTGTGCTGGTGGGAACAGTTCCTCTGGATGTGGATATACCCGGAAGTGATCTGGATGTGGTTTGCCATGTGGAGCAGGAGAGGAGAGAGGTTTTTGAGGCTTTGCTGAAAGGGACATTCGGGAGCTGTGAGGATTTCGAGTATGCCGCCAGAGAAGTGGATGGGCTGCTCCGGCAGGTAGGCCGGTTCCGGTATGAGGGCTGGGTGGTGGAGATTTTCGGACAGCCGCTGCCTGTGGAGGAACAGAATGGTTACCGGCATATGGTGGTGGAGCACCGTCTGTTGGAGCTGTTGGATGACAAGGGACGGGAAGCTATCCGCAGTCTGAAGCTGCAGGGGTTCAAAACAGAGCCGGCCTTTGCACGGCTGCTGCGTCTGGAGGGCGATCCTTACAAGGAGCTTCGGGACATGTATCTTTGGTCCCCTGAACAGCTGGGGGCATTGGCGGCAAGGCTAACGGAGTGAGACACGTTTTTCTTCTAAAATATGTAACCTCGACCCGAACAAATGTGCTATAATGACAGAAAATTATGTGGAGGAGGGGCTGGATTGAAGATCAGGTTCAGGCTAATTCCGGCGGTGCATTTGTTTTTTGTCCGGGAGGAGAGGATTCTGCTGCTGCGGCGCTACAATACCGGCTATGAGGACGGCAACTACAGTGTGGTGGCGGGGCATCTGGATGGCGGTGAGGAGGTTTGGCAGGCTGCGGCGAGAGAAGCCTTCGAGGAAGCGGGCGTGATCATCCGCCGGAAGGATGTGGAGACGGTGGGGGTGATGCACCGGTTGTCCAACGACGAGAGGGTGGATTTTTTTGTGCATGTGAAGGCGTGGGAGGGAGAGCTTGTAAACCGGGAGCCGGATAAATGCGATGAGCTGGCATGGTTTCCTCTGGATCAGCTCCCCGCCAATACGATTCCATATGTGGCACGGGCTATCGTTAATTACCGGGAGGGCCGATGGTTCGACAGCTTCGGCTGGAAGCAGATTGCCGGTGAAGTCGAAAGCAGGGTTATATTAAACAGAGGATAAAGGAGTGGGTAACCATGGAAAGTGCGACTAAGCTGAAGCTTGACGAGGTGGCGCTGGAGCTGCTTGTACGGGAGACCTTCGGTGCCGATCCGGCAGAGACGCAGGAGCTGTCGGATGGCTGGGCCAATACAGCCTATCTGATCCGCCTGCAGGACGGTAGAAAAGCGGTATTGAAGCTGGCTCCTCTGCCGGATGTGAAGCAAATGCGGTATGAGGTAAAGCTGATGCAGACGGAGGTGGAATTGCTCCAGCGGCTGGAAGGGGTGCTGCCCGTACCCCGTGTATTCGTGTATGATAACAGCCGCAGGCTGGTGCCATCAGACTATTTCGTGATGGAGTATCTGGAGGGCACACCCTACAACAAGCTGAAGCCGTCGCTGAGCCGGGAGGAGCAGGATGCGGTGGAGTACAAGCTGGGGCAATATAACCGGGTGTTGAACGATATCCGTGGGGACCGGTTCGGGCCGTATGTGGCTCCGGTTGCTGCGGGAACGGGCTGGTTCGAGGTGTTTAAGGGAATGATGGAGGATGTTCTCCAGGATGGCAAGGAGATGGATGTGGATATGCCAGCATCCGAAGCTGAGATCCTGGCGCTGGTGGAGCGCTGCCGGGATCCGCTGGAGGCGGTCAAGGAGCCTCGGTTGGTTCATTGGGATTTGTGGGACGGGAATGTTTTTGTTCAGGAGGGAAAGATTACGGGGCTGATCGATTTTGAGCGGGCCTTGTGGGGAGACCCGCTTCTGGAGGCTTACTTTCGCAGCGGAAGCTTGTCGGAGGCATTCTGCCAGGGGTATGGGGTGGAAGTGCCGTTTACACCAGCTGAGGAAATCCGCAGGAGGCTGTACGATCTTTATCTGAATTTGGTCTTGCATGTAGAGCGGCCGTACCGGCAGTTTGCCTCCGTCAATCATGGAGTAAGGACACGAAACTGGCTGGCCCAAGCTTGGCAGCGCATTCAAGAAGTTCTCGGATAATCTGCCGGGATCGTACATATCATCTGACATACCGTTGAGGGAGGGATTGGGGTGAAGATTGCGCTTGTGCTTTTTGACGGAGTGACGTTTCTGGACTTTATCGGATTCTATGATGTAATTTACCGTCTCAGGGGCTTCGACCGCACCCAAGACACCACCTGGGATATATGCGGATTGTCCGGGGAAATTGCCGATGAACTGGGCCTTACGGTTAAGGTGCCGCGGATCAGACCGGACTTGTCGGAATACGATATGGTGTTTGTGCCGGGTGGTATGGGAACTCGGAAGCTCCGGTATGACGAAGCCTTTGTGGGGTGGCTGAAGGGGGCGGAAAAAGCGGACTATCTTGTTTCGGTCTGCACCGGCTCCCTTCTTCTGGGGGCAGCAGGGTTCCTGCAGGAGAAGCGGGCCACTACCCATCCCCGGGCCTACGAGCTGCTGGAGCCGTATTGCAGAGAGGTTGTTCCTGCCCGCATCGTCCGGGACGGGAATGTGATTACGGCAGGTGGAGTGGCATCCTCCATTGATTTGGGGCTGTACATGATCAAACTCCTGGTTTCTGGGGGAGCGGCCGAGCAGGTGAAGGAGCAGATTGATTACCCCTACCGGATGCAGGGGGTTGTGGATATGGATTCGGACAGTGCCCCGCCGGAGTGACAAGTGAAGGAGCTTCAAGATGAAGATACGGATTATCGGTCCCTGCGGCAGCGGAAAATCGACGGTTGCCCGGATGTTGTCCCGGCAATTTGGCATTGCTTATCACGAAATCGATAACCTGATGTGGGACAGAAGCGTGCCGAACGTCCGGCACCCGGAAGCGGTCCGCAACCGGATGTTCCAGGAGATCCTGGAGTCAGAGGATTGGATTCTCGAGGGGGTGCAGCACGGGTGGACCATGGAGAGCTTCCGCCAGGCAGACTGGGTGCTGGTGCTGCATCCCCATGTTCTGGTGCGGGATTACCGGATTATCCGGCGGTTCATCCGGAGCAGAACGGGGCTGGAGCAGTGGAACTATAAACAGTCCTTTTCCAATCTGGTGAAAATGGTGGTGGAGTGGAATCACGGCTATGACCCCGCCAAAATTCTCAGGCTGACGGAGGAGTTTGCGGCGAAGCGGATTGTGGCGGCGGGATCCAAGGAGTTGGCTGCTTGGATGGGCAGCTTAATGTGGGAGAAGGACCAGGCTGAGGGTGCGAGTGTGGAGCAGCGGGGGGCTTGAGCTGGGGGTGTACCGGCGGAAGACTAAGTAGAGAATACGCACAGCAGTTGGGTTTAAGTTGAGGACGTGTGGCGGCTGTGAATTCTAACGGCGGTGAAAGCCGCTATTTGCCCCAAAATCGGGGTATGGAAAATCTAACGGAAGCAGGAGACGCTATTTGGCCAGAATGGGGGCGGTAACCCGTCATTTGACACGAATAGCGGCGCTGGCCGCCGTTAGATTTTTTGAGGTAGTGTTTTGCAGAAATAAAGGCTTTCACCGCCGTTAGAGCGCCGCCCTTCCCCGAAAAGGGGGAAGGGAGCGGCGATTTGCGTCATGACTACTTCACACGTAGGGCAGCTTACATCACAGCTGCTCCCAACAAGAAGGGGCAGCGGCCTGCATCACGGCCTCCCCTGATGGGAGAGGGGCCTAGCCCTAAAAAATCCGGTGCTGCCAGCCCTTCAGCTTGGCCAGCGCCTCCACATAATAGTAGTCCCCATAGATGAGGGACACGTTAATATTCTGCCCGGCCGGTTTGTGGCCGGTTCCCTCCACCAGGATCGCCTCATGCTCCGGCTGCTCCCAGGTGGCATAGTGCCGGGTTAGCGAGACCAGGATTTGCTCCGCTGCCCGGGCGTACAAGCCTGCCTCCGCCGGGGAACCCACAGCTGCCGCGATCTCCAGCAGTCCGGAAGCGGCGCAGGCGGCAGCGGAGGTGTCCCGGGGTTCGCCGTCTAGCACGCCGTTGTTGGCGCGGAAGTCCCAATGGGGCACATGATTCTCCGGCAGATTGGCCAGGAAGAAGTGGGCGACCCTTCTCGCCGCCTGCAAGAACCGAACCTCCCCGGTAAAGCGGTACACATTGGCCATGCCGTGCAGTGCCCAGGATTGGCCGCGGCTCCAGGCGGAATCCGGTCCGGCTCCTTGTCCGCCCAGGGATTCCAGGAACGCGCCGCTTTCCGGATCGAAGGAGACGATATGGCGCACCGAGCCGTCCTCCCGGATAAAGTGAGTGAGCACCGTATCCGCATGGGCCAGGGCAATATGGCGGAAGCGGGGATCCGGCAGCTCCGCGGCTGCCCAGAGGAGCAGGCTCAGATTCAGCGAGGAGTCCACGATGGACCAGCCGGTGTGGTCACCGTTCCAGGCCCGCAGGAAACGGCCTGCCAGATTGAACCGGCCCGCCAGGAAATTGGCGGCGGCCAGTCCGCGGCGGCGTGCGTCCGCGTCCCCGGTGAGCTTATATTTGATCACTGCCGTAGGCAAATATTGAAAGCCCACATCATGATGGAAACGGTTATCCCGCAGGGTACACTGCTCGATCCGTTCATCCCAGCTCCAGGCTGCTTCACGGTACACATCATCTCCGGTCATCTCATGCATAATCCACAGAAGCCCCGGGTAAAAGCCGGAGGTCCACCAGTCCAGACTGCTGTTATCATACTTGCCGTCCTGCCCGGCGACATGAGGCACCTTGTCCCCGATTTGTCCGATCATCGTTTTGGTTTTGACGGTCAGCCTGTTCCAAGCGTCAGGCAGCCATTCCTCCAGCTTCAGCCCCAAATCCGGCAGCTTCGAATCCATATTTGATCATCCTCCAATTGGTAGTATGCTTCTTCCATGCTTCAGAATCCTTCTGTATCTCTCCCAACCAGCATAACGGAAAGAGGGTCTCCATAGTGTAGGGCGGTTACGGGATAATGTTGCTGTATTATGATTTACGCCAACCTATTTCCCCCGATTCACCCTGCGCCCCTTCTGGGCGGATAGCCACAGCAGCTTGTTCAGCAGCTTCAGCGTTTCCGGCGAATGGGCAATAATCTGTGTGGCGGGTATAGCCGGCAGGTCCTTGGCCATTTCGGCCTCCTCCTCACTTTTACGCAGCCGGGCGGCAATTTGCTGAAGGCGGCGTTCCACCAGCTCCGCAGGCAGCCGGAATTCAAGGGCAAGCAGTTGGACTGCATGGGCTTCCTCCAGATGCTCGGTAAACCCTTCGATCATATAAATCGGCATTGCCGCGTACAGCTGGAACAGCCCGGCCTGAATCTCCTGAAGCTCGGCAAACAGCTGCGGCAGCTCCATCTGCTTGCCCACATGGCGGATAGGGTGGCATAATTCGTGAAAAAACACAGCCCGCCGCTCATCGTCGGACAATCTGCGGTCCAAAAAAATCACCGAATATCCACCCTCCCGCCAATCAGCAAAGGAAGGTCCTAAATACATAACCAAATCCGCTCCGAACAGCTGCGCCACCGACTCCGGGTCCAAATCACCGGGTGTACGGATGCCACTATGTATATACCGGGCATTAATCCATTCCTCCAGCCCACAGGTCTTATAATTCTTAAGTATCATAAAATCCACCTCAAAAGGGAATGTATGTTCGATTTTTAGGCGAAAAAGAATGCCCTCCGGGTCCATAAACCCGAGCGGGCGAAAAATGTCGGTTACTTGGCTGGAGGAAATAAAGCCAAGGGCTTTATTTATATCATCCAGGAGGGTTTTGTTCATATATGGCGCCTGATCAAGGGTTTACTGACGTTTTTCGTGACGGACCGGATCGGTCAGCTTCCCGATGATCAAAGTCTCCAGTATCTTGCCCTGGCCCTAAAAAGCTCAATGGATACAATCTCTCCGGGTAATGGCGGCCAGAGGAATGTGTTCCAGCTGTTTTCCACACTTCTATATCTATATCCATAATTATGCAACACGCTGAGTAATGAAGCAACCGACCGAAAGTCCGTTTTCGGGCGAAAAGGGAGGTATATCAAGGTTTTACGGAATGTATGTTCGCTTTTTCTGCCAAAAAGAAAGCCCTTTGGGGCTTATCTTTGGAGGCGGGACATGGTGCTTATCTGTCCAGTCCTTTCATGCGGCGGTAGGCTTCCACCGCAGCTTCTGCTACGCGCAGCTCCTCTTCCGTATAGGAGTGGGCTCCGCCGAAGAAGGCCCGGCCGCCCAGAGGCTCCCGTCCGAGAAGAGAATCCGCATTCACCTGGAACACATCAGCGAAGGCGGCCACCAGCACATCCTCCACAGGCCGTTTATTGGCCTCGATCCGGGACAGCACGCTGTTGTTGATCCCGAGCTGCTGGGCCAGCTCCAGCTGGGTCCAGCCCTTCTCCTCCCGCAGGCTGCGGATCCGGTCTCCAATTCTCATCTTCCTCACCAACTCCCTTTTAAACAACACACCATTATTATACCATTTTTGACGGTGTGGGAAACGATTTTTTTGCGGATTCAGCAAAAGTTTCGTTGACAACATTTTACTTAGCCAGTAGTATAAAGGTATATAAATTGCTGTTTTAGCAAAAATATTAAGTTTATAGCGCTTATTATACGATATTTTTGTTGAAACAGCAAATACGGGGAGGTTTTACAAATGAGCAAAATGAACAAGGGTGAGCTCCGCATCGGCCAGATGGAAATCCATATGGACGAAACCAGACGCAAGGTAGAGGAGAAGCTGGAGACGGCGCGGATTTATAAGTTCCTGGGGATGGTGCGCAGGGAGGTCCGGATGACGTCAGGCAATGAGCCCCGGTATCATGGGACAACCAACCGCATCGGCAAAGCGACGGAGGCGGCAGCGGTGTGGAATGCGGATCAGGAGGAGCGGATGCGCAATGCCTATGAGGATGTGGAACGGGCAGTGGGCAGTCTTCCGGATAAACAGCGGGAGATTATCCGGTTGCGGTATTTAAGCAGCCTGGATGGAGAAATGGATTTTCAGGTGTGCCAGGAGGTGCATCTGAGTGAACGGACGTACCGGAGAGTGAAGGCCAAGGCTATCGTCAACCTGGCGCTGGCCTTGCGGCTGGAGGAGTGGAAATTTGCAGAGTAGCAGCGTTTTTTACCAGCAAAAGAGACAAGCTCACATGTGGCCGCTCCACGGCCGGAGGATGGCCAGAAGTTGGCCCGCCATTGGACAGCCGCCATGGTATATTGATATCGTAGCCAACCAAGACAAGGCTGCAAAACACCAACCGCATACCCGCATCCGCTTGATCCGGACGAGCTGTCACAGGCCGGACAAGACGCACCCAAAGGCGCATCTTCAGGAGGCGTCTTTTTTGTTACCCGAACAAGAGAGGAGAGAGGCGATGAAGTGGTTTCGTAAACGGGTTCCCAAGTTTCAAGGCTATCTGGCTGTTCAGCCGGCGCGATGCAAGGACTGCCTGTGGGGCAACTGGGAGGGGAGTGCGCAATTCTGCAGCAAACCCCACCATTGCGTAAAGGAGGAGACGGACCATGCTGACTGTGCAGAGTCTGGATAAGGCTATGAGGCAGATGGCCGGAGCTTCGGCCAACCGCAGGTTCTATAACCGCCTGAGATATGACATGGCGGAGGAGTTTATGGATGCTTGCGCTGAAGGAAGCGTCCGGGTATCCCCAAGGCTGGCGGCGTCCTTCCGGCGGACGGCCTACCAAGGCAAGCGAGAATGGGTGCTGGAGGAAAAAGGGCCTTATGCCATAGCGGCGGGAACAGCCATGCCCAATGCATCCCGGTTGGGTGCTCCCCGGATTATGGGACGTGCGCTGCAGCAGACGGCAGGCAAGCTGCCCGCTTTGGCCGACCGTTTTTACCATTCTGCAGGAAAGGCGGCGGGTTTTCATGTATCGAAGCAGTCTTGAGGTGATGAAGGCAACCATCAGACAGGTGATGGGTGAAAGCAGCTGGCCTATTTATGTGGAGGCTCTGCCTGCGGAGCTTATGGTTCCGGCATTTTATCTGGAGCATCAAGCCAGCAGTGCGGAAACGACTGGTGTGTCCACCGTCCGCTTCGAGATCCAGTGGCAGGTGATGGTTCTGCCGGAGATGCCCGCCGGAGGTGTGCCGGACGGGCTTGCCCAGCTCACCGTGGCGGATCGGCTGCGGGAGGCGTTTATGCGGGGGCCAGTGCTGACTGCACCCGAAGGCACCGTGTTTCAGGTAGAGGCCTTCACTGGAGGGACGGGGGAAACAGGCATGTTTCTGACCGTCACCCTTTCCACCCAATATACCCCAAGCGCCGCTGTGCCGGAGGCGCCCCTGGTGCAGGAGCTGCATTGGAAGGGAATCTGAGCAAGATTTTGTACGCTGCAAGTCCATTTATTTAACGGGAGGAATTATTCATGCCATTACCGAGTATCCAAATCGTGTTCAAACAAGCGGCTGCTGCCGCCGTCACCCAAGGCGCAACAGGCATTGCCGCGCTGATTCTGAAGGACGCCTCTGCAGCCAGCGGAGTGGTGGAGCACCAGCTCTACACAGTCAGTGATATTCCGGCGGCATTGACGTCCGCCAACAAGGACTACGCCCGTCTGGCTCTGGCCGGAGCGCCTGCCCAGGTGAAGCTGGTGGTGATTCCCGCCAATGCCACCGATTACGCCGCCGCCCAGGAGTATCTGGAAACCATCCAATGGAATGTGCTGGCCGTGCCCGGCATTGCCGCTGCCGATGCGGCTGCCATGGGTGTGTGGGCCAAGGGGCTGTTCGAGACCAAGCTCCGCAAGATTATGGCGGTGCTGCCCTCTGTGGCGGCAGATCATCCGGCTGTGGTGAACTTCACCACGGACACCATCAAGGTGGGGACCGTTACGTACACCAATTCGGATTTTACCGCACGGATTGCCGGTCTGATCGCCGGTTTGCCCCTGTCGGTTTCGCCTACCTACCAGGTGCTGCCTGAGGTGACCAATGTGCCGAAGCTGACCAAGGCCCAGGCGGATGCCGCTGTGGATGCCGGCAAGCTGATCCTCTACCACGACGGGGAAAAGGTGAAGATCGCCCGCGGCGTCACCTCCTTCGTCACCCCCACCCAAGCCATGGGTGCCGATTGGAAAAAGATCAAGGTGGTCCGTGTGCTCAACAAGCTGTATGCGGATATCCGCAAAACGGCGGAGGACAACTACATCGGCAAAATGAACAACAGCTATATGAACAAGCTGCTGCTGGTTTCGGCCATGAATGCTTATTTCGAGGGTCTGGAGCAAAGCGGCATTCTCGATCCGGGCAAAAACCGGGCGGCGATTGATGTGGCAGCGCAGCGTGTGTATCTGCAGTCCACGGGGGTTAACGTAACCGGGATGAACGAGCAGCAGTTGAAGGAGGCCAACACCGACGATCAGGTGTTCCTGAAGGCCACGGTGCAGCCGTTGGATGCCATTGAGGATATCAAGCTGGATATTTTTCTGTAAGCGACAGGTCTTATAAACCCATTTTCCAAGGAGGAATTGATGTATGGCCATGCAAGGGGAAAAGGTAATCAACGGCACGTTCGGCGAGGTATGGCTGGACGGGGAATATATTGCGGAGGTCAAGGGCCTCCAGGCCAAGGTTAGCATTGAAAAAGAGGACATTCCGGTCGCGGGCAAATACGCCACCGACAGCAAGTTTATGGGGTACAAGGGCACCGGCACCCTGCGTATGTACAAAACCAACTCCCGCATGATCGCCAAGCTCAGCGAGTTGATCAAGGCCGGAACCATCACCCGCTTCCAGATTATCTCGCAGGTGAAGGACCCCTCCGCCGCCGGAGCGGAGCGCATTATCATCAAGGACGCCAGCTTCGATGATATGACCCTCATCGACTGGGAGCTGCGCAAAAACGGCGAGCTGGAATGCCCGTTCACCTTCACCGATTGGGAGACCACGGATTTGGTGGGGTCTAACTAAGATAGAGGCAGAGCGGCGGGGGAGGGGGCAGAAGCGGGTGAAGGCAGATAGCGGAAGGAGCTCTTCCGCTATTCCCTGCCGTGAGCGGCTGGACCCGCCTTAACGGAAGGGAAATTTCCGTTATTTGGACCATTTCCCCCGGTGAGGGGGTGCTGGAGAGGAGATAGCGGAGAATTGGCTTCCGCTATCCCGGTTTTGGCGTCTGCGCTGCTGGAATAGCGGAACATAGGGTTCCGCTGCAGCGGACTTTTTCCACACATCAACAATAAAAAGGAGAACGAACCTATGAGTACATTGGATTTGCTGCTGGGCCTGGACCCAACCAAGCTGAAGCGCCCGGTGCGCCAGGTGGAGCTGACCCGCCTTAGCGAAGCGGCCGGTGAGAAGGTAGTGTTTACCATTCAGGCGCTGACCCTGTCCGAGGAGGAGGAAATCAGCGAAATTTGCGATAAGGGTGGTGTGAAGGACCCGGTGGCTGTGCGGATTTTTACCCTGCTGAAGGGGGTAACGACTCCCGACCTGAAGTCCCCCAAGCTCTTGGAGCGTTACGGCGCCGCCACTCCCAAGGAGCTGCTGGAATCCAGCAAGCTGCTGCAATCCGGGGAAATCGCCCATCTGTATAGCCAAATTTCAGAACTATCCGGCTACAGTGAAAATGCGGTAACCGAGCTAAAAAACGGATAGAGACGGACGGGGAGCTTGCGTTCCTCTATTATTGCTGGAGCCGCAAGGCGCTCCTTCCGTCACAGGTCTACACCATGCCCCCCGGCGAAAAACTGCTGGTGCGGGCATTTTTCGAATACGAAATCATGGAGCGGGACCGGCTGATCCGCCAGCAGGCATGGCCCACCGTACCGCTGATGTAAGGAGCTTGTATGTAAGAGCTGCAAGGAGGGGAGGATCGCTTATGAAGCTCACCGCCGTGCTCAGCCTCACCGACAACTACACGGACACGCTGAAGCAGGCCATCAAAAAAACCCAGGAGTTCCGCGACGAAACGGTTAAAACGAAGACGGCGCTGGAGGAAACCTTCGGGCAGAAGTATGAGGTCAACATGAACACCAAGGAAGCGGCGACTGATCTGAAAAAGGTGCAGAAAAGCCTGAAGGATATGGATCACACCAGCCTGTTTGTTTCCCTTCAGCTCAAGGAGCCCAAGGGCTCGGATTGGAAGGAGAAGCTGATCAAAGCCGGAGCGAAGGTGGCTACGACCATTCTTTCGGCTTTTATGAAGGTGGTCAAACTGATGTTCCAGCCCCTTAAGCTTCTGAGCCATACCGCCGAGCTGGTGACTGCCTCCCTCAAAGGTGCAGCCGCTATGGAACGCAATGTTCTCAGTGTCGAGCATCTGATTGCCGCCAACAACAAGGGCTTGCCTGCAGAGGCTGTGAAAAAACGCGCAGCCGATTATATGAAAACCTACCGCAGCTCCCCGGAGCTGGCCAGCTTCGATTCGGGGGAGGTCCAAAAGGCGGGCACCCGGGCTATTGGCATTGCCATGGGGGATACCGTCGAAGCCAATAATCTCTTGCGGCTTGCCGGGGATATGGCGGCTGTTACACCGGGGAAATCCCTTGAGGATGCCTTGGATGCGCTGGCCGAGCTGAAAAAGGGTGAGGCCGATGCCATGGAGGATTTTGGCTTCCAGACTACAGAAAGCAAGATAAAGGCCGCTGGGAAAAACATGGGCAAGGTCACAAGCCGCAATGGAGTAGCGTTGGCTGATATGTTCGCGGGCGGTGGCAAAAAAGCGGGAGAATCCGCAGAGGGCCTTTGGAAATCCATCACCAATGCACTCAAGGACGGAATTGGAGACATGGGGCGGAAAACGCTGGATGCCTTAAAGCCGGAATTAAAGAATTGGGCTGTTTTTTTAAGAAGCGATGGTTTTCAAAAGATGTTAACGGCCGGCTCCGAATTATTGAGCGGGTTGGCCCAAGGGGTGGCCCAACGCTCCGAGCAGCTTCGAGGATGGCTGGAGAGCACATTTTTCAACAATGAGGAATTCGGGAAGCTGGATCTAAAGGATAAAATCACAATGGTGCTGGATAAAATCAAGACAGGCTTTGATAATTGGTTCAGCAAGGAGGGCAAGGACATGATCACAAGTATTGGCGCTGAAGGAAGTGTCTTTATGGCGGCAGTGACTTCGACCTTTTCGTCCATTGGCCTCAAAATGGTATTAAGCCTTGGCGACGGGATTACCCGAGGAATGGAGACGATTATTAAGGATCATCCCATTCTTTCTGCCTTGGCATACGGTGTTGCAGGAGCGGGAATAGGCGCAATTTTGGGTCCAGGCGGCGCTGTTCTTGGGGCTGCTGCCGGGGCTGGGGCGAGCCTGCTTGAATCGCTAGTGCTGAATTGGATGGATGGGGGTTCTTCTAAATCATCCAAACCGGCCAAGCAGGACTCCAGTGAGGCGCCGGGAACCGGTCCAATGTCAACACCTGGAGTTGGTTCAAAGCCTCCATCTGCTCCCAGCGTCATTTACAATCCCAAATCCATACAAATGCCTTACCTGCAACCTACTCCAGCCCCCGGACCGCCGCCTGCTCTTCCGCTTTATTATAACCATGCCATCGGCCTTCCCCGTGTTCCCTATGACAACTATCCCGCTATGCTCCATCAGAACGAGCGGGTGCTGACGGCGCAGGAGGCGAGGAGTATGGACCGGTCGGGTTCACCTGTGGTGATTAACCTGACGGCCGGAAGAACCGCTGACCCGGATATCGGCAGATTGATGGTTGCTCTTAAACAAGCAGTCGAGGCTGCAGGCTTCAATATGGCGCCGGGAGGTGCAACGGCATGATTGAATATTGGCTGACCTTCAACAACGGGGCAGAGAAGCTGCGGCTTCCCGTACCTCCCCGTGAGTTCGAGATGTCCACCGGCCTGAATAATACCACGGTGAACAACAGTGAAATCGGGGAGATCAATCTTATCGGCAAGCCGCGTCTGAAGACGGTGACTTTGTCCTCGTATTTTCCCGTCCGTCCGGACGCGCTTTGCCAGTACACCGGGTTCCCCACCCCGGCCGCCTGTCTCGATATGATCCGCCGCTGGCGGGAATCCGGCAAGCCCATCCGCCTCCTGATCGTAGGCGAGAGCCTGAAGGTGAATGAGGCGATGTCCATTGAAAGTTTCCAGGTTTCGCAAAAGCCGGGGCCGCAGGATATTTATTTTACCCTGGAGCTGAAGGAGTACCGGTTTCTGCCTCCTGAGCTGGATGGAAACGGAACAACGGACGCATTGGCGCTGCTGCAGGAATATACCGGCACCCGGCCGGTGGAGCGTACGGTGCCCAGCATTTATATCACGAAGCCGGGAGATACCCTGTGGGCCATCGCGCGCCGCTTCTACCATAATGCGCTGCGGGCCGAGGAGCTCCGCCGAAGGAATGCTTTGCCCGATGAGCTGGTGCTGCCTGAAGGAAAGGCGCTGATGTTATGAAGCTTCTGCATCTATCCAAGGAAGGCAGCCGGACGGACCTTACCCATCTGGTCCAGCGGATAACCTGGAGCGGCAGCTACCAGGAGGCGGCCAGGAAGCTGGAGGTGGAGCTGGCAGTATCGGTGACGGATGTTTGGCTGCGATCTCCGTCCGTTGAATTGGCGGATGTGCTGATGTTATTTTCCGGTAAGGGGGAGGAATTGTTCCGGGGTTATGTGTTTGGCAAGTCTAAAACCCTAACCGGCAACCGACTGACCATTAACGCCTATGACGGGATGATCTATCTCATCAAGTCGGAGCTGTCCAGGCAGTTCCAACAGGTGACAGCAGAGCAAATTGCGGATGTGGTTTGCCGGGAGTTGGAGATTCTGGCAGGCGAGATGGCCTACACAGGCATCCCCCAGAGCTTTCCCCACCTGGCCAAAACAGGCTATGAGGCGATTATGACCGCATACACCACCGCAGGCAGACAAAACGGAAAACGTTATATGCCCCGCATGAATGCAGGCAAGCTGGATGTTGTGGAAAAAGGTGCTGAGGTGGCCCGGCGCAAGGTGTTGGCATCGGTGCATCTGACGGAGTCCAGTTATGGCGAAAATCTGGAGGATATGGTGAATACGGTGCTGTTGGCGGATGAAAAAGGCAATGCGCTTGGCCATATTTCCCGTCCGGAATGGGTTTCCTCTTATGGACTTTTGCAGAAGGTTTACCAGCAGGAGGAGGGCAAGGATATGGCAACCATGGCCAAATCCCTGCTTCAGGATTACCGGAAAAACGCATCTGTCGAGCTGTTGGGGGGACCGGATGCGTATGACCTGCTCGCCGGAAATGCGGTTCAAGTCCGGGAGTCCTATACAGGGCTCAACGGGCTTTTTTATATAGATGAGGATACCCATACCTTCGAAAACGGGCAGCACATGGTGGCGCTGGAGCTGAACTTCCAGAACGTGATGGATGAGCAGGAGGCGGAACAGCCTGTGAAGGACGCAGATCCATCCGGAGCCGATAAGGACGACATTTTCATGTATCTGAAGGAGTACAAGGGAGGCTAACATGCAGAGTGCGGCATGGCTGGTGAATTTCATCCGGAATGAGGCGGTGAAGGCGCGCCCTTCCGGTATTTTTTTGGCTGAGCTGGCCAGCGGGGATCCGTTCCGCATCTGGCTGTCGGGGGTGGAGCTGGGCAGTCCGTTTGTGCTGGCAACGCCGGAGCTGCTGGCTGCGGCTTCCGGCGATGAACCTACAGTGAGGCCCGGTGACACGATTCTGGTCCTGGGGCTGGACAACCAGCAGCAATATGTAGCGGTAAGCAAGGTGGTGAAGAGCTGATGGCGGGCATTTTTCCATTTATGGAGGTACCGGCAGACACACTTGGCAAAAAAGAGCTGCCCCTGTTCCGGGAATACGCCTGGGATTTCGGCAGCGGCCAAATGAAGCTGGTGAACGGTGCTCCAGTGGTGGTCGAAGGGCAGGAGGCGCTTCGGGTGTGGATCTACAAGGCGCTGCGTACGGCGCGTTACCGATATTTGGGCTATAGCCCGTATTACGGCACAGAGCTGGAGGCCCTGATCGGCAGTTCCTACACAACCGGAGCCACCCAGTTAGAGTTGACCCGGTACATCCGCGAGGCTTTGCTGGTGAATCCATATATTACGGGAGTTCCTCAGGTGGAAGCCAATCTGCAAGGGGACCGGTTGGAGGGAATAGTGCGTGTGGAGACGATTTATGGGGAGGTGAAGGTGGATGTTTGAGCAGGAGAGCCAGGAAAAGCTTTTGAAATCCATGCTGGGACGGCTGGAGCCCGGTATCGCCAAGCAGGAGGGGACGTTTTCGTATGACGTTTCCTCGGCGCTTTCTGTGGAGATGGCTATTGCCTATGCCCAGTTGGAGCGGGTGCTGCGGTTGGGCTTTGCCGCCACGAGCTCCGGGATATATCTGGACCGCCGTGCGGATGAGCATGGCGTTACCCGCCACAGTGCCGTTAAGGCCAACGGCGAGGTGGTAGTGACGGGTTCGGCAGGTGCAGCGGTGCCGAAGGGTACGGTTTTTGCCACGGGAGCGGGTGTCCGGTATGTCAGTACGGCCGGTGCGGTGCTATCTGCGGAGGGCAGGGCTGTGGTTCGGGTGGAAGCGGAAAAGGCAGGGATCTCCGGCAATGCAGCCTCCGGGACGATTACCATCATTCCCGTATCGGTGTCCGGTGTATCTGCTGTGAGTAATGCTGCTGCGGTGACAGGGGGAGCCGATGCCGAGGGTGACGCGTCCCTTCTGGAGCGGCTTCTGCAGCGGGTGCGCAATCAGGCCACCAGCGGCAACGCAGCCCATTATAGGCTGTGGGCGATGGAAGTGGAGGGTATCGGGGATGCCCGGGTTTTTCCGCTGTGGAACGGTCCCGGGACGGTGAAGGTGGTGGTGTTGGACCTGGCCAAACGGGCTCCGGCAGCAGAGCTGGTGAATGCGGTGAAGGCCCATATTGAAGCCACCCGCCCTGTGGGGGCAACGGTCACCGTAGAAGCAGCCCAGGAAACGGCCATTCATGTCTCGGTCCAGGTGACATTGAGCTCCGGTTACACCCGGGACGGGGTAAAAGCAGCTGTTGCGGCGGGCATTCAGATGTATTTGCAGGGGCTGGCCTTTAAGGACCCGGTGGTCCGGTACACCCGGATCGCCAATATGATCCTGGATACCCCCGGGGTGGTGGATTATTCCGCCCTTACCGTGAATGGCGGGGCCGTTAATATCTCCATCGCAGATAAGGCGGTGGCAGTTCCGGGCAATTTGACGGTCGGATAGGGTAGGAGAGGAGACGAGACAACATGAGCTTGCGCGAGCAAGTAGCGGGATATATCCCCCCGCTGTATCAGGAGGATCTGACCTGCGGGTCTGTGCTGAATGCCGGAGCCGATGAGCTGGAGCTCTTGGAAAATGGGATGGCTGACGTGCTGAACCAATTGTTTGTGGACACGGCCACTTGGGGGCTAGCCGCTTGGGAGAGCTTTCTCGGGCTGCCAACCGATACCGCCAAAAACGAAAATGACCGCCGCGCGGTGATCCGCTCCCAGCTCCGCGGTTCGGGGACGGTAACGGCAGAGCTGCTCCAGAGTGTGGCCCAGGCTTATGACAATGGGCAAATCGAAGTGATGGAGGAGCCGGAGCTGTACAAGCTGACCATCCGTTTTGCCGGCACTATCGGACTGCCGCCTAATCTGACTGATCTAAAGGCAGCGGTGGAGGCGGTCAAACCAGCGCATTTGGCAGTGGTGTATGTGTACAAATATTTGCTGATCAACCAGGTTCATAATGTGATGACCATCGGGGAGCTGGAGGGGCGGTCCTTGTACGATTTTGCCCCCTTCATCCCCGCTTAAGAAAGGAGAGGGCCCATGCCTAAATATACGCCGAATCTCAACATTCAGCTGGCCGATCCGGCAACGGACGGCAATCAGACCTTTAATATCGACACCATGATCAACAACCCTGTGGAAAAATTGGATGAAGCTCTTGGACTGGTCCCGGTCTCCGGTGACGTAAGGGCAGCCACAACGGGGAATATCGTGCTGAGCGGCGCCCAAACCATTGATGGCATTGCCCTCAGCGCAGGCAACCGGGTACTGGTGAAAAACCAGACGGCCGGGAAGGAAAACGGAATTTATACCGTAGCGACGGGGCCGTGGACACGGGCGGTGGATGCCAACAGCACCGCCAAGCTGGCGGCCGGCATCAGCGTGTACGTGGAGGAGGGGGCTGCCAACGGGAAAACCCAATGGAAAATGACCAATACCGGAGCGGTCACCCTGGACACCACGGCTATCACCTTCGAAAAAACCGGCGGCGCCGCCTCGGCTACCGACGCCGTCATAGGCAGCCGCACCGTCTCCGACACCACCGCTCCCACCGGGGACACCGGGACCGTCACCACCCTGTTCGGCTGGCTCGCCAACATGGTAAAGGCCATCACCGGCGGCGCCACCTGGCGGACGCTGCCGGGTATGAGCATCGCTGCCATCAAGACCGTGCTGGACGCCGCGACAAATTTAGGCACGCCAAGTACGCTGATGAAGCGGGATGCCTCCGGCCGGGCGCAGGTTGCCGCCCCGTCGGCAGCGGGGGATATTGCGCGTAAGGATACGGTGGACGCTCATGCAAGTCGGACAGATAACCCTCATGCCGTGACTGCTGACCAAGTTGGAGCCGTGCGTAAGTTAGGGGGATGGTGGGACGCTGCTCTTAAATATGGTGCTGGTGAATCCCTTAACTTAAAAAAACCGACTGAGGCAACAGCCGGGGGAGATATTGGTTTTCGCGGCGTGTACACCAATAATGACGGCAAAGCCGTAGTCCAGCTATACACGCTTGGAGGAAATGAAAAAGGCGTATATATCCGGCTTGATAATGCCGACGATTGGAGCAGTACAGAGATACTTACAGATAAGCGGTTGATGACACGAACGGATGTGACTTACTACGTCCGCACAGACGGTTACGACAGTAATAGTGGCACAGTAAACACAGCAGCCGGGGCATTTAAGACGATTGGCAAGGCAATCAGTATGATTCCACAAGTAGTTAATCATACGGTGACAATCAATGTTGGGCCGGGCGCATATGACGAGGATGTAATACTGGATGGGTACACAGGTAAAAACGCTGTAATAAATTTGCTTGGCGATACCATTGTCAGTACATCGAGGACAATCAAATCTTTAACCATTTCCAATTGTGTCGTGGCTGTCATTGCCCGAGGGTTTAATATAACGACAACGACAAGCAATCAAAGTATTGCTGTGGTACGAGCTCAGTATGCTGGATTAAGCTATATGTCCATCGTCCAGTCTGCATCAAACAAACATGGTATTTATGCAGTTTCAGCAGTTTGCTATATCAATAACAGTACAATCAGCAACAAATTGGTGGCTATTGTAGCCGAGCAAGGAAGTCGGGTTACAGCAAGTAATAATGCAGGATCAGGAAATACGGCAGTGTTTTCATCCGCTTCCGGTTCTATTGTTGCAAAGGCAAATGGGATGCCGACAGGAACAGCCTTGGAACAGGTAGTTACTGGTGGTATTACATTACAGGAAAATGGAGTTATCAATCCATGGGGAGATAACACAGCAGGCAGTAGGCCATACGCATTGGTATGTCTTCTGGCGTCGCAGACCATTGCTCCGGCAACTTGGGTGAAGGTCAACTATGTTCGGGAAATATACGATCAGCTAAACAACTACGACCATACTACTAACCGATTTATAGCTTTACAAACCGGATTTTACCATGTTAGTGCATCAGCCTTGCTTTTGGGTATGGCCGCAGGTGTAGGTGCGTATCTCTCTATATGGATTAATGGCGAACAATATCTAACATCATTTGCCCAAAATACTGTCCAGCAGGACTTGCAGCTTCATATTAACAAGCCCATTTTACTTCTAGCCGGGCAATACATGGAAATATACGTGATACAATACTCCTCTGTAGACGTTGGACTATTCCACGACACCACGAAAACCAATTTATTTATTCATCGGGAGGGTTGAAAAATGAATATCGCTAGAGCAATCCTGCATATTCAACCGAAGGCTGATGTCATGAAGGATTATGTTGTCCGTGACGATGGCCCCACCCCTGTCTTACGTCCAGGCGTAGACGGCCTTTTCCGTTTCCAAATTCGACCTATGAGAGAGGGGGAGACAGAGGAAGTGGAAGGCATCCATTACCATTATGCGACGGATTACAACCGCCTGACTTTGGGCGTGGATTATGATCTTGCCGAGCGCGGTCCGTATATCGCCGTCTGGAACCTTCCGGAACCCCAACCCACAGAGGAGGAGCTTCAGCATGCGTGGAACGCGATCAAGGATCTTCCGGAGGAACCGAAGCCGCTTACTGAGGCAGAACGCATTCGTCAGCTGGAAGCGGAGAATAAGCTTTTGGCTGAGCGCGCGGAGTTTATCGAGGATTTGATTGCCGAAATGGCGATGAAGGTGTATCCGTAATCATCGTTTTGAGGCCTATAAAAAAGAAGAAGGGAGGGTTTCGTGATGATGGCCAGGTTTTTTGCACAGCGTGTAATTATTGGCAAGATGGCATACAAAGACATCCCGGCTACGCTTAAGCCGGGAGTGGCAGAGATTTTGAATGATCAAGGTTTGCAGCATCTCATTGAAGTGTAGAGAGTGTTAGTCTTTATTGGGGGCGCTCTTAGGTACTCGAGCCGCTAACGGAACTCAGAAGCGCTTAGCGACCCGAAAATGACTAATTTTTGTTCTAACGGAACTCAGTGCTCCATAGACGCCTCCTTTGGCTCTCCGCCACCTTTTTTTCACTGCTAAGCGCTTCCTAGTTCCGTTACAGGACTTCCATGGGCTTTTTAGCTCTCTAAGAGCTTCTAAGTTCCGATACAGAACACTAACGGGGGAGAAGCCCAACCAGCCAAACGCCCCAACCAGCCACAACCAGTCCTGCTATAGCAATTCGCTTATTTCTCCCTTACGGCTACCCGCCTTACCTTCAAATAAAACTGCTGCCACTCCGGGGAGCAGTCGGGGATGTGGGGGGCGGTGAGCTGCTGGAGCTCCAGCGCCTCTTCCTCGGCTTGCTGGGCCGCCAGGGCAGCGGCCTTGCTGCCGCGGCGGGGTGGGGCTGCCTTCATCTCCGTCGCCCCAGCGGGGCCCGCCTTTGCAGGCTTCCCTCCAGCTGTACCTGCTGTTACGTCAACCGTCCCGCCTCGGACTGCCCCCGCGTCCTTCGTCCCGGCTGAGCCTGCCACGGCAGGCTTCACGCCACCCCGGTCAGCTTCCCCCGCCGCCTCACCTCGACCCGCCGCCTTCACCCCACCGGCGGCGCTCCTTCCGCCTCCCGGCGGGCGGCCGCGCCGCTTGGGTGCTGGCGCCTGCACAGCGCCAGCCTCCCCCTCAGGGGATGCTGCTGTATCTTCTATCGTAGCGTCTTCTACGTTTTTCCTCTCCATACCGGACATCTCCGCTATACCTCCATCACTAGTATTGCCACCATTGACCGGGGAAGCAGCCGGATAGGCTGGTCCCTTTTTATAAAGCTGATCCTGCCTCAACAAGTCTTACTCTTCCATCCACTGCCGCCGCAGGGTGAACAGCTCCCGCAGCTCGTCGGTGGACAGCTCGGTAATCCAGTTTTCCCCGCTGCCGATAATCTGCTGGCTCAAGCCCTGTTTTTTGTCGATCATCTGGTCGATGCGCTCCTCCAGGGTGCCCAGAGAGATGAATTTATGCACCTGCACATCCCGGCGTTGGCCGATCCGGAAGGCCCGGTCCGTAGCCTGGTTCTCCACCGCCGGATTCCACCACCGGTCGAAGTGGAACACATGGTTGGCCGCCGTCAGATTCAACCCCGTTCCCCCGGCCTTCAGCGACAGGACAAAAATCCCCGTCTCCGCATCCTCCTGGAAACGATCCACCATTTCATCCCGTTTGGCCTTGGGCACGCCGCCATGAAGGAACAGGACGGCTTCGCCTCGCTCCGCCGCTAGCGTCTCTTGAAGCAGCCGCCCCATCTGGGCGAATTGGGTGAAGATCAGGCACTTATCACCCTCCACCCGAAGCTCCTCGATCATCTCCAGCAAACGCGCCAGCTTGGCGGATTGACCCGCCATGCCAACACTGCGGGCGCTCCCGCTACGATCCCGTCCCACACCGGACGAGGACTCTTCTTCCTCCAACAAACCTGCTTCCGAAGAAACCTCTTCTCCTTTTTTGACCAGCAAAAGAGGATGATCACACACCTGCTTCAGCCGGGTAAGGGTAGCCAGGATCAGGCCGCGACGCTCCATAGGGGAGAGGGTTTCCACCTTGTTCAGCATGTCCTGCACAATCGATTCATACAGGGCACCTTGCTCCGCGGTCAGCGGCACGAAGGTTTTCATTTCGTTCTTATCCGGCAGATCCAACTGGATAGCAGGGTCCTTCTTCACGCGGCGCAGCAGGAAGGGTTTGATCAATTGCTGCACCTGGCCGATGCGGGCGGTGTTGCCTTTTTCCACCTCGCTCACGAAACTCCGCCTGAATTCACCCAATGAACCCAGATAACCTGGATTCACTACGTCAAAAATCGACCACAGCTCCGTCAGCCTGTTCTCAATCGGAGTACCCGTCAGCGCAATCCGATGGCGGGCGTTCAGCCTGCGGACGGCAGCCGCTTGTTTGGTGTAGGCATTTTTGATATTCTGCGCTTCATCCAGACAGAGGGCGCTCCATTCCACCTGGGCCAGAGACTCCTCGTCCATCTGGGTCAGGGTATACGAGGTCAGGACCACATCCGCACCTTCGATAGAGGCAGGGAAGGCCTCCCCTTTGACCCGCTGGGCCCCATAGTGCAGCAGCACATTCATCCCCGGCGCAAAACGCTCCAGCTCCTTTTGCCAATTCCCGATAACGGAGGTGGGACAGATTAGCAGGGCAGGGGCTGTCAACTGGCCGCTCTCCTTGAGATGGAGCAGGTAACAGATCCATTGGACGGTTTTGCCCAGACCCATATCGTCGGCCAAACAGCCGCCCAGTCCGAACCGGCTTAAGAAGGTCATCCAGGACATGCCCTCCCGCTGGTAACGCCGGAGATCTCCCTGGAACCCCGCCGGATCCGGCAAAAGGGGAATGGTCGCCGTTTCCTGAAGCTGCCCCAGCATCCTGCCCAGATGCTCGTTCAATTCCACCTCTAAGCGGAGCAGGCCTTCATCCTCGTCCGGATCATCCGCCCCTGGCTCATCCGTCTCCCCATGCTCCAGCTCCGTTCCGCCCAACAGATGCAGCTCCATAGCTTCGCGGAAGGTCAGACCATTCTTCTTGCGGGTGCGGCTCATGATCTTGCGGATGGCCTCCAGCATGGTTGGGTCCAGCAGGACCCATTCCCCGTTCACACGGAGCAGACGTTTATTGTGCTCGGCCAACCGGAGGAATTCCTCCTCACTAAGCTGCGCCTCTCCCAAGGCTACCCGCCAGTCGAATTCAATAATCGCGTCCATGCCGAACATGCTGCCGGCCGCTCCCACAGAGGAGCGGACCTTGGCCTTCAACCGGACCCGCTGCTTGCGGACCTGCTCCCACCAGGCAGGAAGCAGCACGGCAGCCCCCGCCTCAGCCAAACGGACACTGTCCTCAGTGAGGAAACGCCATACCTCCTCATCCGGCAAAATACGCTTCACCGTTCCGCCAGCGCCGTCCAATCCGGGAACCGCCGTCAGCCAGCGCCGTTGCTCCTTCTGCACACGGGGCCCCGCTTCCACATGCCATGCTTCCGGGAGGAGGGGGGCCGCAGAGGTTTCCAGCCTATCCTGCCACAGCACCCGAAAGGCTGGATTATCCCGGTCCAGCAGCACCGTATCCAACTGCCAAGTCTCCCGAACCTCACCATGGTCATCTGTTGTTCCTGGCTCGGTAAGACGGAGGGTAACCCGGAAGGGCACCTCGTCCTTTTTCCAACCGGTAAGGATCTGCCAATCCTCTTCATCTGCCACAAGTCCTTCTGCAGGAGCGTCAGTGGGGTCATTGTTTTGACCGGACAAGCGGGTGGGCTGGATCAAAGGATACGCCTCTAAAAGCTTTTCCCAAGCGGAGCTTACTTCTGTGTGCTCCTTCGTCCAGGCGTCAAGCACACGGTTAGGCCATTCTGCGACAAGGGGCTTCATTCCCTCCTCAGCCGACTCTTCCAGGAGGGTTTCCCATTCTGCCGACTCCTCATCCTCCAGTAAAAGCCGCCAGCCCAGCCGTCCTTCCCGCCAACTCTCATAATCCGGGGCAAAACGCCCTTCCTCCAGACAGCGGAGCAGAATAGGAGCAGCTTGGATCAGATAGGTCAGGCGCGGGGTATATTCCATCTCAATAGCGGCGTTATGAATGTCCTTCGCCAGGTAACGAAAAGACATCCCTTCGGGCAGGACAATGGCATCCTCACCTTTGTAATCTCCCTTTAGGGTTTCCAGCAGGGTGCCGTAAAAGCTGGCCTCATGCCAAGCAAACAGCCGGTGCTTCACATGTTCAATCGGGAGAGGCTGCCGGCCAACTGGTATGAGCAAAAGTCCTTTATCTGTTGGTACGGCATCCAAGGTTACGGTTTCAACAAGTGCATACATGCTCATTGGATCAATTTCCCCCTCCGCAGCTCTTCCTGGAAGGCGCGCAGACGCGAATGCCGTTCCGCCAGCTGTCCGATGTAAAGCTGCCAGCGGTCCTGCTCCTTCAGCTTCTTGTAGAAACCGGCGAGTTTTTTCAGAAGCCGGACCGCTTGTTTGTAGGATTGCCGGTTTTTCTCCAGAATGTACCGCTCCGCATCCTGGTGGTAGAGGGGAAGGACCAGCCGGAGGTCGGTTTTTTCCAACAGCCGCAGGATATCCCGGTCTATATAATAAATGGGGTGCCCCTGCGACAGCAGCATATGGGCCACCTGCCGGGCATCACCGTTTTCGATCAGATAGATGGTATAGATATCCTGGGATTGGGGCAGCAGCAGCTTGATCCATTCGATCCAGCCCGGCTCTTCGGGCTGCGATTCCGCCGCATTCAGCCACATAGGAAAGATTTCATGGTTCAACAAATAGGACTCTCTTCGCAAAAAACGCGTCAGCCCCCGCAGCCATACCAGCAGCCGGCTCCAAGCCTGATGATCGTAGAGATGGTTCACATAGTACATATACCGGTCCCGGGGAAGAGACGAGTGGGCCGTTAGGATAGCCAAAGCAGCTTCATCCTTGCCGTCCAAAAAATCAAAAAGAGCCAGGCTTGTCCGGACGCGGGTTAACAGACTGTCGTTACTTGTCTGAGACTGCAGCTCCTCCAGCCGGGTTCGCTCCTCTGCTCCCCATTCACCGGAGAAGAGGAAGATCCTTCCCCACAGAGTCTGGTACAGTGCACTCCAATCCAGATGGGGAGGAGTGGGGGTGAAGGTATTCAGCCGGAGCAGCTCAAGCGCTTCCTTCATCGCTTCGTTATAACGGGTCTGCACTTCCTCCATGTTGATAACGGCCAAAATCTCTTCTATATGCTGGGAGGCGGCACTGGCCAGTTCCTTCGTTATTTGAGAAAAACCGTATATTTGACTAGGGTTAAAGGAGGGCTGGGCAAAAAACTGTTCAAGGGCTTCCATCGCATAGAGCTGGGCATGAAGCACAAACAGTCCCCGAACCGTGGGCGGCCACCCTTTGGATTCATCCGCCATTTCCTCCACGACGTGATAATAGAAGCCTTTCAGCTCCGATCCCAGGCCAAACATGTAATTGCCCGGGCGGGAATGCATAAGTGCTTTGTGGAACCTGTCACGGAAATAGGCGCGCCATTGTGCAGCGGATTCCTCCGGTTCGGGAAAGACCGGTTGAGAAAATGTCAGTTTTCCCCGTTTGCCGCGGGTTTTATCCATACGGGCCTCCGCTAGAGACACCACCGCTGCCAGTGGCTCCGGCGAAAGAGGCTCCCAGGAGAGAGGCTCTGCTTCTGCGGTTTGCTTCTGCCCAGTGGGAGCGGAGGGAGCTGCGGGAGGCTCGTCCGCCGCGGCCAGCTCCTTGTGCGTCTCCTGGCGGAGCTGGTTCTTGGCCGCAGCATGGCATTCCATCACGAACATCTCCGGCATTTTGCCGGCCACCCGCAAAACATCCAGGAGTACCGCCAGGTCATGCCGGCAGCACCGGTCCCCACAGCTGCAAAACACAGGCTCGTCCGCTGCGGAAGGATCAAGCTCCACACGGAAGCTGTGGTCGCCTTCCCAACAAGCCGCAATCATCGTCTCGTCATCGGCAAACACCCACTCCACACTCCCCGGCTGACGGAACAGGGTATACCCTTTCTCCAGCTGCTCACTGGATATATTCAATTTTATAAACGCCCTCAGATTCTGCATCGCCTTCGGAGGGATCGAAGATACCGCCATATTGTACACCTCGTACATAATGTTTGTTGGTGTCATTATAACATGTTTGGACCATTTTCTTTACTTCGTGCCGGACGCCAAAAATCCCCGTTCCGGAAGAGATCGGGGAGGGGAGATATCCAGCTTAAACTAACGTTAACTCAAGAAAGGTCCGACTTGGCATAGATGGCTCGCCTCAAATCGCGAATTTCGCCTTCCTGCTCCAGGGAACGGAGAGACAGCATCTCCAGAATTTTATCCTGCCGCTCCTTACTGGCCTGGAAGGATACCATCATGCCGTAGATTTTGTGTACGTCCAGGGTCAAGGCCTCCAGCTTCGCATCGGTCATTTCCTGCCGATGAATAATGGCCTTCGTCAGCTGGTTCAGCTCCTTTTGACCTGCTTCCAGATTATCCAACCGTTGCTCAAATCTGGGCTGCCGGGCATCCATCTGCTACAGCTTCTCGAGAATAAGATCTAGCTTGTCCATCGGCGCATCCGCTCCTTGTGGAAATGTAATACGCCTAACCAACAAGAGCAAGGGCAGGCTCTGTATCCGGGCTTCTGTCAGCGCAAGATTATTGTACCATAGGAGCGCAGTCATAAAGAAGTGCACTCCTGTCAATTTCCGCAAAATTGTACATATGCTATAATAGAGAACAGTGTGATAGGTCAGTACACTTACTGGCATCCGAAAAAGAAAGAAGGATAATCCTATGAAAATAGCCATTGTAGGGACAGGCTATGTAGGTCTCGTTACTGGTGTTTGTCTGTCCGAAATCGGCCATCAGGTTACGTGCATTGATGTGGATGAAGCAAAGGTAGACAAAATGCGTGCAGGAGTTTCACCCATCTATGAACCGGGCCTCGACGAGCTGATGCAAAAGAATATCGAAGCTGGCCGGTTGTTTTTCACCACCTCCCATCAAGAAGGCTTTCAGGATGCGGAAGCTATCTACATAGCTGTTGGCACGCCCCCGAGAGAGGATGGTACAGCTAATCTCTCCTACGTGGAAGAGGTAGCCAAAAGCATTGCTGCTCATATCGACAGCTACACGGTTGTGGTTACCAAGAGCACTGTGCCGGTTGGAACCAATTATCGGATTAAAGAAATGATTAGCGCGGGAGTGGAAGGCCGGGCCTTATTCGACATTGTATCCAATCCGGAGTTCCTGCGGGAGGGTACTGCCGTACAGGATGCTTTTCAAGGGGATCGGATCGTGATCGGTTCTGATAATCCCAAGGCGGCTCAGGTCGTGGAAGAGATTAACAAACCCTTCGGCATTCCTGTGTACCACACGGATATCAGCAGCGCTGAAATGATTAAATATGCCTCGAATGCTTTCTTGGCTACCAAGATCAGCTTTATTAATGAAATTTCGGCCCTTTGTGAAAAGCTTGGAGCGAATGTGGAAGATGTGGCTGCAGGTATGGGCATGGATAAGCGCATCGGCAGTCAATTCCTACGGGCAGGCATCGGCTATGGCGGCTCTTGTTTCCCCAAGGATACCAAGGCTCTGGTGCAAATAGCAGGAAACGTGGAGCATGAATTCGATCTGCTGAAATCAGTGATTCAGGTAAACAACAAACAGCAGCAGCTGCTGGTGGATAAGGCCAAAGCCCGCTTCGGATCCCTGGAAGACAAGACCGTTGCACTGCTGGGTTTGGCTTTTAAGCCACAGACGGACGATATGCGGGAATCTGCCTCCATTGTGGTCAGCCAGCAATTGGTGCAAGAAGGTGCCCGAATACAAGCATTTGACCCTATCCAACCGGAAATGGCAGCGCAGCTTCTTCCTCCGGAAGTGGCATTATGCCAGACATTGAAGGACGCTCTTACCAATGCAGACTGTGTATTTATCATTACCGATTGGCCGGAATTCAAAAAGATGGACATACCTATGGCCAGTCAGCTTATGAAGTCTCCGGTATTCTTCGACGGGCGTAATTGTTTTAGCCTGGAGTATGCCGTTTCCCAAGGGATAGAGTATCATTCGATTGGGCGGGAGAGCGTTGGGGTGAAAAGATAAAATAGAGATAGGCCCCTGGATGGTTTCGGGGGTCATTTTCATTTTTAGCCATTATGTACCATGGACTTTAGTAAATCTTCTCAGGTACAATACAGACATCAATTCGACAAAAATGGGAGCCCAAAATGATAGACATCCATAATCATATCCTGCCGGGAATAGACGACGGATGCAGGAGCCTGGAAGAATCATTGGAATTAGCGAGATTGGCAGTTAAGGAAGGCATCCATCATATTATTGCCACTCCTCATCATGCTAACGGGCGGTATCAGAATGAAGCAGAGAAGGTTCGTCAAGCTGCCGCACAATTGAATCTTGCCCTATCCGAAGAGGGAGTGAACCTTCAGATTCACACTGGGCAGGAAATCCGGGTGTACAAGGAGCTGCTGGATGATCTGAATGCCGGCAAGCTGCTTACTCTCGCGGGGTCACGTTATATGCTGCTGGAATTTCCCTCTAGACAGGTTCCGGAGGGAATCGAGGATCTGTTGCATGAGTTGAGTCTTGCGGGAATTACAGCCATTATCGCCCATCCGGAACGGAACATGGAGCTTGTCGGTAATCTCTCGAGATTGGCGGACTTAATTGACAGAGGTGCTTTGGCCCAAATGACGACCCATTCCATTAACGGTTTGTTTGGCCGCAAAATTCAATCCATCTCTTTGGATATGTGCCGCTCCAATCTCATTCACTTCCTATCATCTGATGCGCACAATCCCATGGAACGACCTTTTTTCTTGCAAACTGCCGCAACCTATATAATGAAGAAATTAGGAGAAGGGACCTATTCCTATTATAAGGAAAATGCTAGTAGGGTTCTTTATAACCAGGAAATTATTCCTATTTCACACAACGTACATAATAAAAAACGCTTTCTTTTCTGGTAGCTTCACCCATTTTACGTTGACCCCTGGTTTCCATCTATGATAAAATTTTCTTCATAAATCGATCATTTTTAAATAAAGTGGTAATCGCGCTTTTGTTAAATCTTACTTACGAGTTTTATATTTTACTATTTATACATAGAATTATCCGTTTCCCCAAATTTAAAGACGAGGTGAGTGTAAAGCATGAAATTGAAGAAGAAAGCGATAACGACAACTCTGGCCGCTTCTCTGGTGGTTGGCTCTTTAGCAGGTGTACCGGTTTACGCGGCGTCGGTGCCGAGTGAAGTTACAAATACGCTGAACAAAATTTATGCAAATTTGAATCCTAACGAAGTAAAAATCATTAGCGATGCCAGGGATGCAGTCCGCAACCTTGCTCCCATTGATGAAAACTTGGAATTGATCAATCCAATTTGGGAAATTGTTCACGCCAAGGATTTGGCAGTCCATCATAATGATCCGACAATTACCAAAAAAGATCTTTTTACACTCATCCAAGCATTTGCCATCGATTACGATAAGGATTTCACCGGTTTGGAAGCGTTGATGGCCGACCAATTCCTGAAGGATATTGCCGAGAAGCTTTACAATATCGTAGGCGGCAATTTTGATGCAAATGATGATGTAGCGGATGTTGTAAAGTTTGGTAAGGAACTGCAAGATAAGGCATTAGCCGAAATTAAAAAATCAACCTCTCTAACTGACATTAAGAATGCGCCAACACTCGTTAAAGCAGCTATTAAGGATGTAATTGACAATAGCACAACAAGAGTCGCTGGTATTCTAAAAAATATTGGCATAACCAGCGATGCCATCATCTCCACAAAGACGAATCTGGAGAAGGAAGCAGCTAAAAAAGTAGAGGGCGCTGACAAAATCGATTATTATTTGGCTGTAGCCTATCTGAAAGTGTTGACCGATCAAAAACAAGATTCGGAAACCCCGACTCCTGGCGGCGGTGGCGGAGCTCCATCCGACTCCCCCAAAGGCCCGGACAAAGCTGCAGCAACTACAGCTTTGAATGATGCGGCTAAGGATCTCGCTAAGCTGCTGGAAGACAAAAGCGCCGGCCTGGCAAAAGCAGTAGCGGCCATCCAGGAAGCATTAGCTCAAGCGGCTACCATCGATGTATCCGCAGCTGTGAAAATTACGGACGGCAAAGCAGCTCTTACTTTGAATGCTTCCCAACTGGGAGATATCTTCAAGACTGTGAAGGAGTTGGCCGACACTGCCAACAAGAACCTGAAGGCTGCTGCGGCTGATGCCCCTTCCGTGAAGGTAATCGCTACCCTTGACCTGGGTACCGTGAAGGCTGACTCTGTAAGCATCCCCCTGGCTAAGGATGTTCTGGCCAAGGCCAAGGAAGCCGGCGTTCAAGCTCTGGCTGTTAAGGTGAACGGTGTTGTACTGGCGCTGGATATTGACCAATTGGGCGCTGCAGCTGCCATCAACATTAACAAGCTGGCTGCTTCCGCACTCCCCAGCACAGCATTGGCTGCAGCTTCCGACGTATACAGCTTCACCTTCGAAGTAGATGGCAAAGCCGCCACTACCTTCACCAAGCCCGTTGAAATCCGTCTGCCAATTACAGCATCCGGACTGGATCAAGAGCTGCTTTCCTTTACCAAGATTGACGGCAGCAATCTGATCTCCAAGGGCGGCAAATACGACGCGGCCAAGAAGCTGTTTGTTGTAACTAACAAGTCCTTCTCCACCTATGCGGTTCTGGAAAACAAGATCAGCTTCAACGATATCGCCGGTGTGAAGGATTGGGCAGGACGCCAAATTGCGGTTGCCGCAGCCAAGGGCATTATCGATGGCCGTGAAGAAGGGGCATTCGTTCCTGCAGGCAATGTAACCCGTGCTGAATTTGCCAAGCTCATCGTCAAGACCTTCGGTCTGGAGAGCACCACCGCCAAGGAAGCCTTCACTGACGTCAATGTCGGCGACTGGTACCAACCTTATGTAGCGGCTGCATCCGAAGCCGGTCTGATTGACGGCCGTGCAGAAGGAATCTTCGCACCGAATGAAACCATCACCCGTGCTGAGCTGGCAACCATCGCCTCCCGCGCTTTGACCAAGGTGAAATCCTACAAGGCTGTGGAAGCTGTAGACACCGCACTTGCCGCTTTCACGGATGCCGATGAAGTCAACACCAGCTTGAAGTCCGGAGTTGCCTTCGCTGCGGAACAAGCTCTGGTTGTAGGGCAAGATGCCGGTAAGTTCAACCCCAACGCTGCTACGACCCGTGCGGAAGCTGCAGTAGTCATTTACCGTCTGTTGAATAAATAAGGTGTAATACCGCTAGTCCAATAAGATCCTCCTCTCAGTCTCTCGAATGAGAGGAGGATCTTATTGTTTTGTTCAAGAAGACTGCTGCTTATGGGGAATACAACCGGTGGAGGGAAACCATGGAACTCGATTTGAAAGACTATCTCAAGATTATCCGCAAACGGCTTTGGCTAATCATCGCCATTGTGCTGGTTGCCTGCATCACAACCGGACTTGTGAGCTATTTTATGCTGACGCCGCAATACCAGGCCTCAACCAAGCTCATTGTGAACAAACCCAATGATGCTACAGGTGTGAATGCGCTGAATATTAATGATGTGAACCTGAACATCAAAATTATCGACACCTACAAAGAAGTGATCAAAACCACGCATATTATGGAGATGGTGGCATCCGAGTACCCCCAATTCCAGATGACAGCCGAGCAACTGATCGCAAAAGTATCTGTTAGCTCCGTAAACAATACCCAGGTTATGACCCTGGCTGTGCAAGATCCCTCCTATGAGAAAGCAGTCAGCATCGTCAATGCTGTTTCACATATTTTTCAACGGGAAATCACCAATATCATGAAGGTGGACAATGTATCTATCCTGACTGAAGCCAAGCTTTCCCCGGTTCCGACACCTGTTAGTCCCAAGCCAATGTTAAACCTTGCCCTTAGCCTGATTGTGTCCCTTATGGCCGCTGTGGGCCTGGCATTTCTGCTGGAATACCTGGACGATACGGTGAAGAGCGAAGCGGATATTGAACATCTCTTAGGCATTCCCACCTTGACTATGATCAGCAAGATAAAACCTGAGGATTTGCAATACGAAAAAGCATCTGCCAATAAAAGCATAGGGGAGGGCGCTGCTCAGCATGCCAACGCAACCATTAACCACTAACAGTAAACGTCCCATTATTGCAGATGTAAATCCCAAGTCTCCCATATCCGAGGCGTACCGGACCCTCCGGACCAATATTGACTTCTCCAATATTGACGAAGAGTTGAAGACCATCATGCTCACCTCTGCCGGGCCTGCTGAAGGCAAATCCACTACCGCTACGAATTTGGCCGTGGTGTATGCCCAGAATGACCGGAGAGTCCTGATTGTGGATGCGGACCTGAGAAAGCCCACCATGCATCACACCTTCAATAAGTCCAACAGATGGGGTCTGACCAATGTCCTCACCGGCAAAACACTGCTCTCCGACGTAATCTCCGAGACACATGTTCCCAATCTGCATGTTCTTCCGTCGGGACCGATCCCGCCCAATCCTTCGGAAATTCTTGCGTCCAAACGCATGACCGCCGTATTAGGCGAGCTGCGCGGCATGTATGATCTGGTAATTGTGGATACCCCTCCTGCATTGGCGGTAGCCGATGCCCAAATCATGGCCACCAAATGTGACGGAGTGATTCTGGTTATTTACGCCGGAAGCACTAAGCGTGATGCCATTGTGAAGGTAAAGGCGAATATGGATCATGTGAAAGCCAATGTGATCGGCGCTGTACTCAATAACGTAGACCGGAAATCCGGCGAAGGGTATTACTATTATTATTACGGCTCCCGCGAGGAGTAGATGTTCATATAAAAGACATAGTCCAATTGGCACGTTTCGACAAATTTTAATTGCAATTTGATGTAAAATTGAATTTGAATTGTAGGAGGATAAGAGTCAGGGAGGGAGTGGAAGCACCATGAGCCTACCCCAGGTGCACATGGATGCCGAGATACAAACAACGTATCCTAAAGCATTGCCATTAGAACAAGAAATAGTGAATCAGAGCAGGACAGGTTATCTGATTGCCAAAAGAGTGATGGATATCGGGGGGGCAGCATTCGGGCTGGTGCTGTTTCTCCCTATCTTTTTAATTGTGGCTGTTTTGAATAAGCTGGAAGACCCTCGAGGACCGGTTTTCTACAAGCAGACACGGGTAGGGAAGAACGGCAAGGAGTTCAGGATGTACAAATTTCGCTCCATGGTCTGTGATGCGGATCAGCAACTGGAGAGCCTCATGCATTTGAATGAAGTAGATGGAGCAATGTTCAAGATTAAGGATGACCCCCGGATTACTAAGGTAGGCAAATTTATCCGCAAAACCAGCATTGATGAGCTTCCTCAATTCTGGAACGTACTACGCGGCGACATGAGTCTCGTAGGCCCCCGCCCCCCCCTGCCGGGTGAGGTTGAAGAATATACTAAATTCGAGAAGCAGCGGCTTCTTGTAACTCCTGGCTGTACTGGACTTTGGCAGGTCAGTGCTCGTAACAGTGTCGGATTCAGTGAAATGGTAGAACTCGATCTGAAATACATAAGAGAACAGTCTATTGGAAAAGATGTCCTAATTATTTTCCGCACAGCGTATGTAATGATTAAATCTAAGGATGCCTTTTAAAGGGAAAAAGGGAGTAGGTGTGCTGCTATGAAAAAGGACAAAATGGAACTGAAAGTGTGTCTGGTGGGTTCTTCGGGAGGACATTTGTCCCATTTGTATATGCTGAAACCATTTTGGGGAAATAAAGAACGGTTTTGGGTGACATTTGATAAAGAGGATGCGAAAAGTCTTCTAAAAGGAGAAAAAATGTACCCATGTTATTATCCCACCAATAGAAGCCTTAAGGCACTCCTGAAAAATACTAGGTTAGCAATTAAGGTGTTGAGAAAGGAAAAACCTGACTTAATTATTTCATCCGGTGCTGCAGTAGCAGTACCCTTCTTCTACTTGGGTAAGCTGTTCGGTGCAAAAACGATTTATATAGAAGTGTTTGACAGAATCGATAAGCCAACATTGACGGGGAGAATGGTATATCCGATTACAGATAAATTCATTGTCCAGTGGAAAGAACAGACCCAAGTTTATAAGAAAGCAATAAACCTGGGAAGCATATTTTAGCGTAGAATACAGAGGGTGAGGAAAGATGATCTTCGTAACAGTGGGTACACATGAACAACCCTTCAATCGCATTGTGGAATATATAGATAACTTAAAAAGAGATGGGAAAATACATGACGAGGTGTTTATTCAGACTGGCTACAGTACATATGAACCCAAGTACTGCAAGTGGAGTAAATTGATTCCTTACAGTGAGATGGAGAAGAATGTAGCAGATGTAAGGATTGTTATTACTCACGGTGGGCCGGCAAGCTTTATTATGGCGCTTCAAGTGGGCAAAATTCCAATTGTAGTTCCGAGACAACTTGATTTCAATGAACATGTCAATAACCATCAAGTAGAATTTTCGATGAAAATAGCCGAGAGACTGGGATCTATTATTCCAGTGGTTGATATAGAAGAGCTTGCTGAGACAATTAAAAATTATGACTATATTGTTGCTGATATGAAAAAGAGCATCGGTAGTAACAATAAGAATTTCTGTAGTGATTTTGAAAAGATTGTGCAGGAGTTATATTGAGGAGATACGCATGAAGGTGATGATAGTAAGTACCGTAGGTCTTATATATGATGGTATTACAAGTGTAATTTTATCATATCTACAGTTTATGGAATTATCAGACATAGAAATATATATTGCCGGTACTATAAAAGTTGAAGCAAGCATAAGGAAGAAACTTGAGGAGCAAGGATTCAAAATTGTTGATTTTCCCTCTAGGAGAAAAAATACTTTTAACTATTTTTTTAGTTTGGTAAAATTCCTTAGGCAAAACCATGTTAATGTTATTCACGCTCATGGAAATAGCGGTACTCTTGCCATTGAAATGCTAGCAGGTTGGCTAGGGGGTTGTAATAACAGAATTGCTCACTCCCATAATACCCGTTGTGATCAGGTAATGGCTGATAAAATGTTACGTCCCATTTTATATTTGAATTATACAAAGGCAGTAGCGTGCGGTGTAGAGGCTGGGAAATGGCTATTTAATAATAAGCCGTTCATCGTACTTGCGAATGGACGAAACATAGGTAACTTTGCTTTTAATTCTGTGACCAGAGATGCTGTAAGAAATCAGTATGGAATTTCAAATGAATTAGCGATTGGGCATGTTGGGGGATTTTTTGAGCAGAAAAATCATAAATTTTTATTGGAAGTCTATAGAGCTATCTTACAACAAGAACCGACGGCTAAGTTATTTATGATCGGTGATGGACCGTTAAAGGAAAGAATGGAGCTTGATGCAACTGACATAATGCAAAATGTAATTTTCACAGGTACAACTGATAGGGTTGCTGATTACTTACAGGCAATGGATGGGATGTTGTTGCCCTCACTATTCGAAGGTTTCCCTCTAGTTGCTCTGGAGTGGCAAATTAATGGTTTGCCATGTTTATTAGCTGATACCATTACAAAGGATTGTGCCATAACAGATGCAGTGGAATTTATGTCATTAAATGAAAGAGCTTCTGTCTGGGCAACTCGAATTATCGATAAAGCAAAAAATAATAATCGTGAGGAAAGAGCAAGGATTGGAATTTTTAAAATGCAAGAAGCTGGATTTGATATAAGGGATTCTTCTGCAATATTAAAAAAGATATACTTAGAAGGATAAATTTTTAAAAACTCGTACAGGTGGGATAGTTATGAATGTTGGCTTATTTACTTCAGTTTACTTTAACAATATTGGTAATGCATTTATCGATTTAGGAGCCGAAGCAACAATAAAGAAAGCTTTGCCAGAGGGAAGCGGATTAGTAAAAATCAGTCAGTGTGCAAATTTTGCTGCATCAATGGGAAGATTCTTTATGCTTAAGGAAAAGCCTGCTGTTAATTGGGTGTGGACACATACGATGCAAAAATTTGCTCATAAGCTGCATGATAAATCTTATAATGCTATTGAAACATTAGATGTTTTTTCGCCAGTAAGTATGGTGGATCTTGATTATTTAATTATACCAGGTTGTGTATTAACCGTCCCCTTTTTTACTATTTATGGGGGTCTTCTTGAAAAGAAGGTTTCACAGGGGTGCAAGCTTGTTTTCCTTGGGGTAAGTGGGAATTTTTATACAGATTATGAGGTGGAGTTTGTATCGAGATTTTTGGAGAAGCTGAAACCTTATGCCATAATAACACGGGACAGTATAGCATTTAGTCATTATAATAAGTACAGCAAATTTGTATATAATGGAATCGATAACGTCTTTTTTGCAAACCACCTTGATATTCCTAGAGTCAAAACTGAATTTGACTCTTATTTTGTTGTTAACATTGAGGAACCCAAAAATGCCGATAAAAAAGCGAAACTGGTAGAGAAACTTAGAGAAGAAAATAAAAATATAATTTTCACTAACCATAAACCTTTTCCATATACCAAGGTCAGCAAAATGGTTAAGGAGGGCAGAACAATTATTTCTGATTATCCACTCGATTATTTATTGATTTATAGAAACGCAGATACCGTTTATTCTGATCGGGTCCATGCATGTATCCCCACCTTGTCTTTTGGGAACAAAGCAGTTTTGTTGTCTGATAGCCCTAGAAGAGCACTATTTGGGAATGTTGGTATTAAAGAAATCACTAGAGAACCAATGAAAGTGAATGATCTTGATTTGTTGCAACAAAAACAGGTAGATTTTCTGACTAAAATACTAACTGCATAACATGAACTAAGTATCTGATACGCTCAAGGTGGAACAGAATGAAAACATTATATATTACAGATTTTTATTATTTTGTTGATAGCGGAGCAAAGGTTTTAGCTAGGGCGCATTTAAACACATTAAATGAAATATTTGATCAGAAAGATGTCGTGGTCATTGCATTACCAGGAGCAAACGCTCCAGAGAAAACTGTAGAAGGACATATCACTATTACTGGCTACAAAAATTCTATTGCCTTGTATTTAGGTTGTTTATTAGGTTATTCTACTTATTTAAATGAACACGGAATGAGAAGGATTATTTCTATTATAGAAGTAGAAAAAATTGAATTTGTATTTATAGACAATTCTATATTTGGAAAATTAGTTAAAAAAATAAAGAAACGTTTTCCACATATAATAGTTGCATCATTTTATCATGATGTAAAAGCATCTTTGGCCGCGGCGTGGAAAAAAGAGTCGCGTTTATATAAAAAGCCAATTTACCAAGCTATGATACAAAATGAGAAGCTGACTGCACAATATTGTGATATCAATTTTACACTTAATCGTAGAGAAAGCGAACTCTTTGAAAAATTTTATAAGAAGAAGCCTGAGGTTGAACTAAGTGTCTATATGGATATACCCAAGCCTAGTAAACAGACAAAAAACATTCAAGAACATGAAAAATTAAAGCTTCTATTCTTTGGCGGAGCATATTTACCGAACAAACGTGGAATTGATTGGTTTGTAAAAAATGTAATGCCAAGATTAGGTGCAGATGTGGAGTTAACCATAGCAGGAAGAGGTATGGAGCAATTGCAGAAAAATAACTACCCTGATAATGTAATTGTTTTGGGGAGAGTTGAAAGTCCTTCAACGTTGTATGAAGAAGCTGATGTTGTTCTAAGCCCTATATTTGAGGGTGGAGGGATGAAGGTTAAAGTTGCTGAGTCAATGGCGTATGGGAAAATTATTATAGCTTCGAATGAAAGCTATGAAGGGTATAACGAAAATATTCCTGTTGAATATTGGGATAAGTATTTTTATAAAGCTAATGTTGCTGATGAATATGTAAATATAATCAATAAGCTGGTAACGTCAAAGCAAGAGATATTTAGGTATAATCCACAAGTAAGGAGTATATTTGAAGAGTTTTATTCTTCATCTTATGCTCAATTAGCTATAAGCTTAGCGATTAAAAATTATATTAATGGAGGAAAAATGCATTGAAAGCAAACTAAGTAGGGAAATATATTGGAAATTTATAGGATCTAACAAAAAATTCAAATTGCATTTATCAATTTGGAAAATAATTGGGCTTGTTTCCATTATTAATCGAATGCGAGCAATGTTTAGGCTCAGTTTGGACCTTATTATATGTGTAAAGCAATTTTAATGACCATGGTAACTGGTCGTAAATACTAGAGAATGTGGAAATGCAAAATGGTATTATCGTCGGAGCCAAGGCTATTTCGGCAGACTTTATTATTAAAACTCGAAATTTTTGTGGGTGAGGTAACAACAGGGAGTTCAAAAAGATAGTTTCGAGGTTAAGAAAAGTATTTAATTTTATATAATTTATTATGGGGAAGGCTCATTTATAATTGCCGAGGGAGTGTGGTAAGTTGGTATATAAAAAATTTTTATATCATCGAATGATATTTCTAATATACATAATTGCTTTATTTAGTTTTTTCTTTTTACGATCCCAGGAAATTAGTAGTCAACAATTAGCTGCAGCTGTGACATTATTAATAATTCCTTGTATAGGAATATTGAAGAAATCAAAAGCAACTTATAAAACTGAGGTTCTTGTTTTTTTATTTTACATAAGTATAGAAATCTTGGTTAGTTTAAATCGATATCAACAAGATTTTTTAAAAACCGCATACTATATAGCAAATATATATAGTATTTTACTATATATTTATTTTGCAGCATTTAATGATGATATATGGTATTATAAAGCATTTAACAAAATAGGAAGACTAATTTTTGGATCACTTATATTTTCCATTTTTTTCTATTATATGGGAATAAAATTTTTAGATTCCACAGTTTACTTATCTAGAGATGGTATGTTAAGAATGACGGTCGGTATGATGTTTTGTTCATTTGTAATAATTGTAGTTTTTGGACGATTTGTTAATATAAAAAATATAAATCGAAAAATGTCGTTAAATGATTGCGTATTTTTTTGCATTGCAATAATCTATATCGTTCTAGTTACTCAGACTAGAATGACTATGCTCGGTATTGGGCTTGCAATAGTTGTGATGATAGTGTTCTGCGTAAAAAATCTTAGTCGAAAAGTATTGATTGTAGTAGCCGGAATAATTACTTTACTAGTAATATTGCAGATTCCATCTATTCAAGATTATTTGGGAAAAAATGTTTTAGGAGTGATTGCTGGAACTGATAATTCAATTATACCAAGAACAGGTGCGATATCTCATTACATACAAATGGCCGAAAATAATAAATTTGTGGGCTTAGGAATTATTAACCCCAATGCTACCTCCAATGGTTTATATGATCTTAATTATATTATGCGTGGCCCATGGGGGGTATATTTTTACGATGATGTTGGGGTTTTTAGCTTCTATATGATGTTTGGTCTTTTTGGCTTAATGATGTATGCATTCATTTTTATTCGTTTATTTAAAAGAGCTTGGAAAGAGAGATATATTATGCCATATAAATTGGGTCTGGTAGTTTATGTATTTGTGACAGGATTTTCAATGATAATAACAGATCTTTGGAGACAGAGTAACATAGCTTTATTTTTACTTTTGATGGATTTGAATCTGCAACCAGAGGAACAGAAAAGATACTAGTGCATTCTATGGTTGGTTATACAAGATATTAAGTTAATAAAAGCGGAGGATGCAATGGCAGCGAAGAAGTCAATTAAAATGAATGCTGTCTTTAGTTTGCTGCAGTCTATTCTAAGTGTCGTTTTTCCTTTGATAACATTTCCTTATATATCAAGGATATTTGGAGTTGATTTATTAGGGAATTACAATTTTGCCAAAAATTTTGTTGAGATTTTTGCCATCATTGCAATGCTAGGTATACCAACATATGCGGCAAGAGAAGGCGCTAGAGTACGTGAGAACAGAGCTGAAATAAGTAAATTCATGAGTGAAATGCTTTCGATTAGCCTTATTTCTTCTGCTGCAGCTTTAATAATACTATATACATCAGCATTTTCATTAGGTGTATTAGAAGCATATACAAGTCTTATTATTATATTCAGTATCACCATTCCATTGACGATGATTGGAATGAGCTGGATATTTGTAATATACGAAGATTATGCATTTCGTACTATGATGAGTGTCGTTGTGAATATCTTGTCTATTGTAGCAATGTTTTTATTTGTTAAGACTGCATCAGATGTGTATATATATGCTTTTATTACTGTTTTATCAGCAGGTGGTTCGAGTTTAATATCATTTTTCTATAGCAAAAAATATTGTGATTTAAGAATTGTATTTAGTGTAAATTGGAAAAAACACTTTTTACCAATTGTTATGCTGTTTTCGGCATATCTCTCAATAATGATTTATAATCAGACAGACATAGCTTTGTTAGGATTCATGTGTTCTGATTATAATGTTGGAATATATAGTGTATCAACAAAAGTATATAATATGGTGAAGTATTGTTTATTAGCTGTTTCATCTGTATTACAAACTCGCGCAGTAATCCTAGCGAATAATAATGATGTAGAAAGCATAAATCGTTTCTTGTCTAAAAGTTTTAATATGTTAATGACATTTGTAATTCCTTGTATGACGGGAATGGCATTCATGAGTGCAGATATAATAGAATTTATTGCAGGTAAAGAATATGCAAGTGCAAATATTTCAATGATTATTTTAAGTATTTCATTATTTTTTGCTCTATTTTCAACAGCACATAGCAGTTGTATATTGATTCCAAATAATCGCGAGAAAATTACATTAAGAGGGGCAGTAATAGGAGCAGGTGTAAATTTTTTTCTAAACCTTGTATTTATCCCACTATTTCAGGAGAATGGCGCTGCACTAACGACATTGCTAGCAGAGGCTACAGTATTTTTTCTATATTATTCTGTTTCAAAAAAATATTTTACCCACCTAAACGGAATGGCCACTTTCACAAAAACAATTGCGGGAAGTATAGGAATTATTGTAGTTCAATTATTACTTTCTTCAATGGGGGGCAATATCATTGTTCGCATAATAGTGAAAGTAGGCCTATCTGCGATTGTATATTTTGTTCTTCAAATAGCAACAAAGAATGAAGTTGTAACAGAAATATTTGGAAATGCATTAAATAAAGTAAAGCAAAAATTAGTAAGGAAGGGAATTTAGATTTCAGAATTGAGGGTGAAGGTGTTGAGTTTTAGTTTAACGGTTGATAATTTGTGAGGTGAAAATTTTGTCTCCATTAGTGTGTATTGTGTTAGTAAATTATAATGGGTTTCACGACACTGTTGAGTGTATAAAAAGTCTAAAGAAGATTAGTTACGATAACTATCGAATTATTGTAGTTGACAATGGCTCAACAGTGCAACCTGATGATTCAGAGCTATTGTTTATTAAAAGTAATTCGTTATATATTGCAGGAGGCCAAAATCTGGGGTTCTCAGGTGGAAATAATATCGGAATAAAACATTCTAAAGAATATAATCCCGATTATTATCTGTTACTCAATAATGATACTATTGTAGAAAAAGATTTTTTGAGTATTTTGGTAGAAGCTAGTATTATGAATGTTGACGCTGGAATTGTCTGTGGAAGAATAAATTTTTATGATAATAGAGATAGATTGTGGTTCGCAGGTGGTAAGATAGACTTTAGAAATATTGCAACTAAGCATTGCGGGTATATGGATTTTGATAGTGAGATATATCATCAAAATTCATGGGTTAGTTTTGCAACAGGATGTTTGTGGTTGGTTCCAAGGGGTACTGTAGAAAACGTGGGCTTATTGAATGAAGATTACTTTTTATATTGTGAGGATACTGATTATTGTTTAAGAGTTTTGAATTTTGGTCTAAAAATATTGTTTGTTGGAAAATCACGCATATATCATAAGATTAGTGCGTCAACAGGAAACGGGAGCGATTTGCAAAATTATTATATGATGCGAAATAGTTATATTCTTGCTGAAAGATATTCCAAAAGAAAAACTTATGCAAGAGTATATTACATTCTTAAATATATAAAAAAAGTTCTACAGAAAAAAGTTATGTTTAAAACATTTCTTGAGGCCTATACAGATTATTATCACAAGCGTTTTGGAGAAAGAAGGAAATAAAAATACAGACTCAAATCAAAAGTTTATGAGGGATGTAGCAATTGGAAATGCATGATTTAGGAAGGCGTTTATGACCCTCTCTATGTGTACTATCTGTTAAGACGGAATATATCACTTTTCTGCAAAGTTACTAGACACAAATAATCATCGTATAATAAAGGAAAGTAGGTTTTCTCATGAAGTTTCACTGGAAATCGAAGAAAACATGGGAAAAGCTCGTTATAACGGGGGTATCCTTGTTTCTATTACTGGCTATAGGAATCGGTGGTTTCCTCTACTATGCGATTAATCAGGTTGATCTTGAGGGTATTGAAAAGAGAATCGAAGAGCGTAAACAAGATGCCCAATCTGATAATGGTACAACCAAAATCCCTGGGGTTCTGGATAGTACAATCGATAAAGCTGAATCCCTGACAACAAAGAGCATCGACCCACAAGATGCTCTGGATGTAGCAGCTATCCTTCTAAAGTCTGGTCTAAGCATGAAGGAAATGTACTACCTGACAGGTAAGTCTACTGATAAACTTTCTAATGATGAAAAACAAAAAATCCGCGATCTGCTACTCAAGAAGCTGACCCCGGAAGAAATAAAAGCTTTACGGGCCATTACCTATGACTATGGGAAGAAATTAGTTATTTTGGACCCCGAATATCCTATTGAACTCGTAGGTGTATATGATGAGGCGGAGCAAACTCGGATCAGGAAAGAATTAGAAGCTAAAAACGAATCTCAAGCAACTGCAACAATCGCTTCACCCAATACGAGTGTAGTTACTCCCACTGAAGATTCATTCTTATCTCCACCTCCATCAGCAACACCAACAATACCGAATGAAACTCTAAGTTCAGAACAGACCGCACTCCGCACCACTTACCAAGGCGAGCTGGATTCACTGCAGAACGGCTGTACCAATAAGGTTAGCTCACTTGCTTCAGAGCTTTCGGCAGAGATCAAAGCAGGACAAGCCAGTAAAGAAGGAGTTTCCATCGCATCATTACAATCCAAGTTTTTACCTAGGATTGAAGCCGCAGAAAAGGAATGTGATAGTCAGTTTAATAATTTGATGAATGATGCATCGAAATCTTATCAAGAGAAAGAAATGCCGCTACAAGATATTGAAAACTGGAAAAGCCAATATGAGACAGCAAAACGGAATGCTCAGAGTGAAGCCTTGAACTCGCTCATGTCTATAATGTCCAAGTAGATTCAATCTATCATCTCGTAAAAAAACGTAAAGTAGGAGAGAGAATATGAAAAAGACTATTGCATTACTGGGTTTGGCCGTAGCAATTGCCATGCCAAGCTTCAACACAGTGAAAGCCGAGCAGGTATCGACAACTATTGAAGCCTATTACGCTCCTGTGCAATTTGAATTCGATGGCAGCTATCTGGCGCCGCCTTCCGATCAACGTGGGTTTATCTATCAGGGATCAACCTATGTGCCGCTTCGGTTTGTGGCTTATGCCCTGGATAAGGCCGTGGAGTGGAACCCGGATACCTATACGGTTACCATCCGCAAACCCGGTAAGGCGGAGCAGGTCACCATTGATGAGTATAAAATGAACCGCAAGACCGAGAAGCTGAATGGCAGCCCTGATCTGAGTGCTTTGCATCCAACTTCTCTTGCTGTTTATTTTGAGAACGTGAAGTATGTTTTTGATGGTACATCCAAGCAGCCTTCTGACGATCTTCCAGGTATGATTATTGAAGGAAGTGTCTATGTTCCATTGAAGTTCGTCTCTGAGTCCGTGGGACGTAAGATTGAGTGGGATCCTGCTACCTATACGGTAAAAGCTGCTATTGTTGAAGCTTCCCCCAAACCATCGACATCACCCTCTCCAACGCCGACTCCATCGGCAACGCCTGCACCTGCCGGAGGGACTGGAGGCGGAGGAGGTGTCTCCAAACCTAGCCAAAGCACTCTCTTCTTCCAGGTTGTATTGGACCTAGAAGCGATGGAGCGCAAAGCCCAGTCTACTATGGATAGCTACAAGACGGACTATGCTGCGGCCGAAACGGCAGAGGAGAAGGCGGCTATTGAAGCGAAGGCCCGGGCGTATTATTCCGAGGTGGAGAGCCAATTTAATTCCCGGGTGAATACGTATGAGTCGCAGCTGAATCAGAATGGGTATGACACCTCCTCCGTGAACGAGCTTAAGAATGCCTTCCAGGACAAAGTGGATCAGAAGAAAGCAGAGATTGGCCAATAACCACGTCGATTTATGCGGGAATGCTGCTGAAGCTGTAAATAAAAAAAGTCAAGCCGACAAGAAGGATCGACAGCCCCCACGGCATTTGGACTATATACTGTAGTCAAAATGGTTAATAAGGGATGTGGCTGTTATGCCCGCTTATTATTTCCGGGAAATCCGGACTCCGCTCTCCTTGTTCCGGCTGAAGTTTTTTAAGGATGATGATGACCGCCTGTGGATCAAGGTGGGTTCACGGCCGCGGCGGCGGTGGCGCTCGTAACCCGCTGTGGTTTGGATCTGGCAGTAGATAGGGACTGTTGTTCCTGTCTATTGCCTCTTTGTTTTGAGAGTCGCTATTTGCTACTATAGCTATATATGGATTTTATTTATCACTCTACCAAAAAGGGTTGTGAATCTGTGAAACTTGTATTGCTGTCTGGCGGCTCTGGCAAGCGCTTATGGCCTTTATCCAACGACTCCCGTTCCAAGCAATTTCTGAAGGTTCTTCCCGGTCCGGATGGTGGAAGAGAGTCCATGGTTCAACGTGTATGGCGGCAAATCGGGGAGGTTGGACTTGCCTCTCATGCTTGTATTGTCACGGGGAATGCCCAGGCTGAAATTATACATAGCCAAATCGGCGAGCAAGTCCCTCTTATTATTGAACCCGAACGCCGGGATACCTTCGCTGCCATTGTACTTGCAGCTTCTTATGTGAATTCGGTCATGGGGGCTGACTCGAATGAAACCATCGTTGTGATGCCAGTGGACCCGTATGTGGAGCTGGAGTTCTTTACGACTATTCAAAGGCTGGATGAGGTACTGCAATCCACAGGAAGCTCTCTAGCACTTATCGGCGCGGCGCCTACGCACCCCTCCGAAAAATATGGATATATACTGACGGAAGAGAGTACCGGCGAGGTCAGAACGGTGAAGCGCTTTGCAGAGAAGCCCAAAGAAGCGGTGGCTCGGTTTTTTCTCGAGCAGGGGGCATTATGGAATTGCGGTGTTTTTGCTGGGAAGCTGGGGTTTTTCATGGAGCTACTGCAGCATCGGGAATTGCCGTTGGAATATGAGTCTCTGCATGATCGTTATCATGATATACGAAAGAACAGCTTCGATTATGAGGTTGTGGAGCATTTGAAGGACATCAGTGTTATTCCTTATACAGGCTATTGGAAGGACCTGGGCACATGGAACACCCTAACGGAAGAAATGACCGAGTCCATCAGCGGGAAAGGGGTATGCAGCCATGACAGTACGAATACACATATTGTGAATGAGCTGGATATTCCGGTCGCTGTTTTAGGGGCTTCCAATCTGATTGTAGCGGCCAGCCCCGATGGTATCCTGATTGCCGACAAGGAGGAAAGCCCCAGGATTAAGGAGATTCTGACAGATGACCAACCCCGTCCTATGTATGTGGAACGGTATTGGGGATGGTACCGGGTGCTGGAGTACGGTGCGAATGACCGGGGAGACGAGGTTTTGGTGAGGCGTGTATGTATTCTGGCCGGGAAGAGTCTAAGCTACCAACTGCACAAACAACGTGAAGAGGTATGGACGGTTACGGCAGGCAAGGGCGAAGTGATGCTGGAGGACAGGCGCAGGGAGGTTCATGTGGGAGATGTCATCCGTATTCCCCAGGGAATCCGTCATTCTATCCTGGCCCATCATGAGCTGCAGATGATCGAAACGCAAATTGGAAGCAGTTTATCTGAAACGGATATTTATCGGTTTGAGGACCCCTGGAAAGTCGAATAGAAGAATTGCAACAAGAAGAAAGTCGAATTGGGTCTAATGGTGGAATGATGGTGGTGAGTTTGGTAAATATAGTTCCAAGGGCCTTACATTTCTCCGCAAATCTATTATAATAGAAAGAAACTGTTATAATAGGGGAAACGATTCATATGGCCAGCCGTTATTTTAAGGAAATTCGGACTCCGTTTCTGTTAATTGGCATTAAGGTCTTTCGGGATGAAGAGGCCCGCCTGTGGATCAAGGTTCGTTCCAATCCCCGGAAGCCTCTATTTAAGTCAAAGCCAAGTGCATGAGCATTCCAGCAAAGATAGATGATTAGGTGGAGGAGAAGTGCTGAATGAGGAAGGTAAAGAAGGCAATTATTCCAGCCGCCGGTTTAGGCACACGTTTTCTGCCGGCGACCAAAGCTATGCCCAAGGAAATGCTTCCGATAGTAGATAAGCCGACCATTCAATATATTGTGGAAGAAGCGGTGGAGTCAGGGATTGAAGATATCATCATCGTGACCGGCAAAGGCAAACGTGCCATCGAGGATCACTTCGATAACCATTTCGAATTGGAGCATAACCTGTTGGAGAAGCAGAAGCTGGCGCTCCTGGAGGAGGTGCAGCGTGCCTCTAACCTGGTGGATATTCATTATATCCGCCAAAAGGAGCCCCGCGGCTTGGGCCATGCGGTATGGTGTGCGCGCAAGTTTATCGGAGATGAGCCCTTCGCCGTTCTGCTAGGTGACGATATTGTCAAGGCAGAGCCGAAGCCATGTCTAAGACAACTGATGGAGGAATACGATAAAACTGAATGCTCCATCATTGGCGTGCAGGAAGTCCCGTTCCAGGAGACCCATCGTTATGGTATTGTGGATCCTGATGGACAGAACGGCCGGCTTTATCAAGTGCGTAATTTTGTAGAGAAACCTGCCAAAGGTACAGCACCATCTAACCTGGCCATTATGGGCCGGTATATCCTGACCCCCCGGATTTTCGAGCTTCTGGATTCTCAAGAGGTAGGAGCGGGTGGTGAAATCCAACTTACGGATGCCATTCAGAAGTTGAACCTGGAGCAGCCCGTATTCGCCTATAACTTCGAGGGCAGACGTTATGATGTGGGAGAGAAGCTGGGCTTCATCATGACAACGTTGGAGTTTGCTTTGGCTAACGATGAGCTGAAGGGGCCGTTGATGGAAGAATTAGTGAAGTTGATTGGGGAAAGAACGATAGGCTCTACCATGTGAGTCAACTATTCCGGCGTTGGAAGAAGAATGGTATAATACACTAGTATTGTATCATTTCGGACTCCACGCTTTTTTATTGGGAGGTTATTGGTTCATGAAAGGTATTGTATTGGCAGGTGGAAGTGGAACAAGGCTTTACCCCCTCACAATGGTGACGAGCAAACAATTGTTGCCTATCTACGATAAGCCTATGATTTATTATCCCTTGACTACTCTTATGCTGGCGGGGATCAAGGAGATTCTGATTATTTCCACACCTGAGGATACACCCCGGTTTGAAGGATTGTTGGGTGACGGTTCCCAGTTTGGAATTTCCTTAAGCTATAAGGTTCAGCCTAGCCCAGATGGATTGGCCCAGGCCTTCATATTGGGAGAATCCTTCATCGGAGAAGATTCCGTGGCTATGATTCTCGGGGATAACATTTATTATGGCAGCGGATTGCGTAAGAGGCTCCTGAAGGCGGCTGGGAAGGAAAAAGGGGCTACAGTATTCGGCTATCATGTCCAGGATCCGCAGCGGTTCGGTGTGGTGGAATTTCACGGAGACGGCAAGGTACTGAGTATTGAGGAAAAGCCCCAAAAGCCCAAATCCAATTATGCTGTAACGGGTCTGTATTTCTACGATAACCGTGTTCTAGATATTGCCAAGCGGGTTAAGCCGTCTGAACGAGGGGAATTGGAAATAACCTCCGTTAATCAAGCTTATTTGGAGCTTGGAGACTTGGATGTGGAGCTGCTGGGACGCGGATATACCTGGCTGGATACTGGTACCCACGAAAGCCTGGTGGATGCGACCAATTTCGTCAGAACGGTAGAGGGTCATCAGGGTATTAAGATAGCCGCTCCTGAGGAGATTGCATATATTAATGGGTGGATTACGCGGGAGCAGCTGCGCTGCTGTGGAGAGAAGCTGAGTAAAACCGGTTATGGGCAATACCTGATCAAGGTTGCCAACGGACAAATTCAATACTAATTTTGCTAAAAGATTGGAGTCGGCATCATGGAATTTACCAAGACCAACCTTGAAGGTGTGCTGGTTGTTGAACCCTGGGTATTCGGAGATCATCGCGGCTGGTTTATGGAAACGTATAGCGAAGCGGCATTCTCTGGAGAAGGGTTAAAGCTGGAGTTTGTACAGGATAACCATTCCTTCTCGGCAGCCAAAGGAACGTTAAGAGGTTTGCATTATCAGTTAAACCCTAAAGCTCAAACGAAGCTGGTGCGTTGCACAAAGGGTGCCATTTATGATGTGGCCGTGGATATCCGCCGTGGAAGTCCAACGTATGGCGCTTGGTTCGGAATAGAGCTCAGCGCAGAGAATAAGAAGCAATTATTGATTCCTAAAGGATTTGCTCATGGGTTTATGACCATCACCGAGGATGTTGAGGTTCAGTATAAGGTGGATGAATTGTACGCTCCGGAATGTGACGGAGGAATATTATGGTCGGATCCCGATTTAGGAATTGACTGGCCACTTGATATTCAACCGGTTTTGTCCGCCAAGGATGAGAAGGCGCCGCGTCTTACTGATGTGGAGCATAACTTTGTGTATGGGGAATGATGGAATGAAGATACTGGTGACAGGTTATAACGGGCAGTTAGGCTACGATGTGGTAAAAGCGGGGTTATCGCAGGGGCTGGAGATGGTCGGTGTTGGCATAGATGATCTGGATATCACCGATGGGCAGGCGGTTCATGCGGCAGTCAGCCGGATCCGTCCGGATGCGATTGTCCATTGTGCAGCATATACAGCCGTGGATAAGGCAGAGGATGAGGTGGACCTGTGCCGCCGGGTGAATGTGGACGGTACCCGTTATTTGGCTGAAGCAGCTAAGACTATCAATGCCAAGATGATGTATATCAGTACGGACTATGTTTACGACGGTCAGGGTTTGGAGTTCTACAAGGAGACTGACAAGCCAGCGCCAATCGGTCAGTATGGATTAACGAAATATGAGGGCGAGTTGGCTCTTCAATCAATCTTGGAAAACTGGTATGTTATCCGTATCTCCTGGGTTTTCGGTATCAATGGCAATAATTTCATCAAAACCATGCTTAGACTGGCTGAATCCCGTGCTGAGCTTAATGTGGTTAGCGATCAGTACGGTTCTCCAACCTATACGGCAGATTTGGCTAAGCTAATTGTGAGTATGATTCAATCGGAACAATATGGTATTTATCATGCTACCAACGAGGGAATCTGCAGTTGGGCGGAGTTTGCGGAGGAGATTTTCCGGCAAGCGGAGAAAGACGTGAAAGTAAACCATATTACCACCGAGGAATATCCTACCCGGGCGGTCCGGCCCAAGAACTCCCGGATGTCCAAGGATAAATTGGAGGTTTGCGGCTTCCAGCGGCTGCCACACTGGCAGGATGCATTGAAGCGGTATCTGGAAGAGCTAAACGCGAAGGGATGAGCGTATTGACACGTAAAAAGGTACTGGTAACAGGTGGAGCGGGATTTATTGGCGGCAACTTCGTCCAATACATGGTGAACAAGTATCCGGATTATGATATTTATAACCTGGATCTCTTGACTTATGCCGGAGAATTGGCGAAGCACAAGTCAATAGAGGATAAGGAAAACTATCACTTTATTCAGGCGGATATTGCCGATATGGCGGTTATCAACAAGCTGTTCAGCAAAACCGGATTCGATTACGTAGTTCACTTCGCGGCGGAGAGCCATGTGGACCGCTCGATTACGGACCCGGGAGTATTCGTGCGTACGAATGTACTAGGTACACAAGTGCTCCTGGATGCAGCCAAAGCAGCAGGAATCACGAAGTTTCTGCATGTTTCTACAGATGAGGTGTATGGAGAGCTAGATTTCGACCCTGAGACATTCTTTACAGAGGAAACACCAATACAGCCTAATAGCCCTTACAGCGCCAGCAAGGCCGCCTCTGACCTTCTGGTGAGGGCGTATCATGAGACATACGGCATGCCGGTGAACATTACCCGCTGCTCCAATAATTATGGGCCTTATCATTTCCCCGAGAAATTGATTCCGTTAACCATCTCCCGGGTTGTCAATGACCAGAAGGTTCCGGTATATGGGGACGGTAAAAATATCCGGGATTGGCTGCATGTCTGGGACCATTGCTCTGCGCTTGACCTGGTGCTGCACCAAGGTGTAAGCGGCCAGGTGTACAATGTAGGGGGACATAATGAGCGAACCAATCTGGACGTGGTCAAAACGATTATCCGGACGTTAGGGAAGAGCGAGGACCTCATTGAGTTTGTCACCGACCGGCTGGGCCACGATAAGCGGTATGCCATCGATCCCACCAAGCTGGAGGCCTTGGGCTGGATGCCGCAATATTCCTTCGAAACGGGGATTGCCCAGACGATCCAGTGGTATCAGGAGAATGAGGACTGGTGGAGGCCGTTGCTGAAGCGGGTGTGATGGAATGAAAAAAGGTTGGACTTCCGGGATGGAGGTCCAACCTTTAATTTTATTTCAGCGAGGATACGATATTGTCAATCTGCGCCTTTGAGTCAGGATACTTCCCTATAAAGCTGTTGTATCTGTTTTGATCTAAAGTCCCCTGTTTTTTCACGAGAGCCAGGTACCATTGGACAATTAACTGGTTTTGTTGGAAGGAGGCCGGGTCTGCCTGCGGATTGACACTCTCTAGCAGCCCAAAGGCTTCTTCTCCGGCAGGCTGCAGCTGCAACCAGGCTTTTTCATACTCGCCATTCACCATGTTCACTTGTCCTACTGAATAGCGGATGATGGGGCTATGGTAAAAAGGTCTGCCTGACAGCTGTTCTTTTGGTAATGTAGCGATATGATCTACACCTTTTTGAACCTTGTCATAAATGTCTAGTAGGGCTGCCCACGTCTGGTCCATCCTCACCTTGTCGTTAGCTTGTTTGGCTTGATTCCACTGCGTATTATATATGGAAGCAATGCGTTCATAGAAGCTGAGTTCCCACGGATACTGCTGTAATGCTTCATGCAATAATTGAATAGAAGAGGCATAGTCTTGTTCGGTCATATAAAGGGAATATTGCCGTTCTAATAAAGCTCGGTTATTCGGCTCCTTCTTTCTAGCTTCTGTTAAGGTAGCAGCAGCTTGATCGAGAAACTGTTGCTGTTGTTGATCTTTTGTTTGGGAAGCCACCTGCATAAAAAAGTCAACTTTGAGCCCGTAAAAGTCAGGCTTAGGGTTAGCTTTAATAGCCGAATCTACCTGAGCCATAACTTCATTGAAGGATTTGCCTTGTTGTGCATATGCGATGGCTTTTTCGTATGAGTTATTGGCGTTGATTCTGATAACGGAGAAGATGAAGAATACCAATGCCAGAATACCAACAACTGCCGGGTAGATGAATCTTTTGGATGAAAGTATAGACAGCTTGCTAATCCATTTGGGCTTTCCGTCCAGGATGGAGGCCATTCCTCCCAAACACAAGAAGACTAAGCTTCCCAGAAACACATAACTAAGTTCGAAATCCAAAATGCTATGAACGAGAATAGATACGGATATCATGTAGAAAATAAGGCGTTTTTCCGTATGCTCAACGTGTTCTGAAAATGATTTTCTTACAAATAAGGTATACACGATTGTTAATAGGCCCATAAATACCACAAGTCCGATTATGCCCACTTCGTTCAAATACTGAAGAAAGAAATTATGTGCTTGACGGCTTGTGTAGGGGTTATTCTGATACTTCTCATATAAAACGGCCCAACCGCCACCGCCTGTACCGAGTATGGGATAATCCTTGAAAAGCTTAATGGAATCCTTATAGAAGGTTCCCCGCTCCAGAACACTGTGTTGATTGAAGTTAATGTTTTCTAAACGTGTCTCCAGGTTATCGGGAAGAAGGGACTTTACAGGAGTCGCAAGCAACAACACAGCTCCCAATGCTCCTACAACAACCAACGCAGCCGGCAGCACCAGTCGAGTTCGTTTACGGGAGGAGAAAACGGACAACTTCTTATCCAGGCGAGAGAACACATAGGACTGCAGCAACCATATGATAGCCCCTGATACGACAGAAACCCCAATTACCACGGCCCAACCGCTTAAGCTATCTCCATTAAACCAACTTAAGGTTTGGGCGGATTTCCGGTCAGGGGAGACTGTCGTAAGCAATTGGTTCACTATGCGGGTGGACTTGTCCGTTATATAACCGGTGATGGGGAAAGAGCCTATCACGCCAATCATCATATAAAGAGCGAACATCAATTGTCTGGACATCGTCATAAGCGGGAGAACAGCGAGAAAGATAAAAGGCATTACTACAATGCCCCCGCGGGATAACGTGAGCCAAAATGAGAGAAGAATCGGCACAATCATCATTCCGTTGACAAAAATCACATACCACTTTCTGGAATGAGTGGTATAGTAGAGACTGCATAATAGAATTGCCATAAGGAAAGCTGCGTAAGCATTGGCGTACTGGAATACGGAAGTAAGGCGAAGTCCTTGGTCGAACATAACCGCGTCTTGAGAGTACATATTTCCGAAGGCACAGGCTAGGCCGTATAGGGTTACTAAGTAGCCCACTATGGTAATAGTAGCTTGCAAGAACTTTGCTCCGAATTCGCGGCGGTTTAGTAAAACACCCGCAAGAAATAATGTAATATACATCATATGTATATGGGTCATGCTCTTAGCAAGATCCGGCGAAGCGGCTTTAAATGAGGAAATCCAAAAAGTTAATGGGATTAGCCAGACATAAATACTGATTAAATCCCGATTATCCTCTAGTTTCCACTTGAAGAAAAGTTTAATAGAAATCATTATTAAGGCAAGAGATGAAAGCATTAAAGCTGTATTGATATTTTTATCAAAAATAGTAGAATAACCATTAAATAACGCAGTATGAAACGCCGCATAGAAGCAAATGAAGATAAGTGCTGACATAACGATCCAGTACAAAATGGATTGTTGGTCGCTTTTTAGCACAAGATTTTTTTTTGTCGTTTTTTTGTTTTTCACAAGAAAAGCTCCTTCATTCTGGTTTGGTGAGAACAAATGCAGTTTCTCAAATTATCGGTTTATCGACAATGATCATATTTTCTCGTATACTTATTTGGTAAATAAAATCCTTCCATTTCCTTATATTACTTGATTATGTACCGAAAATTCCATATAGCGGGAGAAGTTATTGTGAAATTTTTGAAGAAAATTATATTTGGAGTTTTAATTCTGACCATTGGATTTTCGGCCTTTTTTATTTTTTATCATCATGAGAGACAAGGCAAAACTGTGCAGCTATCCTTTCAAGTACAATCAGGGATGTCCGATCAGTACCAGGTTTTTTATGCTGCGGATGGTCAACAATGGGCGGAAGAAAGATCCATTAGCGTTCTTTACAGTAAGGTGGGAGAATGGGAAGAATTGGTATTTGATTTGCCGCAAAAAACACAACTAGTTCGAGTTGACGTTGGAACTAAACCAGCTTCAATTAAATTTGTTGATTTCCAAGTGTCCGGGAATGTTAAGGTAAAGATTCCACTAAACCAGCTTGAGGTAACCTTAAACCAAATGCAATTATCATTTACCAAAGAAAACTCATATGAACTATTTACAGAGGGGGAGGATCCTTTTTTTTTAGTTAATATCGGCCCCTATATTTTGGATTCATTCAATACAGTATCCACTAAAGACCTAATTGGAGATATTATCATAGTCTTGTTCATATGTTTTATTTCTTCTATTATTCTCAAATATTTAAAGATAACTGTCAAGCTATCAAGAATTCTATTCACCGGTCGTCAATTGATATTAAGTCTAGCCCGAAACGACTTCAAGACAAAATATGCATCCTCTTATTTGGGTGTCACCTGGGGATTTATCCAACCTATTTTGACTGTAATTACTTACTGGTTTGTATTTCAGATTGGCTTACGTAGCGGTAACGTCTCGGAAGTCCCTTTCATTTTATGGTTTATAGCAGGCATTGTGCCATGGTTCTTCTTTGCTGATGCTTTTTCTGGTGCAACCAATGCATTATCAGAGTATGGTTATTTAGTTAAGAAAGTAGTATTCCAAATTGAGCTTTTACCGGTTGTTAAAATTGTATCAGTTTTGTTTGTACAAATTTTTTTCCTTGGTTTTATCTTAATAGTATATTCGTTGTATGGATATTATCCTTCATTATATAATTTTCAGGTGTTATACTATCTTTTTTGCATGTTTATACTGGTCGTCTCATTAAGTTATTTTACTTCGGCTGTTGTTCTATTTTTCAAAGATCTCAATCAAATAATTGCGATTATTCTGCAGATAGGTTTTTGGTTTACTCCTATTGGTTGGCCCCTCTCTATATTATCTGATAAGTGGCGTTTTTTGTTCCAAGGAAACCCGATGTATTACATTGTCCAAGGGTACAGGGATTCATTTATTGATCACATTTTATTTTATCAAAGACCTATAGAAACTTTATATTTCTGGTTTGCTTGTTTGACCATACTGACTGCTGGTGTTGTGATTTTTAGAAAACTAAAGCCGCACTTTGCAGATGTCCTATAGGAGTGACTACTGAATGAGTGCAATGATTGAATTAGGGAGTATTAGTAAAACATATAAGTTATATTCGAAGCCGCTGGATAGGTTGAAAGAAGCCCTCTCCTTGTCAAAAAAGAAATACCACCATGATTTTAATGCACTAAATAATATAAGTTTATCTGTTATGAAAGGAGAAGCGTTAGGCATACTCGGGAAAAATGGCTCGGGGAAATCAACCTTACTCAAGTTGATTACGGGTGTGTTATCTCCATCAAGCGGTAGTTTAAAGGTAAATGGGAAAATATCCGCGATTCTTGAACTGGGAGCAGGATTTAATCCGGAATATACAGGCCGAGAAAACATATATTTAAATGGATTAATGATGGGTTATTCTCGTGAACAAATAAATGAAAGAATGAGTGCAATTATAGATTTTGCTGATATCGGTGATTTTATTGAGCAGCCTGTGAAAGTATATTCCAGCGGCATGTTTGCTAGACTCGCCTTTGCTGTATCCATAAATGTAGATCCTGATATTCTTATCGTAGATGAGGCACTTGCTGTTGGGGATATACGATTTCAAACCAAATGCATTGATAAAATGAAGGAATTGAAGGCGAAAGGAACTACTATTCTGTTCGTCTCACATGCCACGGAGCAAGTAAAACGTTTTTGTAATAGAGCCGTATGGTTAAAGGACGGTCAGTTGGTGGCCGATGGGGAAGCTAGCGAGGTTGTTGATTTGTATGAAGATTATATGAAATATGATACTTTTTTGAAAGACGAAGGGTTGTCTTCCCCAATTGCTGAAGCGCCTGAAGTTGGCTTTGAAATCCCGGAAAATTGTGATCTGCTGGCGAGTGTCCAAAATGTAACTTTAAATAAAGGCAACTTTAAAACATTCGATGCACTCGAGGTAGATGTAGTATATGATATTTATGAAGAGAAGATAGATGATTTTCTTATTGGTGTAGCTATTTATACACCTGATAGGGAGTACATCTTTGGACCCAACACATATCTGGAGAAGGTGCAAGTTCCGCGGCAACGAGGACGACATGTGGTGAAATATATTATTCCGAAGCTATACCTTCTTGGCGGAACATATTGTATTGATGTAGGCGCATTTAATAATGAGGGTTTGGTGTGTTTAAATTATAAACAGGAAGCTGCCCGATTCACAGTAACTAATAATTACTTTTCTGAGGGTTTAGTATATATGGAGCATAGATGGGAAGTGCAAAGATGAGGACTGTTCCTTTTGACCAATACCAGCGATATAATAACGCCGCTGAAATAATTAATAATGCTCGTCAACATCCAGGTGAATCTTTTCGGATATTAGAGGTAGGTGCAAATGAGCATCAGAATCTTGAGTATTTTTTACCTAATGATGACATTAAGTATTTGGATATACAGCTTCCGGAAGAGTTGCTAAATAACCCCAAGTACGTCCTAGGGGATGCTACTGAAATGAACTTTGAAGACGAAGCTTTTGATATCATTATTGCTCTCGATGTATTCGAGCACATTCCCCCTGAGAGAAGAAACAGCTTTATTGATGAGCTTTATAGAGTTAGCGCAAAGGGATTTATCATTTCTGCCCCGTTTCAAACATTAAAAGTGGTTCAAGCCGAAAAACGGTTAAACTCGCTATTTAGAACACTGTTTAATCAAAATTATACGTGGTTATGGGAACATAAAGAATATGGCCTGCCCTTGCAGAGTGATCTCGAAGAGTATTTGAAAAAAAATAATATGAATTACAACGTATTAAGTCACGGTGATATTCGCATATGGGAAAAGTTAATGGGCTTACACTTTATCTCTATTATTCATCCTTCATTAATTGAGTACCGCCAAAATTTGGACGATTATTATAACCAGCACTTATTTACAATAGATTACACTCCAGTAGAGGATTCATACAGAAAAATATTTATTATTGAAAAAGATAATAGTAACCTGAGAAAGTATGTAACCAAGGCCAATACAAAAAGTTTGCAGTCTTTAGATATAACTCAATTTGACGATATGGTTTCATTCTTTCATCAGTTGGCCACGGTGTTTATTTTATTAAAAAATCAGGTATCTATTGCAGATGTCCCAAAAGATCGAATTCAGATTTTTTTTGGACAGAATGGAGAGTATTCAGAAAACAATAGCTTAACTTTGGACTTTAACAAAGAAGATATTTACCGTCATTGTTCCATAAAAGTCCCTGAATTAATTGGATCAATTAATTCAGTACGAATTGACCCATCCGATTTCGCAGGTGCCTATAAAATAACAAATATAAAAGCTATTAATAATAACGGTGAGCCTGTGGAGTGTCAGAAACAATCGGGAAATTATAGTTTCGTTTGGATGAACTTAATGTTGTTCGAACATGATGACCCCAATTGTATTATTACTTTTAGTAATTCTCAAATAAATGAAATACAATTTGATGTTGTTTGCTACTCACTTGATTTCAGAATGTTAATTTATGAAGTAAAATCTATCTTAACTTGGACGCAAGAGCAACTCCAAGAGGCGAAAAGTGATATTGAAAATAAAGCGAATATAATGAGTGCCTTGAAAGCAGAAATAACGGATATTAAGCAAAACAATATTGAATTAGTAGAAAACATCACTAAAGTAAATTTAGAATTTGATGCGTGTAAGACAAGGATTGATAAATTAGTGCAAGAAAATAGTGAGTTAATTCACGAAACTGGGAATTTGAGATTGGAAAATGAATGGAAAAAATCAGAATATGAAAAATTTGAAAAAGAATTAAAAATAGCACTGGAAGAAATAAATAGTATTCATACCTCAAGATCATGGCGCATTATAAGGTTCCTAAAAAAAGTATTTAGAAAATCATGATGGAGTGATGATTCTTTGAAAGCTGGCAGGATATTTGGTCATATAAGGAAAGCAATTCACCTTTTAAAGCTCATTTGGAAAAAACCAGATTTTATTAAAAAAGGTCTAAATGAAATTAAGAAAAATGGTTTTGTAAAGTTCAAAGAAAAAATGATAGGGGCTCTCTATTCTAATCAAACATATAATCCTCCAGAAAATAGTAGAAGTCTTAATTATACTGATATTGAAAAAGAAATAAGTGCATTCTCTGAAAAACCATTGATATCTATTATTATGCCTGTTTATAATGTTGAGATTAAGTGGTTGAGTTTAGCTATTCAATCTGTTTTTTCTCAAACATACTATAATTGGGAGCTTTGCATTGTCGATGATGCCTCGACAAAGCAAGAAATAAAAGGGTATTTATTGGGAATTAATGATATAAGGGTAAAAGTGAAATTTCTTACTAATAACCAAGGCATCTCAGGAGCTTCAAATGAAGCAGTTTCTATTGCGAAAGGAGAATATATTGTTCTTTTAGATAATGATGATGAATTGCATATTAATGCGCTTTATGAAATTGTAAAAGCTATTAACCAAACCAGTGCGGATTTTATATATTCAGATGAGGATAAGATTGACTTAAATGGAAATCATAGATTTCCGTTTTTTAAGCCGGATTGGTCACCTGACTTATTGCGCTCACAAATGTATATTGGGCATATTTTTGCTTTTAAAAGGAAATTGTTTGAAAAAGTGGGCCGGTTTCGTTTAGGTTATGAAGGAGCACAAGACTTTGATTTAGCTTTAAGAATGAGTGAAGAAGCAATCCTTATTCATCATATACCTAAAGTTTTGTACTCTTGGAGAGAGATAGAGACATCTACCGCCAGTAACCCAGATTCTAAACCTTACGCACATGAGGCGGGCCTAAAGGCCCTTAATGAACATCTAGTCCGTGTATTCGGTAAAGGAAAGGCATGGGCGGTTGAAGACGAATTTCATTTTGTTTATGATGCACGTTATAAAATTGAAGATGAGGCTCCTTTCACAAGCATAATCATTCCCACTAAGGACAAACTCGAGTTGCTCGAGCCGTGCATTGAAAGCATACTATCTGTAACTGAGGGAAACGATTACGAAATTCTCATTCTTGATAATAATTCTGAAAGATTAGAATCAAAGAATTGGTTTGCAAAAATACAAGGCGAATATGCAAATATTCGTGTAATTCAAGCTCATTATGAATTTAATTGGTCTAAATTAAATAATCATGGTATCAGAGAGTCCCGCGGCAATGTGTTTATTTTCTTAAATAACGATACGGTTATATTAAGCAGCGATTGGATGCAAAGAATGTCTGAAAAGGCCTTGAGAGACGATGTGGGTACGGTAGGTGGTTTATTGCTGTTTGAAGATAATACGATTCAGCATGCTGGTGTGGTAATGGGGATGGGGGGATGGGCTGATCATATATTTAAGGGGATGAGGCCAGTTCATTTTGGTTCTCCCTTTGTTTCCCCTATGCTCACCCGAAATGTTGCTGCTTCAACTGGTGCATGTTTAGCCGTATCTAGGAAAACGATCGACAAAATTGGTGGCTTTAATGAAGAATTTATTATATGCGGAAGTGATGTAGAATTAAGCTTGAGGGCAATAAAAAATGGCTTAAATAATATTTATGATCCTCATGTTAAACTTTATCATTTGGAATCGAAAACCAGAACAAGCTTTATTCCTGAGATTGATTTTATTATGTCGGAAAAATATTATAGCCCATATCGCGAAGAGGGAGATCCATTTTTTAATGCAAATCTTTCGCTCTCTTCAGTAATTCCAATACAAAAATAGGAGTAATAAATATGCGTGATTATTATCAAATAATTAGACGGATAGTCAAAAGAAATCCGCTTTTAAATAAAATTTATTCAACAGCGAAACAATCCGTCATAAATAATGTTATTAACACTCATATAGGAGAAATTACTCCTTTTTCACCAAGGATGAGTCAGCTATCTGGTAAGCGTTTGAATTTGTTAGTTCCTTCAATAAATTTAGAGCATGTATTTGGGGGGATTTCAACTGCTATCAAATTTTTCGAGGAATTAGTTGAAAACATTGAAGGATGCAAGATGCGAATTATCCTTACTGATGCTGGACCCACTAATTATGATAAAGAAAAGTTTAAGGATTTCATTATTAGCCAATGTGATGAAGACCCAAATCAAATGAAGCTGATCGTGCCTTTTAATGATCGATATAATAAAACAATCCCTGTAGGTAAAGAGGATATTTTTTTGGCGACGTCATGGTGGACAGCCTATGCTGCACAAAGGGTAGCTGGTTGGCAAGCCGAACAGTACCAACAAAATATTAATAAGGTAATATATTTTATTCAAGATTTTGAACCGGGGTTTTATCAATGGTCTAGCCAATATGCATTAGCTGAAAGTACTTACCGTTATGAAGGACCGCAAATTGCAATATTTAACTCCTCATTGCTTCGTGATTATTTCCACAATCATAACTTTTCCTTTACTGAGGAGTATTTTTTTGAACCAAAACTAAATAATCATTTAAGAAAAATCCTCTTGGAACAAAAAGATAAATTAAAGAAGAACAAGCAGATTCTTATATATGGGAGACCATCTGTACCGAGAAATGCGTTTAACCTAATAGTTGAGGCATTAAGGTTGTGGGTTTGGAAATGCCCCACAGCTTCGGAGTGGACACTTATATCAGCTGGAGAGGCCCACCCTGAAGTAGAGTTGGGAAATGGAATTAGTCTTTTATCAAAGGGAAAGATGACTTTAGATGAGTATGCAAATACGCTTAAGGTTTCTGCTCTTGGCATCTCATTAATGATCTCTCCTCACCCAAGTTATCCTCCTTTAGAGATGGCTTACTTCGGGTTGAATGTTTTAACCAACAATTACGAGAATAAAGATTTGTCTGTGTACCATAGGAATATTCATTCAATGCAAAAATACGATCCGGATTCTTTAGCAGATGAGTTAACAAAGCTTTGTATTGACTTTGATGCAAATCATGAATTGGAATCTCAACACAGTGACTCTGAACAGAATGATTATTTAAATAATTCGCCACAGTTCTTGTTTTTAAATTCTTTAGATTTATTTCCAAAAGGAGTCGTGGAATGAGCAGGAAATATTGGATGGCTTTTTCTTTTATCCTTATTTTTATTTATTTATTGTTATCTTTATATGATAGTAACATTAATTATCTTATATTAGCATCAGCCATTTTTTTGTTTGGTATTACTCAATGTTTAATGAAAACTGACATGAAAATGATCATTATATTTTTATTGCTTATTGCAAGTGTATATTTTATTTTTATCCCATCGTTTTCACCAGTTGATGAGGATGCTCATTTTGATTACATTATGCATATTGTTAGACACCGGGATATTCCAACACTATTTGATAAAATAGATTTAGATTATATTTCTCAGACTTCAAATCTCATTAATGCTCCTACAGGTACAATTCAATATGAAGCAGTCCATCCTCCTTTATATTATTTAATGGCTGCAGTAATAGCCTTATTTTCTAGTCATGTAACTGTCTCCTTCTATATGATTAGAATGTTAGGGCTTATATGTTTTGGACTAACAATCTATCTAATCATTAAAAGTTATAAGGAATTAGTTGAACAAAAAGTTGTTTCAGAAAATGCACCTCTTTTTTACGGCATTCTCATTCTGTTTTTTATGTCACCAGGAATAATCACACGAATGATCACAATAAGTAATGAACATTTGGCGGTTTTGTTGTGTACTGGAATTTTTGCATTTTGGATTAAGTTTCATTTTAATAAACGATTTGTACACCTTATTAGCTTTAGTGTTTTGACAGGTATGGTTATCATAACAAAATTAACAACCATCTTTATCGCCGCGGTGATTTTACTTTATCTTTTAACCATGGATACCGCATTGAAGAAAAAGGTAAAGATGATGGTGATTTTTTCAACCATATGTATTTTAATTTTAGCTCCATGGATACTTTTTAACTTGCATCAATACCATGCATTCACAGCTACAAAGTTACATGTAGAATTCGTGAGAGGTCTTTTGCCTTCCCAAGATCTGAATCTTGGGTCTATATTACAGTATACAACTGATTTCTTGATGACCTATTGGAGTCCCCAAGAAGTTATTCCACGAAAAGACCCATTCCTATTTTTCGCTTTAACCTTAGTGGTCTTTTTCTTTTGGGTACTTATGTATGCTTTTTCAAAGTGTTTTTCAGGCATACAAGATATTATTTATGGAAAGTCTCTTTCAATACAGACTTTTTTTTCAATAGTGTTCTTGTGTAATATAGCTATGCTAGTACTTGGAACTTACTCGACAAATATTAGTGTTATGATAGGCAGGTATTTGTATATTTCTATTCTTCCTATTGTTTTTTTAACATATTTATTTATTACAAAAGTAGTGCTGATTCAATACCAAAGGTTAGTATTAGCTATTTTATTAATCTTTATTTGTTTATTATCTTCCTATAACATCCATACACTTTTAAATTCATCCAATAATATACCGGATAAAATAATTACTGCTCATCTGAAGGATTCGATTAGTTCAAAGAATTTTAGTGATCCAAAATTTAAAAGAATGTTGGATGTTCATAATTTAAATAATATTCCATATAATTTGGGTGAAAAATCAATTTCTTTTATAAACTTTGAAGGAATGAAGAATCTCATTTCAAATTCAGCTGATCTGAAGTTAAACAGTTTAACTGTGAATAAAAATAATGATAGAGGTATCAATTTTTTAGTAAACAATCAGGATCCTCATTTTACATTTGAAATTCCCCAGCATACAACTTCAATGTATGATTATTTACTGATTACTTTCACTAAACTCCAAGAAAATCAAATTGCAAAAGGGCAATTGTTTTGGAATAATGGATCGGGGTTCACTGAAGAAATGTCTCTTTTGTTTGATGTTTCTATTGAGGGAGTATACATCCTTCCAATGGGACAAATAAGTGGATGGGTAAATTCAAAATTTATAAATGAAATTAGGCTAGATATTGAGAACGTAAGTGAATTCTCTATAGATAGGATATCATTAGAAAAATAATAGTTTACACCTAGAAGAATATTTATTTTACCAGGAGGAAAAATGAATATAAAAAATGGCTATTTTAGAGCATTTTCATTGTGCATTTTTTTTACTTTATTAATCTCTTCTTTTTTCACAAAGTTTTTTTTAAATAACAGCAATTCAACAATTAAAAATTTTTCTAAACACATTATGTCCAATGCAACATTTGAAAATATAAATATCTCTAGTAAGATCGCTAATTTCTATATTTTGTTCTTATGCGTCATTCTATTAAATTTTATGTTGTTTTTTATCATAAACAAAATGATGAATAAAGATTTATTGGAGGATTATAAGCAATATAACGATTTTGCAATTATTGGTATTGCAAGTATAATTGGAAGTTACTTTTCTTCCACGAGTTCTTTAGAGACAGCTCCTCTGATTATTGCGGTAGTTATAATTATAAGATTCTTAATTCGGAAACAACTTCAAACTGCAGGAACAACATATTACTGGGTTATTTTTATTTCTTTCCCTCTTGCAACTTACTTGTCAGTAATTTTATCAATAAGTTTTATTTTAATTTATTTTTTTGTTTGCTTAGCATTAATAATAGGGCTCAGGTTTATATCCGATCAAAAAGTACTAATTACAGCATCAATACCACTGCTTTTTACCAGCATATTTCAAAGTATAATGTTGGAAGTATATAATATTATCAATATTAGAGCAGACATTGTTCTAGATATTCCAGTTATAAATTACTCAATAATCATGATATTAGCCATGGCGGCATCATTTTTTAGATACAAAAAACAAAAAAATAAGCAAGAAATTGATGAAGAAGGAATAGTGAAAAAATTTCATTCATATTATATCCCCTTAAATTTAATTAGTTTTGGCCTTTTATTAGCTCAGCCCTTTAGAACAATAAAAAGTGGGGAAGAAATGTTTGAAATCGCCAATCATGGGTTAGCGATTGATCATTTATTTCGTTATGGATCTTTGCCATTCATCGAGAATTATGATGCACATATGTTGTATAATCAAATTTTTGGATATATTTATTCGGCTTTAAATGGTTATGAACCATGGGCATTTAGTTTGTACGACCCTTTGGTCATTATTTTCCATATTCTTTTATTATATTCTTTTCTTAATAAATTTATAGGTCATGAAAAGTCCTTTTTTTTAATACTAACTTTCCCCTTGCTTTTTAATTTATTTAATCAGTTATTTATTTTTTCTTATGTAATGGTTATGGTTTTAATCAAGTTTAAAGGTAAGAAGCTACCTTATTATCTTTTTTGGATGTCTTCCATTTTATTATGTTTATATAGACTTGATTTAGGGTTTTCCTCCATTGCTTCTGGGCTTTTAGTTTTTTGTTACCTATGCTTCTTTTATGATAAAAAGCAATTTAACTTTTTCAATATAATTACTTCAGGATTTATTTCATTATTAGGCGGGCTATCGATATTTACTTTACTGTGCTTATTAAAAGGTATTTCCCCTATAAATAGGATTATTGAATTTTTGGAAATATCTAACTCGAATCAAAATTGGGCTTATTCAAGTTACGGAGATCCCAGTTCTATACAGTTTATATTAGGATATTTTATTATTCCGCTTTCGGGGTTATTCGGTTTAATTTGGGTTTCAATGAAATGTTTACAGTCAAGAAAATTTAAACAAAACAATCAAATTCAAATAATTAGCTTTCTGTTTTTTCTGGGTTTTTATTTTTTTAATTTTCCCAGGGGAATTGTAAGACATTCACTTCTAGAAGGCTCATTGAGTTTTGTTCTTTCTACTTTTTCATTTGCTTTATTAGCATTTATATTTTTGTTTACTCAAAATAAAAAAGTGCTGCTAATTTTTTTAGCTGTTTCAATGATATTTGTGCTCTTCACTGGGAACTTAAAAACTCATAAATCCTTTTATGAAAGTGCTATTCATTCTCTCAGTTATAAGGAGCAATATGAAGAACCCAAAAGATTTTTGGGATCCAGGTTGGAGGGAAGTATACCAATTGATGCAAATCATCTTAAACAAATCTTAAATACAATTTTGGCCCCAGAAGAAACTTACTTCGATTTTGCTTCTGTCAATTATTATTATGCATTAGTCGAACGGAAAAACCCGGTATATGTGAATCAGTCACCATTGTTAATCAGCGGAGATAAATCGCAAAATTATACAATTGAGCAGATCCAAAATAGCAATTCGCCAATTGTTATAATGCCTATTCCAGGAAAATCCATGAATACTATTGATAGTATTTCTATTGATTATAAATACTATAAAATCTCAGAATATATCTATGAGAATTATGAACCTTTTATTAGATTAAACAATATTGATTTGTACAGTATAAAATCAAAAACTGAATCGTTCAAAAAAAGTCTAAACGGCCAAAAACTCTCTTTCAATTTTATTGATAAGCAACCAGAAGTATGGAATAGACAACTTGGATACATTCCTTTGTTGTGGGCTAATGACATGAACAATATCCCCCAAAGTCCACAATTTGAGCAGTTTCAACAGGTAACCGAAGTCGATCTAAATGTGAAGCAATATAGTAAGAATACACCAACATTTTTAATAATTGAAATTGATAGTAGCAAAAAAGACAATATGCTTATTAATTTAAAGTCAAAATCAGATTTGTTAGGACAGTTTAATTTTTATCTTAAAGAAGGTAAGCACCAATATGCAATTTTACTAAGTACTGATTTAAAGTGGTGGAATGGAGAAGTTGAATTCCTTACCTTTTCAACTACAATCCCAATTTCTATAACTAATATAGTATGGAAATATGATGACAAGTTTTCAAATTTTCAAAGTCAACATTTAGGAAGTGCAAATTTGAATCTTTCTGATATAAATGATGATAATTGGTCGCGAGGAGTTAGTTCAAATGGTGATATTTTGTTGTTTGAAAAAAATCCAATTAATCAGTATTATCTAAAAACAGGTAGAACATTAAAGTATGACGAAAGTATGGCAAAAATAAAAGACATCGTTTATTTTGGTGACACCTATATACACGTATTTTTAGACCGACCAATAATGTTTAAACAAGAAGAAAATCTAGCAATACTTATTGAAGACTAATGTACTAATAAGACAAGGAGATTTAAATGACCATTTTACTTTTAATAATTGCCATGATTTTTAATCTTACTGCTCAGTACTTCTTGAAAAATGGAGTCTTGGGATTTAAATTTGAAGGTTTTGATTTATATCAGCTGATTAAACTATTTACCCTGCCTTCCATTTGGATAGGAGCCTTGCTATATGGAGGAAGTTTTTTATTTTACATTTTAGCAATATCCCGCGGCGACCTAAGCAAAATCTCTCCTGTTTCTCAAGCACTCACCACATTGGGAGTAGTGGCGATGTCAGTTTTATTATTTAATGAGCCGCTTTCATTATTTAAAATAATTGGTATTTTACTATTAGTGGGAGGAACTATCGTAATTTTCTTGTAGATGGTATACTAAAATAGTTATTTAAAGTTAGTTAGAAAAGTCAAATAGAATGGAGTTTCTAACGTGCAAAAGTATGATTACCTTGTATTTGGTGCTGGTATCTATGGACTCTATGCAACAAAATTTTTGGCTGAAAAGGGTTTAAAAGTAGCTTTAATTGAATTCGATAAAGAACCTTTAATCCGTGCCAGTTATATTAATCAAGCGCGTGTGCATAATGGTTATCATTACCCAAGAAGTGTCTCGACAGCTGCAAAATCAGCAAACTATTACCAACGGTTTAGTGAGGAATTTTCATTTGCAGTAAATAAAGAGTTTCTTAAGGTTTATGCTATTTCAGCAACAGATTCCCTTACTAATTCGGAGCAGTTTGAAAATTTTTGTGAGTATGTCAATATTCCAGCTATAGAGATAAATAGTAAAAACTACTTTAATAAAGGAACTGTTGAAGCCGCGTATGAAACAACCGAATTTACTTATGATGCAAACATTATCAGAAAGTGGTTCGTTGAGGAACTGAAGAAACTAACAAATGTTGATGTTTTTTATGGTATGAGATTAATGAATTTTCAAAAAGACAATGATTGTTTTTGTGTTAATTTTCAAAATCAAATAGAGATTTCTTCTCCTCGTGTGCTGAATGCAACTTATGCCAGTATAAATCAAATTTTGAATTTTTTTAAATATGATCTATTTAATATTAAATATGAAATATGTGAAATAATTCTAACACGAGTTAATTCAAAGCTTAAGAATGTTGGAATTACAGTTATGGATGGACCCTTTTTCTCGGTTATGCCCTTTGGATTTTCAGGAACACATTCACTTACTTCGGTTGGTCATACGCCGCATGAAACTTCATATAATTCGTTACCGACTTACAGCTGTCAAAGTAAAAACAAGATGTGTACTCCAACGCAACTTCAAAACTGTAATCTTTGTCCCGCAAAACCGGAATCCGCATGGACAAGAATGCACCAGCTATCCAAAAAATATTTAGTGCCGGATATAGAAATTAGTTATATAGACTCCCTCTGGTCTGTTAAGGCCATTATGAATGCAGCAGAGCTTGATGATTCCAGACCAACTGTTATTAGAAAGTTTGAAGAATTACCCTCGTTTATTTCAGTTCTTTCAGGAAAATTTAATACCATTTATGATCTGGAGGACGCTCTTTTATGATGAAGGAACATGTTTTCGTATCTGCAATAATTTATGCACGAAATAATGAGAAGGAGATTTCAAAAACACTAGAAAGCATAGATACTGTTTTAAATAAGACCTTTATAAATTATGAAATAGTTATTGTGAATGACTTTAGTGAAGATAAAACACTTCAAATTATTAGAAATACAATTCCAAGCCTTCGCGGCAATATTATTGTTATAAACTTATCCCGGAAGCATGGTGTAGAAAATGCGATGATGGCCGGATTAAACAAGTCTATGGGTGATTTTGTTTATGAATTTGATTCCGCTATTATCGATTATAATATTGATCTAATACCGCAATTATACAAAAAGGCTGTTACTGGGTTTGACATTGTTTCAGCTTCCACGGAACTATCTTCATCATTTTCAAAACTTTTTTACAAGGTTATTAATCGTATTTCATATTTGGATTTGGATTTGGGTACCGAAAGAATTCGATTGGTCACCAGAAGAGCGCTCAATGCTATGCTTTGTTTAAAAGAAAAAGTTAGGTACCGCAAGGCTCTATACGCATATACTGGCTACGCAAAAGCAAAAGTAGAATTTCTATCAACAGGAAATTATCCTCAAAAGAAACTAAATCGAGAAAATGTAGCACTGGCCTTGGATGTGTTGGTTTCATTTTCTAACTTTGGATTAAGAATATCGCATTATCTTTCATTTTTGTTTTTCTTTTTCTCGATTTTTATGTTAGGTTATTCAGTTTATAATTATGTTTTTAATAGAAATGTAGTAGAGGGCTGGACAACAATTATGATTTTAATTTCAACCGGTTTTGCGGGGTTATTCTTTATTATAGGCATGCTTGGCGAATACATCTCTAGAATACTCATTGAATCTCAAAATCGACCTTTTTACAGCACCAAGTCAGTAGAACTGTATAAAGAAAAACCAGGTGCGAAAAATAATGCTGAAGCTGAGGTTGCAGTTACGAATAGTATCTGAGGAGGAAGATGCATTGAGTAAAGCTCTTATTGGTTATACTGGTTACGTTGGTTCATCGCTGATGGATCAAACATACTTTGACTCTACATTTAATTCAAAAAATATTGAACAGATTAGTGGAAAAGAGTTCGATCTTTTAATTTGTGCGGGAGCTCCTGCTGTAAAATGGAAAGCTAATCAGGATCCTGATGAAGATTGGCAGAATTTAAACCGACTAATGAATAATCTTAGAAAAGTCTATTGTAAAAAATTAGTTTTGATATCTACAGTAGATGTTTATCCAGTGCCGGTTAAGGTAAATGAAGATTCGAAAATTATACCGGAAGAAAATACACCTTATGGTAAACACCGTTTTTATCTTGAACAATTTACAAAGAGCAATTTTAGCGATGTATCTATTGTGAGACTTCCGGGGCTTTTTGGAAAAGGATTAAAAAAGAATTTTATATATGATATGATTCATAATAATTGTTTAGATTTGCAACATAAAGACAGTCAGTTTCAATTTTATGATTTAAAAAATTTATGGAGAGATATAGAACTTTCTTTAAGTCAAGATATTAAGTTAATCAATTTTTCATGTGAGCCTGTTACGGCCTCTGAAATTTCGCAGAAATGTTTTGGTGTTCCTTTTAATAATATTCCTCACAATAACCCTGCATATTACGATATGAAAAGTAAATATGCATCATTATTCAATAAAAGTAAGGAATATATGTATACTAAAGAAGAAGTACTTCATCAAATTATTGACTTTATAGAAGCAGAGCGAGTGAAGAACTGATGAAATTATCAATTTCGAACATTGCTTGGGAAAAAGAAGAGGATACTAAAATCCTGCCGATATTAAAAGAGTATGGATTTTTGGGGGTTGAGGTAGCACCCACAAAAATAAATAATCCAGTATCAGCCATTACAAAAGATCAGCTCCAAAAATATAGAGATTTTTGGAACAGTAATGGAATCCAGTTGAATGCTATGCAATCTTTACTGTTTGGTAGACCGGATATTATATTATTTGACTCTAAAGAAAAGCAGCAAGAAGCTATTGGTTATTTTGGGGATATCTTTACTATTGCCCAAGTTCTCGGCGTTCAAAAGTTAGTTTTTGGTTCTCCCAAAAATCGTTTAATTAAAGGCAGGGATCAAAAAGAAGTTTTTAGTGAAGCTGTTTCTTTATTCGAGAAAATAGGGGAGTTGGCTCATAAAAAGGAAGTTGTTTTCTGCATAGAACCTAACCCTTTACAATATGGTTGTGATTTTGTTACAACGTCTATAGAAGCATTGCAGTTAGTTAAGGCTGTAAATCATCCCGGCTTTGGGCTTCATTTGGATACTGGGACGATGATTATAAATAATGAAAGTCCAGCTAATATTTTGGAACAGTGTATGCCTTACATTCAGCATTTCCACATCAGCGAACCTTTTCTCGATTTAATTGGCTCAAATACGTCCATTCACAGAGAAATTTCTATTATTTTGAAGGAATATCAATATAGCAATTGGATATCAATTGAAATGAAGAATAATATAAAATTGAATAATTACGAAGCCGTCAATGAAGCAATCCACTTTGTTGCTGAGCTATACCAAAGTTAAGGAGAACGTAATGATTGATTATAAAGATCGAGGCTGGGAAATACCACTGCACTCCATCAATGAGTTTAAAAGTAAATCAAAAGATTATTGTGTATGTGTACCTGTAATAAATGAAGGTGAGAAAATTAAGAAACAAATTCTTCGAATGAGTCCGTTTTCTGAATGGGTTGATATTATTATATTGGATGGAGGAAGCACTGACGGTTCCCTTAATCCCGATTTTCTTATGAAAAATGGAATTCGCGCATTGCTAACAAAACAAGATAAGGGGAAGCTCAGCGCACAACTTCGGATGGGGTTTGGTTTTGCGTTACAGCAAGGATACAAGGGTATTATAACAGTTGATGGTAATGGCAAAGATGGAGTAGAAGCAATACCTGAATTTGTAAGAAGCATGGAACAGGGGTTTGATTTTGTCCAGGGCTCTCGTTATATTCCAGGAGGTACAGAAATAAATACTCCACTAAGCAGAAAACTTGCAATAAAAATTATGCATGCACCATTCTTATCTCTACTCTCTCGCCATCATTATACAGATACAACAAATGGATTTAGAGGGCATTCATCTCGATTTCTATTGGATCACCGTTTACAGCCATTTCGGTCAATCTTTGATTCATATGAACTTTTAGCCTATATTACTGTAAAAGCACCGCGGCTTGGTTATAAGGTTAAGGAAATTCCAGTATCAAGAATTTACCCCGAAGGTAAAATTCCTACAAAAATAAGCCCATGGAAAGGTAACTTATTATTAATAAAAATTCTTTGGAGAACAATGCTTGGGGTATATGATCCAATAAATCATAAGGACTCTGGCAATAACGGTTTGTCCAGTTAATTAATATGTTTAACATTTAACTAGTTTTTATCCGGATTTAATTAATCCGGATTATTTATTATATTAATTAAAAAATTAATGTAGTGATAATGGTGACCAAATGAAAAGAAAAATCGCAATTCTTCTTACCACATATAACGGTGAAAAGTTTATTCAAGAGTTGTTGGATTCTATACTTGTTACCAATCATCTTGAATCGTTGTTCTTATATATTAGAGATGATGGTTCTACAGACAATACAATAAGAATACTGAAACAATACCGAGCTAAATATAAACATAATATTCAAGTTTATTTTGGTAAAAATATTGGAATCTTACCAGGATTTAATTTTTTGTTAAAGAAATCTTTAGAGGGTGATCATTTTTATTTTATGTTTGCCGATCAAGACGATAAGTGGCTAGATGTTAAGATTGATAAACTAGTAACTTCCTTGAAAGCTAATGATCTTCAAAAGCCTAAACTTGTCCACAGCGATCTGTATGTAGTCAATGAGAATTTAGATATTATATCTGAATCATTTTGGCAGTACCAATACTTACACTCAGATTCAATTAATTTAAACCAAATACTCATTCAAAATGTTGTCACGGGCTGTACAATTGGAATAAATAGAAAGTTGGCAGAAATGGTATATCCTATACCTGAAGAAGCAGTCATGCATGACTGGTGGATTGCATTAACCGCCAGTGCTTTTGGGATAATTGAATCAATCAATGAGCCGCTAGTTTATTATAGGCAACACAGTTCAAATACTATAGGTGCTCAGGAATACTTTTTTTCAATGAAGAAATTAATCGAGCCTTTCGTTATGTCAAAATATACAAGGCAGGCTGAGGCTTTTTATTTAAAATATTCCGATAAACTAAGTGAAAGCCAACGAAAAATGCTGAATGACTTTATTCGTTTATCATACGTAAACAGAATACACGCTGTTAAAATCATTTTTACTCATTCATTTTATAAAATTGGTTTTCTTCGTAACCTTGGACTTCTAGCTAAAATATTATTTCAAAAAAGAAAATAAGATTTTACTTTTAATTTTTATTCATAGACAGATGTTATAAATTAATGTATCGTCCTGCTGCTACAGAGTTTACCTTGTAAAGATATAAAACAAATAGATAATGGAGCCTCGGGACAAAAAATGAAACCTCAAAAACTAAATTTACTTATAGATATTAGTATAATTATCGTTAATTATAGGACTCTCAGATTAACCATGGATGCAATTAAGTCGGTATTTCAATCTGTTACTGAGCGAAAATATGAAGTTATACTTATAGATAATAACTCTTCTGACGGAATTATTGAGATTGCAACTAATAATTATCCTCAAATACTTACCATTGAAAATCAGAATAATGTTGGCTTTGCTAAAGCAAATAACCAAGGTATTTCTATAGCTAGTGGACGTTACATCCTCCTGTTAAATTCGGATACAGTTATCTGTCAGGATACGATTGAATTTATGGTTTCTATTATGGATGCCCATCCTACTGTAGGAGCAAGCGGCTGCAAGGTTGTTCTTCCCAACGGAGAACTGGATAAAGCATGCCGAAGAGGCTTCCCTACGCCTTCGGCTTCCTTTTATTATGCTTTTGGCTTTTCCAAGCTCTTCCCTAATGTTCCACGCTTCAATCAATATCAATTGGGATATCTGGATCCGGATGAATCGTATCCCGTTGATTGTTTGGTCGGTGCTTTCATGATGGTACGCAGGGAAGTAATCGATCAAGTGGGGGGACTGGACGAGGAGTTTTTTATGTACGGTGAGGACATCGACTGGTGCTACCGCATAAAGCAAGCCGGCTGGGAGATCTATTATTACCCGAAGACCTCCATTACTCACTATAAAGGGGCATCGAGCCGTCGTAAGCCTTTTAAGATTGTGTATGAGTTTCATCGGGCGATGTGGCTGTTTCATCGGAAGCATTACAAAAAAAAGTACTTGCCTTTGGTGAATGGTTTGGTTTACCTTGGAATTGGGATTAAACTACTCATGGCGTTAATCAAAAATGGCATGAAACGTTTGGGGTGAAGGTAACCGATGATTCGCAGAAATCAGCATATTCTTTCTCAACTGATTGCGATATGCGATTATGTGTTGTTTTTGTTTTCCTTCTCCGCAGCCTGGTGGATAAAGTTTGAATCAGGCTGGTTTAGCTCTGGTGGATTTTTGCCACTTCAAACGTACTTTATATGGGCTATGATTTATGGAGCGCTCGCGTTGGTGTTGGGGTTCTTTTTAAATTTTTATGTGCCTAAACGAAAGAAGCGTTTTTCATTTGAAGTGGTTAAGATTTTGCAGATTCATTTTTTTAGCCTATTAATTCTTCTGAGCTTTTTATTTATTTATAAAGAGATTCATATATCCAGAGAGTTTCTTGCGATATTCGTGTCGTTCAGTGTTATGAGTCAATGTGTATTCCGCTACTCCGTCAAAATAGCCACCCGTGAGCTTCGGAAGAAGGGGTATAATAAACAATTTGTCCTTATCCTCGGAGCAGGCAGTCTGGGTAAACGATTCTCCAATAACCTGGAGCAATACAAAGAGCTGGGTTATGAAGTGATTGGGTTCCTAGATGATTACAGCACGGATTCTGAGGCTGACGGCGGGTCCTACAAGCCCATTATCGGGAAGCTGGAGGACTTGGAACATGTCCTTGGTTCGGAGCTTGTAGACGAGGTTGTAATCGCTCTGCCGTTAACCGCGCATCTGAAGTACGGGCAAATTATTGCAACCTGTGAGAAGATGGGGGTCCGCACGCTTATTATTCCGGACTTCTTTGATTATTTGCCGGCGCGGCCGTATTTTGATAATTTTGCGGGGATGCCGTTAATTAATGTGCGGAGTATTCCTTTGGATGATCTGGGTAATCGAATTCTGAAGCGGGGATTCGATATTAGCTTTTCGCTGTTGGCGATTCTGATTACGCTGCCGGTGATGCTGCTGGTTGCCGCGTTGGTGAAGCTGGGCTCGCCGGGCCCTGTGATTTTTAAGCAGGAGCGGGTTGGGTTTAACCGACGGAATTTCTTTATGTACAAATTCCGTACGATGAAGGTTATGCCGGAGACGATGTCCAATACGCAGTGGACGGTGGAGAATGATCCGCGGCGGACGAAGGTTGGCGAATTCCTACGCCGGACCAGCCTGGATGAGCTGCCTCAGTTTTTTAATGTGCTTCTGGGACATATGAGTGTGGTAGGACCTCGTCCGGAGCGTCCTTATTTTGTGGAGCAATTTAAGGAAGAGATACCGAAGTATATGGTAAAACATCATATCCGTCCTGGGATTACGGGGTTGGCTCAAAGCAAAGGTTTGCGTGGGGATACGTCCATCAGCGAACGGGTGAAAGAGGATATTTTCTATATTGAGAATTGGACGCTTTTATTTGATATTAAGATTATTCTGAAGACGATTATAAATGGGTTTGTGAACAAAAATGCCTATTGATGCCGGAAGTGGTCATGGGGGAAATTGGGGAATTTAGGATATCCCTGTTGACTTTTCATATCATTCCGCATTAAAATTAGCGTATATTTCCAACCATACTGTCCCACACTGGTAAGAGCAAGCATAGGATGCTTACAGGGGGGCCGGCGATGGAAAAGGATGATTCATGGATTCAGGATGATCCGTTGGGTATTGGCCGAGGAATGGTGTATGGGGTGGTGCTGGGCGCGTTGATTTGGGCCGGCATTATCGGTGGAATTGTTTGGTGGCTGAGGTAAGCAATTGCATATTGAACATTCGTCGCAAAGCATGCGTGGATGGATCCCGAAGGGGATCTTTCCGCGCATTTTTTAATTCCACGGGAAGGGGGTGGCAGTGTTGAGGAAAGGAGGTGGCAGAGTGAAGGAGGTAGTCGTTGTTTTAGACGAGGTGGAGGGGGTGCGAATAGAATAAATTTGGTCGGAGTAACTCGAAATAACGCTAAGATTCTTTGTTTTTGATGATTTTTGTGAACAATGTGTGAATTCAAAAACTTTTCCGTTATCTTTTTGAAGCTGATGCTGTCTACGCTAACAGAAGGGCAAGAGAAGAAATGCCTATTAGCGCAGAGACGCAAATGCGAAAGGGAGATGATGGAGCAATGTTGATGTCCATACCGTTGCCGGTGCAGGTGGATATGGTGTTGGAGGATTTGACGGAGGAGCTGTGCGGCCTGAAGGAAGGCACGGTGTTTCTGCACATTGAGGATGGGATTGTGAAGACCTATGGCGTCCGTCATCGGTTGGAGAACCGGGTGGAGCCGGGGGCTGAGGGGGATTCCCAGGTTGTGGCGGTCCGTCCGCGGCAGGTGGAGCTGCTCCGGGAAATGGCGACAGATGTGGTGAAGCGGAGGACCCATTGGAACACAGGCATGATGTCCTACCGTTTTGTGATGCGGAAGGGGTCCATTCAGGTTTCTGTGGATTATAAGGAGCAAAAATAGAAGATTTATAAGAATAAAGTACCACATGTGTTAATTATTTGAACAAAATACAAAATAGTTGATAAATCTACAAAATATAACTATAATAGGACTCAATACTTACATAATCATACAGAAGAATGACATATTTCAACAGTATCTGAGGAGGTTAGTAATGCAGTCGGAACAGATTTCTCTCGCAAGGCAGATGGATTTGGTGATCCGGACAATGCAGGATGAACTGCGTTATTTGGCATCAGGGACGGTTTTTGTGCAGATCCGCAATGATGTGGTGGGCAAGTATGGTGTAAAGCATGAGCCCATCGAGATCAGCGGGGATGAGCTGCCTGCTCCCGAGATCCATATGTCGGACAGCCATATTAAGGCATTCCGTCAATTGGCGGTTGGTTCGTTGAGTCATAAAAGGAATTGGACATACGGGGAAATGTATTTCGAATTTGCAATGCGGCGGAATGTGCTGAACGTAAGCATTCAATTGGAATCGAACTACAATATGGCGAATCTGTTCAACAAGTTTCCTCCTCAATAAGATAGGGGGGAAATAAGGGCGAATAAGGCTAAACAAAGAGGGTCTTAAGGTAAAACCATTTTTTGAACTCATTCATTATACTCATCTTTCATTTCTATGATCATTTTCTGTATCATTTCTGGGGGACTGCCGCGGCAGTCTCTTTTTTCTTGCTTTTATTGCCGGGGTGCGATTAGGGACAAACTTTTTCCCAGGCTTGTCATGCTAGTCTGCATAATGGGTCAAGTCTCCTCATAGACATGTACCAATGTTTGAATCAGGTGCAGAGGGGATGATGAAGGATGCGTCGTCGGATATGGGGTTTGAGCGTGGTGCTGCTTGTTGTGGTACTGGCGCTGGCAGGTTGTTTCGGAGGTAAGAAGGACGCGGGAGCAGTGGTGAAGGATTTGGACAAGCAAGTGGAGAAGCTGGAAAGCTACACCAGCACGGGGACTATGACCCTCCATACAGGCACGGAGCCTCAGGAATATCAGGTGGAGGTGTCGTTCCAGAAGCCGTCGTATTACCGGATTTCGCTCTCCAATGACAAGAAGGATATTTCCCAGATTGTGCTGAAAAATGACGACGGTGTGTTTGTTCTGACGCCTCATCTGAACAAAAGCTTCCGGTTCCAAAGCGATTGGCCGAAGAATCAGGGCCAGGTGTACCTGTATGAGTCGCTGGTGAACAGTATCGATCAGGACAAGGAGCGGCAGTTTACAACGGACGGCGATTCGTATGTGTTCGATGTGCTGGCCAACTACTCGAATTCCTCGCTTTCGCGCCAAAAGATCTGGATCAACAAGAAGAGCTTCGCTCCCCAGACAGTGGAAATTTATGATGCCCAGAACAAGCCGGTTGTGGTGATGAATTTCAACGACTTCAAGTTTAATGAGACCTTCGAGAAGGATTATTTCGATATGCAGCGCAACATGACCAGCGCCCGGATTACCCTTCCCACCATGGGGCTGGAGACGCAGAAGGAAACCGCAGCGGCACAAACCGGCACTTCTGCACAGGGTACAACAAAACAGGGCACAACACCGGTACAAGGCAGCGCAGGGGCCCAGCAGCCTGCCGCCAACGCAGCCGGAACGCCGGCAGTTCCCCAGTCCCAGGGCGTTTCGCTCGTCGAGCCGTCCTATATCCCGGCCGGGGTGGGCAAACCCAAGGCAAGTGAAACCACATTGGGTGAAAATGCAGCCATTCTTTTGAAATATACCGGCACCTACAACTATACGCTACTGGAGTCCAGACCCTCCGACAAATCGGTTTCCTACCAGGATGGAGAGCTGGTGGATCTGGGGTACAGCTTCGGGGTGCTGACCGGCGGGGAGAAGAAAACCCTGCTCTGGATGGCCCAAGGCACGGAGTTCAGACTGTCCTCCGGAGATCTTCCCGTCAAGGAAATGGTCCAAATTGCCATCTCCGTTCAAGGCTCGTCCGGCAAATAATCGGCGGAAAGTTCATTGACAGCTTTACGGGGAGCAAGTAACATAAAGCGTATGGGTTTTGGGGATTGCCATAATTGAAGAAGTTCAAGCCAGGGGTCACTGCGGGAGAGGAAAGCTCTTTCCTTGCAGTACCCCTATCGATTTCAAAGAGGGTGATGGGCAGTGGATGCGTTTTACCGTCCTACGTGGGTGGAGATTTCGCTGGACGCGCTGCGGCATAATCTGCGCGCTTTCCGGGCCGCTCTTCCCGCAGAGATGAGAATCATGGCTGTGGTTAAGGCGGATGCGTACGGGCACGGCGCCGTACAGATTGCCAAGGAATGTATTGCCGAGGGTGCATCCTATCTGGCGGTGGCGTTTATGGATGAGGCGCTGGAGCTGCGGCGGGCAGGCATTGAATCGCCGGTTCTGGTATTGGGGTATACACCGGCGGAGGCAGTGCCTTTGGCCGTTAAATACAGAATTACGATTAATGTATACAGCATGGATGTGCTGGAGGCCCTGGAGAAGCGTGGACCAGAGGAGCCCTCCGTGAAAATCCACATTAAAGTGGATTCGGGCATGGGGCGGCTGGGGCTGAACCGGACGGAGGATGCTATTGCCTTTATTGAGCGTGCTCTGGCGCTGCCGGGTGTTGAGGTCGAGGGGCTGTTCACCCATTACGCCTGCGCGGACGAGGCCGATAAAGCCTACACCCGGGAGCAGTTCAGCAAGTTTGAACGGGTAGCCGGACATTTCCGGGAGAAAGGAATCTCCTTCCCTTATGTCCATGCGGGCAACACGGCAACCGCCATTGATACCCCGGAAATCAGCTATAATATGGTTCGTTTGGGCATCGGCATGTATGGGCTGTACCCTTCCGATGAAGTGGATATGGAGCGGGTGAAGCTGCGTCCGGTGATGTCTCTCAAAACCAGGATCGTGATGCTGAAAAGTATGGAGGAAGGGGCGGGGGTCAGCTATGGCGCCTTGTACCATGCCTCCGAAGGCGAGGAGATCGCCACCCTTGCGGTGGGTTATGCGGACGGATTTTCCCGGATGCTGACGGGTAAGGCTCATGCCTTGGTCCGGGGCAAGCGGGTTCCGGTAGTAGGGCGGGTCTGTATGGACCAATGTATGATCAGCCTGCGGGGCGTAACAGGTGCAGAAATCGGCGATGAAGTGGTGCTGTTCGGTGAGCAGGACGGTCTGGTTTTGCCGGCGGAGGAGCTGGCAGAGAAGCTGGGTACCGTGAATTACGAGATTGTGTGTATGATCTCCCACCGGGTGCCACGCGTGTACACGGAAGAAGGCGTTGTGAAGAACACGGTGAATCCGCTGCAGCATCAGTTTAGTTAGCACTGGAGCGGCAGGTTTTGTTCCTGAGCCAGCTCGGAATTTCCATGGGGAAACTTTCCTGAGGATTTTTGTGCCAAAATGCAAAGGATTTTCCCGGTTGCCGCCGAAATATATAAAGTAAGGATTATATCGGAAACGATAGCTCGACCATATAACATACCTGATATACGCCGGACATATATTAGCGTATGGCGTTTTAGGCAGGATAAGCCTGCGCCAGCGTGGGTATGTTGTATAATTTGCCTTTATTTGTATCATAATGGGGAAGTCAGGGCGGGTAGCTTTTGGAGGTGCGAGGAAGTGTCCAACGTGAATACGAAACGGATCATGATCAGTTTGCCGGATCAGCTTCTGCAGGAGGTAGACGGGATTGTGGAACAGGAAAATTCCAATCGAAGCGAGCTGATCCGTCAGGCGATGAAGCTGTACCTGACAGAGCGCCGGAAGCGCCAGCTCCGGGATTCCATGCAGCGCGGCTACATGGAGATGGCGAAGATTAACCTGAACATTGCTTCAGAGTCTTTCCATGCGGAAGAGGATGCAGGTACAACGGTGGATCGTTTGGTTAGCGGGGTGTAGCGCTTGATTGTGAAACGAGGCGATGTGTTTTTTGCAGATCTGTCCCCGGTGGTTGGCTCGGAGCAAGGAGGGGTACGGCCGGTGCTGGTCATTCAGAACGACATTGGCAACCGGTTCAGCCCAACAGTGATCATAGCGGCGATTACCGCCCAGATTCAAAAAGCGAAACTGCCCACACATGTGGAGATTGATGCGGAAACCCATGGCTTCGACAGAGACTCGGTCATTTTGCTGGAGCAGATACGCACCATCGACAAGCAGCGCCTGACAGACAAGATCACGCATCTGGATGAGGACACCATGCGCAAGGTAGACGATGCCCTGCAGATCAGTTTGGGCCTTATTGACTTTTAGCGGCGCAACAGTAAAGCGAGGGGGAGCCCTCGTTTTTTTGTGCAGATTTTGGTTGGAAAAGGTTGGAGTGGGCTTTGGAATTGGGGGAATGGATTCGGGGGCTCCCCCAAAAGTAATCGGAATAAGCTTCGAAGGGTAGCGTCACTTTTGGGGATTACATAGGAGAGGTGGAAGGGACAGATGGCGAAGGAGACCAAAGAGAAGGTTGGCAATACCGGGTTGGAGCAGGCGGAGGGTGTGTCTGTAGCGGAGCTGACTCCTGAGGAGAAGGCGCGGGCGGAGGAGCGGATCCTCCGTCAGATTGCGACGGAGCTAAAACTGCCGACCGGCAAGGTGAAAACCACGGTGGGCCTGCTGGATGAGGGGAATACGATTCCGTTTATCGCCCGGTACCGCAAGGAAATGACCGGAGAGCTGGATGAGAATCAGCTGCGGGATATCGAGGAGCGGCTGCAATATATCCGCGGCCTGGAGGAGCGCAAGCGCGAGGTGCTGCGGCTGATCGCCGAGCAGGGCAAGCTGACGGACGAGCTGCGCGCTGCGGTGGAGGCCTCCGCCAAGCTGCAGGAGGTGGAGGATCTGTACCGCCCCTACCGGCAAAAGCGCAAGACCCGGGCCAGCGTTGCCCGCGAGAAGGGGCTGGAGCCCCTGGCCGCCTGGCTGTGGTCCCAGCCCCGCACGGGAGCGGCTATGGTGGAGGCGGCCCGGTATGTGGACGAATCCAAAGGGGTGGAGTCTGCGGAGGCAGCTTTGGCCGGCGCCATGGATATTCTGGCGGAGACTATCGCCGATGACGCCAAGCTGCGGGCCTGGCTGCGCCGGTTCACCCACGATAACGGCGTCATTGCTACGGAGGCCAAGGATAAAACCGCGGAATCCGTATATGAAATGTACTATGAATATTCCGAGCCGGTTCGCCGCCTGCCCCCTCACCGGATTCTGGCCATTAACCGCGGCGAGCGGGAGGATGTCCTCAAGGTTAAGCTGGAGGTGGCTCCTGAGAAAATTCACGACTATATGGCCCGCCAATTCCTGAAGCGGGAATCCGCTGTCCGTGAAGTGCTGCTGGCAGTGATTGAGGATGCCTACAAGCGCCTTTTGGCTCCGTCCATTGAGCGGGAGGTAAGGGGAGAGCTGACGGAGAAGGCGGAGGAGCAGGCCATTAAGATTTTCGGCGGCAATCTGCGCAGCCTTCTGCTGCAGCCACCGGTGAAGGGCAAGCGGGTGCTTGGCGTGGACCCGGCCTACCGCACCGGCTGCAAGCTGGCGGCTGTGGACGATACCGGCAAGCTGCTGGAGATTGCCGTGACCTACCCAACCCCGCCCAACAATAAGGTGGCGGAGGCGAAGGCAGTGTTCCGGCGTCTCATCACCGAGCATCGGCTGGAGCTTATCGTGATCGGCAACGGCACCGCCTCCCGGGAGACGGAGCAGTTCGTCAGCTCCCTCATCGGCGAGCTGAAGCTGCCGTCGCTGGCGTACTGCATCGTCAGCGAAGCCGGTGCCAGCGTGTACTCCGCCTCCAAGCTGGCCCAGGAGGAGTTTCCGGAGCTGGACGTGGCGGAACGCAGCGCCATTTCCATCGCCCGGCGGATGCAGGACCCGCTGGCGGAGCTGGTGAAGATTGAGCCGAAGGCCATCGGTGTAGGGCAATACCAGCACGACGTGCAGCAGAAGCGGCTCAGCGAAAGCCTAAACGGCGTAGTGGAATCCGCGGTAAACCATGTGGGTGTGGATCTGAATACGGCCTCGCCATCGCTCCTCTCGTATGTGGCGGGAGTTAACGGCACGACGGCCAAGAATATCGTCAAGTACCGGGAGGAAAACGGCAAGTTCCACAGCCGCAAGGAGCTGCAGAAGGTACCGCGGCTGGGGGCTAAAACCTTCGAGCAGTGCGTAGGCTTCATGCGCGTCAGCGGCGGGGAAATGCCTCTGGACAATACGCCGATCCATCCAGAGTCCTACACTGTTGTGGACCGCCTGTTCCGCGAGCTGTCCATTCCCCTCAACCGCATCGGCACGGAGGAGCTGAAGGCCTCGCTCCAGGCGGTAGATCCTAACGCCATGGCGGACAAGCTTCAGGTAGGTGTGCCTACCCTGAAGGATATTCTCGACAGCCTCCAGCGCCCGGGCCGTGACCCCCGGGAGGAGCTGCCGCCGCCGGTGCTGCGGACGGATGTGCTGAAGATCGAGGATCTTTCGCCGGGGATGGAGCTTCAGGGAACGGTCCGCAATGTGATCGACTTCGGCGCTTTTGTAGACATTGGGATTAAGAATGATGGCCTTGTTCACATCAGCCAATTGAGCGACAGCTACGTGAAGCATCCCATGGATGTAGTCTCGGTAGGCGATGTGGTGACGGTTTGGGTACTGGGTGTGGATTTGAAGAAGGGCAAGGTCAGTCTGACCATGAAACAGCCCTAAGAGGTGGAGCGCCGGGTTGCCGGTCCGCCGTGAGCGGCCGGTACAGTGCTCATCTAGATGGGCGGAGGAGTGAGAGGGATGTCGCCTTTTTCCATTTACTTGTTATCATTAGCGCTTGGCATCTGGGCGGTTACCATCGGCAAAAAGCAAATCAAGGTCTGGATTGTGCCGGTCTTGGGCTGGACCGTGCTGGCCATAGATATTTTGGTGCCCGTGATCAGCTTTGCGGCAGGATTTGTCGATGGGATGAAAGCGGCGGGATAAGTATTCCCCTTCATATGCCCGAACGCACTGGAATCAGTCAGGGCATTCCTTCCTTCGACACAACAAAACCCGTCAGGTGCTCCTGGCGGGTTTTGCTTTGACAAATACGTATAAATGGGAAGCGGCCAAAGAATGAATCCTCACCGGCTATCGCCCGACTTGTTCCGGTAAAAAAACCAGCAGTCGTTCAGCATCTGGATCTGTCTGCGGTTTTTGCTCTGGAAAGCGCGTAGTAATTGATTGCTAAGCCATTGCGGCATGCCGCCAGCCCCTTTCAGTCTATGGCATGATGTACTTTACCATATGGGGCAAACGCCTGCGGTGTGCCTGTACCTACGCGTTCTCTTCGTACCATTGCTCAAGCTGAGCCTGCAGCGCACGGATTTCGGTCAGCAGGGATACCAGCGGATAAGTGGTTTCCCGGATGGAGGCGAAGGCCTGCTCCAGCTGGTTGATATACTCCAGTCCGTTCAGGAGAGGATAATCCGGCTCCACAAGCTCCAGATTATCGCATTCGGCAATGAGGCGGGGCAGCTCCGGCAGGTTGTCTGCGGTAAGCTTGACGATTTCCTTGTGCAGCCGGCGGTTTAAGGCGGTCAGCTGGTACATGTGGCTTTCGGGCATTTGCACAAACTCCAGGCGTTCCCCGAGCTTGAGAACACCGTAGGACTGTTTCTCCATTTCCATCATTTTCCCTCGCTTCTAATGGCAGCATAATATGGTTCAAGGAATAAACTTCTGCCATGTTTTCATACTTGACAGTGTATATCCTGCTGGTCTTAAATTCAAGAAGGAGAATGTAACCCGGTAAGGGGGAGGATGCCTGATGACAAACGAAGAGCTGCAAGAATGGGTAGAGCAGGTCTCCCTTGCGTGTTTCCGGATTCCCTTCCGGCACAAGGCGACCTTTAATTCCAGGCTGCGGACCACAGGGGGGCGGTATTTTACCAAATCCCATCATATTGAGATCAGCCGCAAACATCTGGAGTGCTTCGGCACGGAGGAAATGGAGAAGATCATCAAACACGAGCTGTGCCACTACCATCTCCACCTGGCCAAAGGCGGCTACCGGCACCGGGATGCCGATTTCAAGAAGCTGCTGGCGATGGTGGGGGGCGCCCGTTACTGCAAACCTCTGCCCGGCGACAAGAAGGTGCAGCCTCACCGCTACCGGCTTGTCTGCGTCAATTGCCGGATGGAATATTTGCGCAAGCGGCGCGTGGACCCGCGCCGTTATGCCTGCGGCAGATGCAGAGGCAAGCTGGAGATGACGGTTCTGGCCGATACAGCGGCACCGTCCTGCGCGCCATGCTAACCGGGTCGGTTTTGCTGGTTGTAAGAGGGCTGGTACAGGCTCCTTTTTCATCCGCTTGACTTCTGCCCGGACTTCACGCTAAAATTGAAATTGTCCAACAATTATGGAGAGATACCCAAGTGGCTATAAGGGGACCCTCTGCTAAGGGGTTAGACTGCGTTAGCGGTGCGAGGGTTCGAATCCCTCTCTCTCCGTATGGTACCAAGAAACCGGTTGCTTCGTGCAGCAGGTTTCTTTTTTGCATTTTCGGAGGCAGCAGCGCTTTTCAGAGGGGTGTCGGGAGGGCGGATGGGGCCAATGGGGAGGTAGTCAGGCGGCAGTAGGACGGAAGTACGAGCGTAGGTCATAAGGGTAGCCGGATGGCGGAAGTACGGGCGTAGGTCATAAGGTAGCGGGATGGCGAAAGAACGAGCATAGGTCATAAGGTAACGGGTTGGCGGAAGAACGAGCGTATTCGGGAGCTGTAACGGAACTCACTGACTCTTAGAAGCCGAAAACGGGCATTATGCAAAACTAACGGAACTGAGACGCCCTTAGACAGAAAAAAAGCCCCTCTGGAGGCTGCCAACGGCTTCTAAGCGCGTCTGAGTTCCGTTACAGTTGGCTGAGTTCCCAAAAAGGCCTCTAAGCGCTCTTAAGTTCCGTTAGAATCACCTGGCCCCTCCAAAAAGGCCTCTAAGCGCTCTTAAGTTCCGTTAGAGCAGCCGAGCTCCCCACAAGGCGTCTAAGCGCCGCATAGTTCCGGTACAGCCCCCCGTTACCGTGGCCCACAGCCCAGTCGCGCCCACCGTAACTACAGAAGCGCCGCAACTCCGCGATGTGCAGCTGCCCGATTGCAAGGTTTGCCTTTACATCCACTTCCGGCGTTTGAAAAACCAATACAGCCCCACGGACACCGCCACCATCAGCACCCACACATACAGGTAGCCATAGGACCAATCCAGCTCCGGTATAATGCGGAAGTTCATGCCGTACAGCCCGACGATGAAGGTTAACGGCAGGAAGAAGCAGCTGATCACCGTCAGGGTTTTCATAATTTCATTCATCCGGTCCGACTTCATCGCCATCTGCAGCTCCAAAAGCCCCGACAACGACTCCCGGAACAGATCGATGGAATCCACCACCCGCGAGATATGATCGTACACATCAAAAAAATAAACGTCCTTGTCCTGGCTGATATACGGCAGCTCCTGGTGGGTCAAGGCGCCGATAATGGTTTTCTCGTCCACGAATACCTTGCGCAGCCGATGCAGCCGCCGCTTATGCCGGAAAATCTCATGGGTCACCTGCACGAAGGGATTCCGGTACACCTGGCGCTCCAACTGCTCCACCTGATCCTCGTAATGGTTCACCGCCTCGCTGTATTCATCCACGCAGCGGTCCACAATCCGGTACAGCACCTCGCTGGAGTGGTCCATCATCCCTTCCTTATGCATAAGCTCCGTCTCCAGCTCATCCAGAAACGGGATATGGGACTGGGAGATGGTCACCACATAATTTTTGCCCACCACAATCCCGGTTTCCTGCAGCTTGAGGCTGGAGCGCTCCACCGCAAACAGCGTCAGAAACATATTCTGCTTGTAGCGGTCCAGCTTGGGACGTTGGTTCAGCTTGATGGCATCCTCCACCAGCAGCGGGTGGCAGCCGTACATCTCCTCCAGCACCTGCGTAACCTTCTCCGGCTCCGACTGCTTCAAGCGGACCCAAACCACCTCATGCTCAAGAGGCACACGGATTTCCTGCTCCTGTGCGGTTTTTCCGGTGCGGCTGTCATAGACCAGCATGTCCTCATCATCTCCTGTACAGGCTCATTGCTCCATCCAGCATAGCATAATTCGCCAGGGTTTGCGGATAAATGCGGCAGTAGAGGAAACGATAAGCATGGAAGAGGTGAGAAGCGGATGCGTTATTTCACATTCAAGGGCCGAAAGCGCAAGGCTTCCGGCACCCAAGAGTCTCCTCCTGGAGCGGCGCCCCAAAAAGCGGCCAAGTCAACAGCCAAACAAACGCCCAACTCGGCATCCAAATCAGGACCGAAGCCAAAGCCGACACAGATCGGCAAGTGGGAAGCCGCCATCGTGGCCATGAAGGGTATGTTTAGGGACTGCTCAGATGTAGTTTATCATGAAATCCTGTTTTCCCATGGCGTAAAAGGCTGTGTGATCTTCATTGACGGCATTGTGAAGACGGAGGAAATCGGCAATCACGCCCTGCTGCCGCTATTGGGCCTGGAGGACGTGCCGACGCAGCCGGCGGAGCTGGAGCGGCAAGCCTTGATGGTGCCACAGACCTCCCGGTGCGCCACCTATGAGGAAGCGGCGGAGGCGGTGCTCTCCGGGAATGCCGTACTGTTCGTCCAGAACCGGGAGGAGGCCATCATTCTCCATATCCGCGGCGGAAACAGACGGGGGGTGGAGGAGCCTCAGACAGAGTCCGTTATCCGCGGCCCGCGGGAGGGGTTTGTGGAGAATCTGCGGACCAATACCGCCTTGCTCCGGTTCAAGATCAAGTCCGCCAAGCTGAAGATGAAAACCATGGTGATCGGCGAACAAACCAAAACCACTGTAGTGCTGAGCTACATGGAGGGAATCATTGATCCGAAGCTGGTGGAGGAGGCCATGAAGCGCCTGTCGGAGATCCGCATCGACGGCATTCTGGAGTCCGGTTATATTGAAGAAATGATTGAGGACCAGCCGTTATCCCCGTTTCCCCAGCTGCAATATACGGAACGTCCGGATGCGGCCTCGGCGGCTCTCTTGGAGGGCAGATTCGCCATTTTTGTGGACGGGACTCCTTTTGTGCTCATCGGGCCCGTCACCTTCTGGCAGTTCATGCAGGCCAGCGAGGATTATTACGAGCGGTATATTATCGGCAACCTGATCCGGTGGCTGCGGATATTTTTCAGCGCCGTGGCGCTGTATTTGCCTGCACTCTACGTGGCGGTGACAACCTACCATCAGGACATGCTGCCTACCAACCTGCTTTTATCCATTGCTGCCGCACGGGAAACCATCCCCTTTCCGGCCATCGTGGAGGCCTTGATTATGGAGGTGGCCTTCGAGGCTCTCCGGGAGGCCGGCATCCGGTTGCCCCGCACCGTCGGGCAGGCGGTCAGTATTCTCGGCGCCTTGGTAATCGGGCAGGCCGCCGTACAAGCGGGGATTGTCTCCGCCCCGATGGTCATCGTGGTTTCGTTGACAGGGATTGCATCCTTCACCATCCCCCGGTTCAACATGGCCATCTCCGTCCGGATGCTGCGGTTTCCGCTGATGATCCTGGCAGGGGTCTTCGGATTATTTGGCATCATCATCGGCACAGTGCTGATTGCCGTTCATCTGTGCTCGCTCCGCTCCTTCGGCGTACCCTATTTGAGCGGTATTGCCCCTTACGACCCCAAGGAGCAAAAGGATATTCTGGTTCGGGCGCCCTGGTGGAAAATGGATTCCCGCCCGGGCACCTTTTCCCCGCTTAACCGCCGGAGACTGGGCCAAGCAGGTTCATCCGCAAAAAAGAGGGGAGGCGGTACACCGTGAAGCACCCCATGTGGAAGGTGGCAGCCTGCGGACTGCTCTGCCTGTGTCTGACCGGCTGCTGGGACAGGCGGGAGGTCAATGATGTGGCCATCGTATCCGCCATGGCAGTGGATAAGGCCAGTGACAACAAAATCCGGCTGGCTATCCAGTTTCCCTTGGCCGGACAGCTTGGGGGTCCTGGCGGGGGCGGCGGCGGCACCTCGGGGGGGAAATCCTGGTACGTGGATTCAGCTGTTGGCATTTCCCTGAAGGAGGCCAGCGACCGCCTTCAGAAATCCCTCTCCCGCCAGCAGTATTATGCCCACCGCCGGGTCATTATCCTGGGAGAAGCCTTGGCCCGTGAAGGAATTTCCCCTCACCTGGACATTGCCTTCCGGTCTGCACAGAACCGCCTGACGGCTCTTGTGGTGCTGGCCAAGGGCAATGCAGTGGATGTATTGAACTCCGATGCCTCTTTGGAGCAGCAGCCGGGAGAGATGGTCCGGGAATTGACCGTCAATTCCATGAAGAACCCCAGAACAGTCAAGCATATGGTGGAGGCGCTGGTAAACGACGGAGTGGATGTCTCAACGCCGTATTACATTTCGGACAAAACAGCCATCGGGGACAAGGGCGAAACCAAGCAGCGGATCACCCTGGAGGGAATGGCGGTTTTCCGGGACGATAAGCTGGCCGGCTTCCTGAAGGGAGAGCAAGCCCAGGGGATCCTGTGGGCCATGAATCAGGTCAGAAGACCGGGAATATCGGTATCCCCTCCGGATTCGGACCAATTCATTTCCATCCAGTTTACGGAGACCTCAGCCAAGCTGAAACCCGAAATAGAGGGGGATAAGATCCGCATGAAGGTAATTCTCCGGGCCATCGGACATGTGTATGAGAATCAGACCGGCTACCATGCCCGGGGAGATAACCTGGAGCAGCTTACCCAGATCGTCAGCGACAAGCTGAAAAGCAACGTGGAAAAAAGCATCAAGATGACCCAGGAATACCGCTCCGATCCCTGTGGATTTGGCGACGCCATTTTTCAGAAGAGCCCGTCGGCTTGGAGAAAGGTTAAGGATAACTGGCGGGAGGTTTACAGCGGCATGGAGATTCAGGTGGAGCCCCATGTAAACCTCGAGCATACGGGCACAATTCTGGAGCCGGCCGCCCGGAATAAGGAGGGAACGAACTAGTGGGTTCAATTGCACAAACCCTCGTTATGATCGGCATCGTGTATCTGCTGGAGCGCAAGAAATTAAAGCAAACCAACGCCATGACCCGCTGGGCGGCAGTGGCCCTGCTTCTGATCAGCGGGCTGGTCTGGCTGGCGTTGCTGCAGAATATCAACATTCCCCGGCCGTATAACTGGCTGGAGGCCGTTCTGGGCAATTGGGTGCCTGTATCCTGACGCAAGCGAGAAAGGAGAATGTGAATGGAGGTCATTTCCAACAGACAGGCCAAGCTGCTGGGCATTATGCTGGCAATGGACGGCATGCTGGTCAGCCTGCCCAACAAAGTGTTCAAGCTGGCGGCGCGGGATGCCTGGTTGGCATACCTGCTTGCCTTCCCGGTGGTCCTCATTCTGCTGTGGATGCTGACCAAAACCACCGCCCGGTTCCCCGGCAAAAACCTGTTTCAGATTATGGTGCTCCGCCGTCCGGTGATCGGACGGATTCTGGCGCTGCCGATGCTGCTTTTTATTTTCCTGGTGATTCTGCGGGATGTCCGGACGCTCTCGGAATTTGTGAACATTGAGCTGCTGGCCTATACGCCGGTGCCGGTCATCAGCGGGCTCATCGTGCTGGCCATCGTGGTGACGGTGAACAGCCGCTTCGAGGTTGTAGCCCGGATGATTGAGATATGGCTGCCGCTGACGCTGGCCTTTATTGCGCTTATCCCGGTGCTGCTGTACCCCGAATTTGAAATCCGCCATACGCTGCCCATGCTGGAAAAAGGCTTTGGTCCTGTGCTTCAGGGCAGCTGGTATACCATTGCGGCCATGGGCCAGATCCTGGTTTTGCCCTTCCTGCTTCCCTCCGAGCAGTTCGGGCTGCGGGACGGGCTGTACAGCCTGGTTATCACCTCGGTGATGATGCAGTGGCTGAACCTCTGCGCACTATTGTCCATGGGCAGTGTCATCGCCTCCAAGTTGCAGTACCCGTTTCACGAGATGGTGCGGCTGATCCGGGTCACGGACTTTCTCGACCGGTTTGAGCTGCCCTTGGATATGATCTACATTCCCCTGATGATTACCAAAATGGCCTTTTTCCTGTACGCCTTCATGTTTGGAATGGAGCGTATAGTGCCGGCGCTGCATATGGACAAGCTGCTGTTGTCCTTCGGTGCCTGCTGCTTCACCTTTTCCTTCTGGTTTTTCCGCAACGCCTCGCAGCTGTTCAACTTTAACCGGACCTTGTCCGTTTTGGCATTGATGCTGGAGGTTATATTGACTGGCTTGCTCTTTGTTCTGCTCCGGCCTAAGCAGCAGTCCCCTCCCAAGAGCAGTGCCCCCGGCAAAACATAAATTTCCGCTGCTCGCAGGTATAGACGTTTCTATTTCTGTCCATCCTGTTAGTAGATTGATAGAGTGGATGAACGGGAGGCGGAAGGAATGGGAAGCATACAGGTGCTTTGCAAAATGGCGCTGGCCGGGTTGGCCGCATTGGGGCTCTGGGGTGCCGGTCTTCTGCCCGCAATGGCCGGCAATAGCGGAAACCAGCAGGCATTCTCTATTGAACCGGTCATCGCCTTCGCCTCCAGGAGTATGGCTGAGGAATATACGATATCCATCCAATGGTATGGACATATGGATGATGCCCAGAGCGCCGGCCTGAAGGAGCTGCTCCAGCACGGCTTCCTGTTGGAGGAATCCGCAGCGGATATGGTCAGCCTCTCTTCCGGCGGGGAAGCAAGCCGCCTCCGGGGAAGCTGGAGCAAGCTGTCCGGCAGCCACACGGGTGAAGCTTTTCTCCGGCTGGAAGCGGACGGGACAGAGGCCCGTGCACTTGCCGAAGCGGGCAGCCGGATCGACGGGTGGCTCCGGGAAGCTGGTGCTGCCGGAGACTGGTCCGTGAAGGCGGCAGGCGTATGGAACGGCGATGCTGCCCAACATCCGGAGGATGCGGTGAGCGGGCTGGCCCGGACGCTGCTTGCGGCGGAGGAGCTTGAGACTTACAAGGATCAGGGAATCGTGAATGCCCTGTACAAGACGGAGCTTATCGGCTTCAAGGCGGAGGGAACGGAGGCCGGTTTTCAGACCGCGCTCCACCGCAATTCCGAAACGGGAGCCTGGAATCTGGCTGTGGGAGCCCCTATGCTGACAGGTGAATTTTAGAAGCGGAGGATACGCAATGAGCAAACAGACGGGAGTATGGGCCGCAGCAGCGCTGCTGTTATTCGCGGCCGTTTCCTGCACGAACCACGTGAAGTCCAGAGAGGTTAGCGCAGACGTAGGCACCAAAAGGGTAGTGGAGCTCATTGGCACAAACGGCGCCAAGGTAGGCCAAGCAGAGCTGACGGAGATGTCCAGGGGCGTCCACATCAAGGTGGAGGCCTTCAATCTTGTTCCCGGCAAACACGGATTTCATATCCATGAATCGGGCAAATGTGAGCCTCCCGGCTTTGAAAGCGCCGGCGGTCATTTTAACCCTATGAACAAGCAGCACGGGTTCGATAACCCCAACGGCCCCCACGCCGGAGACCTGCCCAATTTATTCGTGGGTACGGACGGAACGGTAACAGCCGAGATGGTCGCCAAGTATGTGACGCTGTCGGAGGGGCAACCCAATTCCCTGATCCGGCCAGGCGGGACGTCTCTGGTCATCCATGAGAATGCCGATGATTACAAGACGGACCCGGCGGGCAATTCCGGCGGGCGCATCGCCTGCGGGCGGATCCAATAATACGTGGAAAAAAGCAGTAACCGGTGCAGAAGGCTGCAGCCGGTTTTTTGCCATGTACAAAAAGTTTATTCCAAAATGGAATAAAGTCAGGTATAATGAGGTAGACAACTAGGTTTGTTCCATGCAGGAGGAGAAGCATAATGAAATTATTCCCGGTCATTGATTGGCCGTTATTGGGTCGTTTATTTTGGTCGTTTTTTAAGATGGGGCCGGTGACCTTCGGGGGCGGCTACGCCATGATCCCCGTATTCCATCAGGAGGTTGTGGAGAAAAGAGGGTGGCTGGAGGAGGAAGAGGTGACGGACCTATTCGCCATCGCCCAATCCACTCCCGGTGCAGTGGGTGTGAACGCCTCCACCTTTGTGGGCTACCGCATTGCCGGCTTGCCCGGCGCCATCGCCGCATTGTTTGGGGTGCTTTTGCCCACGTTTCTAATTGTGCTGGTGCTGAGCGTGTCCTTTTTGGCTGTCCGGGACCAGCCCAAAATCAAAGCCGCCTTCCTGGGCATCCGCCCCGCGGTAGTGGCCCTGATCGTGTACGCGGGCATCCGGGTGGGCCGTACGGCTATCCGGGATGCCGCCACCCTGGTGACGGCTATAGGGGTGCTGGTGTTACTCATCGTCACCGGCATCAATCCGGTCTTCGCCCTGTTAATGGGCATGGCCTTCGGGCTGGCGGTGGTGCCTCTGCGCCTGCGCTGGACGGGAACCGACGTGCTGGCGGGCAAACCCGGGAAGACGAAGGGTTATGCGGAGGACTATTTCTTCGGAGACGGGATTTAAATTCGGCATCAGGAGGACAGCATCATGGAGCTATGGGCATTATTTCAAACCTTCTTTATTATCGGTCTGCTTTCCTTCGGCGGCGGCTACGCGATGATTCCCGTTATCGCCCATCAGGTGGAAGCACATAAATGGATGACAAATTCGGATTTTACGGATATCATTGCGGTAGCGGGCATGTCCCCGGGGCCCATCGGCACCAACAGTGCCATTTTTGTGGGATACCGGGTGGAAGGGCTGTTGGGAGCGGTTGCGGCAACAGCCGGGATGACGCTGCCGTCCTTTCTAATCATTATTGCAGTGGCGGCATTTTTTGCCAAAATGAACGAAAACCGCTATGTCCAGGCGGCCTTCTACGGACTGCGTCCGGCGGTGACGGGACTGATTCTTTACGGTGCGGTGCGTTTTGCCGATTCCAACGGGATGATCGGGTCGGGCTTTGATATGCAGACGATTGTGGCTTTCGTCATATTCGCCGGCTCCCTTGTTGCGCTATTGTACTATAAGATTCACCCGCTCCGGCTCATTATAGTGGCGGGGCTGGTGGGAATGGCGGTTTACGGATAAGAGTTTGTTTACGAAAATGCTCTGTACGACGCAGGATAAAGGAGTCGTGTTTAATGCAGGCAGTGGAGCAACGGATTGCGGTGCGCAAATCCAAGGATGTGTATAGTCTGATCCGGCAGCAGGACACGGTGGCCAAGCAGGAGCTTTTGGAGCAAAGCGGCTTGGCCCCCAGCACCTTAAACCGGATTCTGGAGGAGCTGACGGAGAAGGGGCTGCTGCAGGAGGTTGGCTTCGGTGAATCCACGGGCGGCCGGCGGCCGATTCTTTATTGCGTTAATCCCCAGTATGCGTATGCGTTTGGTCTAGAAATATCCCGGACCCGGTCCATGCTGGTGCTGACGGATCTGCGGCAGAATATTGTGGGCTCCACCGTGTGGAGAATGTCCGAAGCCGTCACACCGGATATGCTGCTGCATGAGGTTGCGGCATCGGCCCAATATATGCTGGAGGTGCGGGGCATCCCCCAAAGCCAGGTGCTGGGGTTGGGGATCGGGGCCGTTGGCCCGCTTGATCCGGCCAAAGGCTTGATTCTGGACCCCCTCTACTTCAAAGCGCCGGGTTGGCGGGATGTGCCGGTGAAGGAACGGCTGGAGCAGGCATTGGGTGTTCCGGTTTATCTGGATAACGGGGCCAATGCGGCTTTGACCGGGGAATATTGGGCGGCCTCCTTCAAAAAAAGGCATCTGCTTTATGTCCACGTGGGAGCGGGGATCCGGACCTCCATGATGACCGGAGGGGCCATCGTGTATGGTGCGGTAGATATGGAGGGGGCGGCGGGGCAGATGATTATCCAGGCTGAGGGAATCCCCCACCGGGAAGAAGCGGGCAACAGGGGGGCCTTGGAGTCTTATGTGTCCATCCATGCTCTGGAACGGGAATGGAATGCCCTCGGTCGGACCGGAGGCTTCGTGGAGCTCGCCTCTGCGCTGGAGGCGGAGGATGAGGCGGCGGTTGGCCTGCTCCGCCAGGCTGGCATCCGTATGGGTATCGGACTGGCCAATCTGCTGAATATCCTCCACCCGGAGAAGGTGATTCTGGGCGGACCCGTTGCCAATTTGCATCCCGCTTTTTTTGAGACAGCGGTGGAAAGTGCACTCCAGGGGGTTTATTACCGGCACAGCTACCAGGCGGAATTCAGCCGCGGCGAATTAGGAGAGGCGGCGATTGCAGTAGGGGCCGCTGTTCTGGTGATGAACCGGCTTACGGTTTGATGGAATCTGACGGATTTGACGGAACCCCTGTCCTTCACACAACACTGTATGTGCGCATACGATGGATGGAGGGCGGAAAAAAGCTTCTGTTCTTCCCGTTAAGGGCAGTGCGGAAGCCTTTTTTCGTCTGCGGGACCAGTGGCCACTAGAAAGGTCTCTGGGGGCGGAAAGGGGCTGTAGCGATATGGCAATCACCACGAATGAGCTGATCACCCGGGTAGCGGCGGTATCCAAGGAGCTGTATGCAGCGGGCTCGCGGATTTTCCCTTCGGTCCGGCTGGCACAGGCCATGCTGGAGACAGGGGGGCGTGTCCCCTCCTGGAACAATCTGTTCGGCATCAAGGTGGGCTCCGGAGTGCCCAATGCTTATTGGGACGGCCGGTTTGTGAATCGGACAACCCGTGAGGTATTAAACGGCCAGGTGTACGAAAATGTATCGGCCCAGTGGCGCTATTATGACACTCTGGAGGACAGCATCCGGGATCACGAGCTGTTTCTGCAAGCGCCGCGGTACGCTTCCGTGCGGGCGGCGCGCACGCCTCTGGAGCAATGCCAGGCGCTGTATGACTCCGGCTATGCCACCGATGCTCCCGCAGAGGTGGACGGGGATCCGTCCTACTGGGAGAAATTATGGGGCATTATCCAGACCCGGGGGTTCACCAGCTTTGATACCGCTGCGGCCGCGCTGCGCAACGAGCTGCTGGGGCGGTTTGGCGCATTGGAGCTTGAGCTGGGAAGGCTGGACATCCGGACGGAGCAGCTGGAGACTACCGGCCGTTTGCCTGTGGTACCGGAATGGGCAAGGGTAGCCGTGAATACCGCCGTTGCCCAAGGGGTTATCGATACTCCGGAGGGGGGCTCCATGGACTTCTACCGGATGCTCACGGTACTGCACCGCCGCCAGCTTTGATCTGGCTCTTGGAGTGCGGTGTCTCCGGACCCGAAGCAAGGGTTTGGTCCGGAGGCTCCTCATTCCAATAAATCCTATGTCCGTCTTGTTTTCGGGGAATCGCAAACTATGTTACAATAGGTCAAATCCCCTATGGAAAGGCGGAATTGTTGACCATGCTGAAGATTGGCTCGCATGTTTCCTTTTCGGACAAAGGGTTGCTGAACGCAGCCAAAGAGGCGGTCTCTTACGGCTCCAATACCTTCATGATTTATACCGGAGCTCCCCATAACACCCGGCGCAAGCCCATCGAGAACCAGTTTCTCAACGAAGGCCGTGAGGTGATGGACAAGCACGGAATGGACGAGATTGTGGTCCATGCCCCTTACATTGTCAACCTCGGCTCCTTTAAGGAGGATACCTACGAGCTGGCTGTGCGTTTCCTGCAGGAGGAGATGCGGCGGACGGATTATCTGGGTGTGAAGAATATTGTGCTCCACCCCGGCGCTTACACGGAGATGGACGCTGCGTACGGGCTGACCCGGATTGCCCAGGGGTTAACCGAGGTGCTGAAGGGAACGGCAGATACCGGCGTGAGCATTGCTCTGGAGACCATGGCCGGCAAAGGCACGGAGATGGGCAGGACCTTCGAGGAGCTGGCGCTTCTCATCGACAACGTGGAGAACAACGACAGGCTAACCATCTGTATGGATACCTGCCATATCCACGATGCCGGTTATGATATTGTCCACGAATTCGACCATGTCCTGGAGCAGTTCGACAAAACCGTCGGATTGGACAGGCTGGCCGTGATCCACCTGAACGACAGCAAGAATCCCCGCGGTGCGGCCAAGGACCGCCATGCTCCCATCGGAGCCGGTCATATCGGCTTCAAGGCTATGCAGGCTATCGTCCATCACGAGAAATTGGGGCATCTGCCTTTTATCCTGGAGACCCCCTGGATCGGCAAAACCGACGGTAAGGAACGGCCTATGTACGAGGTGGAAATTGCCCTTCTGCGCGGGAATGTAATGGATCGCTTCGGAGCGGAGTTTGTTGAAGATGTGGAGCGGATCGGCCATTTCTTCGGCCAGGAGGGTGTCCATCACCGGGACTATATTCTGTCGGTGTGGCATGAGCTGAAGAATGACCCCAAGGCCAAAAAAGCGGACAAGCGGGAGCCCATGGAACGGCTGTACGACCGCCTGGAGGAAGCCGCTCTGTTTCCGGAGCTGACGGAGGAAGAGATTAACCAACGGCTCACCGCCTGGCTCTCCGGCGCGGATTTGCGCGCAATGACGAATGCATAAGTGAAGCAAGTGTGAATGGGTATAAACAAGCAAGGTTAACGGGAAACGAGGAGGCACACAAGCGTCATGAATCGATTGGCTTCAACCACGGGCAATAAGGAAGTGAAGAAGGACCGGGCCTGTATGCTCATATCCTGTCCGGACCAGCCGGGGATCGTTGCGGCGGTATCCCGGTTCCTGCATGAGCACGGGGCGAACATCGTCCAATCCGACCAATATACCATGGACCCGGACGGCGGCATGTTTTTTATCCGGATCGAATTCGATCTGCTGGAGCTGGACAGAAGGCTGGACACCTTGATTATGGACTTCTCCGAGGTGGTGGCCCACAAGTTCAACATGAACTGGCGGATTACCCCGGAGAACCGCAAAAAACGGCTGGCGATCTTTGTTTCCAAGGAAGACCACTGCCTTCTGGAGCTGCTCTGGCAATGGCAGGCCGGGGACCTGAACGCGGATATTGCGCTGGTGGTGAGCAACCATCCGGATATGCGTGAGCTGGTGGAGTCCATGGGCATTCCTTATCATGTGGTGCCCGTGACGGCGGAAACCAAGCAGCAGGCGGAGGAGGAGCAGATGCGGCTGGTGGCGGAGGCCCAGGCGGACTGTGTCGTGCTGGCACGCTACATGCAGATTATTTCGCCTGCCTTCATCAAGCATTACAAGGGCCGGATCATCAACATCCACCATTCCTTCCTGCCTGCGTTTGTAGGCGGCAAGCCGTATGCCCAGGCGTACAACCGGGGTGTGAAAATTATCGGGGCCACGGCCCACTACGTCACCGAGGAGCTGGACGGCGGGCCGATTATCGAGCAGGATGTGCAGCGGGTCAGCCACCGGGATGACGTGAACGACCTGAAGCGCATCGGACGCCACATCGAACGGATCGTATTGGCCCGTGCCGTGTCCTGGCATGTGGAGGACCGGATTCTGGTGCACGAGAACAAGACGGTGGTGTTCTAAAAAGTAGTGTAACAAGGCAGAACGGCATGGCAAGACAGCACGGCAGAATGGCAAGGCGGAACGCCAAGACAGCGTGGCAAGATAGCGAGGCAAGGCAGTGCAGCAAGGTAGCATGGCAAGGCAGCGTGGTGTGGCCAGCCAGTGTGGCAACGTGACGGCGGGCGGGGAGTGCTTAGGCGCTTCTCCGCCTCTTTTGGCTGTGTGGAAGGGGAACCGATGGCTGTGTGGAAGGGTACTGACAGAGGGGGAGCTGGAACGCAAGGCTATGGGCGGATCTATAGGAAAATGCTGCACCCGTATGTGTACCCGCATGTTGCTGCCAACGATGACCGCTAGGTGATGAAATATGTACTAAAATGAAGCACCTATAGCTGTACCCGGCATTTTCGCCTCTGACGATGACGGGACAGGCCATGGGGATTCTAACGAATCTCAGCGGCGTTATTTCACCAATTTGGCCCTTTTCCTCTTTATTAACGAATCTGAGGAATCTTATTTTGGCAAAAGGAAGCTGAATGAGGCGGCGGCGCAAGCAATAGCGTGGCCCAGATTCGTTACATTTCCAAACACGCTGATTTTCGGGAAATAAGCGCTGTGAGATTCGTTAGCGCGCAGACCGGATTTAGCCGGAACTCCGTAAGCCGAATACGTTGGTTCCGGTAGTGCAACTGATCGCTCCCGGGATCGGCTACCTCAACAAGCGCTTCCGGTTCCGCTATCTCAAACGGACTCAGGAGCCGTTATCTGCCCAGAAAACAGTGTTTTTTCCTCGGAACGGACACGGGGGCTCTTATTGGGCAGAAAAGGGTCTCGCTGACGGCATTCCAGGGGAAATAGCGTACCGTGTGTCCGCGAAATGTGGCCAAGCTTGCTTTTTGACAAAATAACGGATCCTCAGTCCGGGTGAACGGCCCTTTAAGAGATTTTGTCGAATCAGACCCTTTAACTAAAATAATTGGTAGGGTCCAATTATCATTTCTCCTAGCGTTTCCCGTACGGGAATGTTAGAATGAAATCAATAGTGCCGGGAAAATTCCCGGAGACTTCCCAAAGGAGGAAAGATCGAATGACAGCAAGCTTTACGACAACCGATCAGCTGGCGGTTAACACCATCCGGATGCTGGCGGTGGATGCCATCGAGAAATCCAAATCCGGCCATCCCGGTATGCCCATGGGGGCGGCTCCTATGGCCTATACCCTGTGGACCCGGCATATGAATGTCAATCCTTCCAACCCGTCCTGGTTCAACCGGGACCGCTTTGTCCTGTCCGCAGGACATGGCTCGATGCTGCTGTATGCTCTGCTGCACCTGGCAGGCTATGGTCTGACCATCGACGACCTCAAGCAGTTCCGCCAATGGGGCAGCCTGACTCCGGGTCACCCGGAATTCGGCCACACTGCTGGCGTAGACGCCACCACAGGCCCGCTGGGCCAAGGGGTTGCCATGGCAGTGGGCATGGCAATGGCGGAAGCGCATCTCGGCGCTACATATAACAAGGACAGCTTCCCGGTGGTGGACCATTACACCTACGCCATCTGCGGCGACGGTGACCTGATGGAGGGTGTATCCTCCGAAGCAGCTTCCCTTGCGGGCCATCTGAAGCTGGGCAAGCTGATTGTCCTGTACGATTCCAATGACATCTCCCTGGACGGCGAACTGGGCCTGTCCTTCTCCGAAAATGCCCATGCCCGCTTCGAAAGCTACGGCTGGCAGGTCATCCGTGTGGAAAATGAGAATGACCTGGTTGCGATTTCGGCAGCCATCGAGCAAGCCAAGGCGGAAACAAGCCGTCCGACCCTGATTGAAGTGAAGACCACCATCGGCTTCGGCAGCCCCAACAAGGGCGGCAAGGGCGGACATGTCGGTCCCCATGGTTCTCCGCTGGGCACTGAAGAAGCCAAGCTGACCAAGGAAGCCCTAGGCTGGCCTTTGGAGCCTGAATTCTATGTTCCGGAAGAGGTACAAGCCTATTTTGCTGAGGTGAAGGCTTCCGGTGAAACCAAAAACGCGGAATGGGACGCCCTGGTGGACAAGTATGCGGCAGCGTTCCCGGATCTGGCCCGCCAGTTCAAGCAAGCCCTTGCCGGCGAGCTTCCTGAAGGCTGGGACAAGGATATTCCGGTGCTCACCTCCGCCGAGAAGGCTGTGGCCACCCGTGCCAGCTCCGGCCAGGCACTGAACGCCATTGCGCCTAACCTGCCGACGCTGATCGGCGGCTCTGCCGACCTGGAGTCCTCCACCAATACCCATCTGAAGGGTATCGACCAGTTCACCCCGGCCAATTATGCCGGCCGCAACGTATACTTCGGCGTCCGTGAATTCGCCATGGCTGCGGCTACCAACGGCATGATGCTGCATGGCGGCGTCCGCGCTTACTGCGGCACCTTCTTCGTTTTCTCGGATTATCTGCGCCCGGCTGTCCGTCTGGCCGCGCTGATGAAAACACCGTCTGTGTATGTGCTTACCCATGACTCCATTGCTGTTGGCGAAGACGGGCCTACCCACGAGCCTATCGAACAGCTGCCGGCGCTGCGGATTATTCCCGGCATGACCGTGCTGCGTCCTGCCGATGCCAACGAAACCATGGAAGCCTGGCGGTATGCCATCGAGAACAAGGAAGGTCCGGTGGCTCTGATTCTCACCCGTCAAAACCTGCCTGTGCTGGAGAAGACCGCCGAGCTGGCCCGCGACAACGTGCGCCGCGGCGCTTATGTGGTCTCCGACGCCGCAAACGGCAAGCCCCAGGCGCAAATCATCGCCACCGGCTCCGAAGTCAGTCTGGCTGTGGAAGCCCAGAAGAAGCTGGCTGAGGAAGGTGTGCAGGTTCGCGTCATCAGTATGCCGAGCTGGGAGCTGTTCGAGAAGCAGCCGCAGGATTACAAGGATTCCGTCCTGCTGCCCGATGTGAAGGCTCGTCTGGCTGTGGAAATGGCCTATCCTCTGGGATGGGAGCGTTATGTGGGAGACCAAGGCGCTATTCTTGGGATCAGCATATTCGGCGCTTCCGCACCGGGACCGAAGGTGCTGGCGGAATACGGCTTTACGCCGGATAACGTAGTAGCCAAGGTAAAGGCTCTTTTGAAATAAAATGGGGAAGGGGCGCCCGGCGCCGCCCCTGACAGATCATAGGGAGAAGGTAGACAGATGGCTCAGTTCGACAATGTATCCGTGGTGAAGAAAGCGAATATTTATTTTGACGGAAAGGTAAGCAGCCGGACGGTCCTGTTTGCCGACGGAACCAAAAAGACCCTGGGCATCATGCTGCCGGGGGATTATGAGTTTGGCACAGATACCGTTGAAATTATGGAGATTCTGGCCGGCGAGCTGAAGGTACTGCTTCCGGAAGCCACAGAATGGCTTGAAATCAACGGCTCCGGGGAGTTTACCGTTCCCGCGAATACACGCTTCAAGCTCGAGGTCAAAACACCTACCGACTACTGCTGCTCCTACATCTAGAATACTTCTCCTGAACCCAAAACCTCCCGGCGCCTGGCTGTACGCAGGCATCGGGAGGTTTTTTTGGCTATTGGCAGAGCGCCTTACAGCAGCAGCGGAACGATCCAGGGGGCGGTGCACAGGGTGAAGAAGGCGGTGAGAATCATCGCCACAGTGGAGACGGAGCCGGAGGCGGAGCTCAGCTCGAAGGCCTTGCTGGTGCCGACGGCGTGGGCGCTGGTGCCCAGCAGAACCCCATGAGATACATCGTTCTTAAAGCGGAAGAACCGGATGACCACCGGTCCCAGCACCATACCCAGAACCCCTGTAGCCAGCACGAATACGGCCGTGATGGCGGGAATGCCGCCGATAAGCCCCGAAACCACTACGGCGATGGGGGTGGTGGCGGAGCGGGGGGCGATGCTGTCGATAATCGCTAGGTCCAGGTGCAGCATTTTGGCGGCCCAGGCAGTGCTCACAATGGCTACGGTAGACCCGGTAAGCACACTAATCAGAATAGACAGGGCGTGCTTCTTCATCACATGGCGGTTCTTGTATAAGGGAACGGCCAGCGCCACGGTGGCGGGACCGATCATATTGCTTATGTAGCGGGTGCCCTCATGGTACGTATTGTAGGGGATATCCGCGAAGGCCAGCACCACGATTACCAGAAGCGGGGTGAGGATAACCGGGGTGTAGAGCACCCGCTTATGGGATTTATAAAAGGTCTTGGTGCCGAAGTAGACCAGCACGGTTAAGATAAAGCAGCTAATTCCCAGAATCACGACTGTCGCTTCCCTTCATGGGTCGACAGCTTCTCGGCAATCAAACCCGTTATGACCATGACACACAGAATGCTGAACACAATAACTAATGCGATTCGCAGGCCATTTTGCAGCATCAAATCTTTGTATTCTACAATGCCTACAACCGGAGGGATGAAAAACAGCAGCATCTCGGCCAACAGCCATTTGGAGCCCAGGTCCACCCATTCCAGCTTGATCACCTTAAAATGTAATAGCGCAAACAGCAGCACAATTCCTACAATGCTTCCCGGAACCGGCAGATGAAGCGCGGACGTGACGGCATTGATCAGCATGGAATACAGAATGAAGCAAACCACCTGGCCGAACCCCCGTAATAATGGCTTCATGAAGAATCCCTCCTTTTGAAAGTGTACATCATGTTCTTTCATTGGTAAAATGAATGAATCGAATGATTTCCATTCCATTTAGCTATAGTTGGAGGACACCTATGGATATCCGTCATATGCAGTATGTATTGGAGCTTGCCCGCAGCGGAAGCTTTACCCGGGCGGCCCAGACGCTTCATATTACCCAGCCTACCCTGAGCAAGGCCATCAAGAGCCTCGAAGAGGAGCTGGGTGTGGAGCTGTTCAAGCGCGACGGCAAACGTATCGAGCTGACGGACGCGGGCAGAGCTATCACCGGACAGGCTCATAATATCACTGAGGCCTTCCATAATCTCACCCTGGAGCTGGAGGATCTCACCAATCTGAACAAGGGTGTGATCCGGATCGGCATTCCTCCAATGGCAGGCTCCAGCTTTTTTCCTCAGGTGCTGAGGCAGTTCCGTCAAAAATATCCCGGTCTGGTGATTCAAATGGTGGAAGACGGGGCAAAGAAGCTAGAGACCAAAGTGGCGGAGGGCAAGCTGGATGTGGGCGTGGTCCTGCTGCCCGTGGATGGGGAGCGGTTTGATTCCTTCACGGTGGTCAAGGAGCGGTTGAAGGTGATTGTGCATACGGGCCATCCCCTGGCAGATAGCGGCACAGTGCCGCTGCGGAAGCTGGCGGAGGAGCCGTTTATTCTGTTCAAGGAGGAGTTTGCGCTCCACGACCGGATTATTGCGGAATGCCACAGAGTCGGCTTCCGTCCCAATGTCCAGTATGAAAGCTCCCAGTGGGATTTTATCTATGAGCTGGCGGCGGCGGGGCTGGGGGTGGCGATGCTGCCGGAGACCATCTGCCGCTCTCTGGACAAAAGTAGAGTGGCGGTGTTGGATTTGGTGGAGCCGCAAATTCCGTGGCATCTGGGGATGATCTGGGGCAAAAAGAGCTACCTGCCTCTAGCCGCCCGAGAGTGGGTGCGGTTTACTGGGGGGATATTTAACTCCCAAAGGTGAAGAGAAGTGCTGAAGCATATTCCGAATACTTTTGGGGGAGCCCCCAAAACAAAAAGCCCGGGAAGCCCCGGGCTTGCGTGTAGCGCAGGCTGCGGGGCAGCTCCCGCTTTAGCCTTCGTGCCGCTTGATATATTGCTCCAGCTTGATCCGGGTGTACGGCGGCAATCCCGACAGCATACAGCCGTAGCGAAATTCCCCTTCTCGCGAATCGATGCGGATGATCTTGCCGGTGATCGGGGGCAGATCGGCTTCCTTGGGGAAGTGGATCACCACGAACATGTCCTGGGCCAGCGGGAAGGCCGAGCTGATTTGCAGTCCGCTTTCCGACAGGTCGTGGAGGATTCCTTCGATGTTCTGTCCCGAAAAGCTGCCCTCCTGCTCCCATTGGTACACGGACAGATGCAGCTTGATGCCTAGGCTGATCCGGTTGGCACCGCGGCGCTCCTTGTCTGCCGGCGCTGTCCTTTCGCCCGAGGGGGTAATGGTGAGCTTCATCCAGTCCTCGTAGCATTGGATCACGGAGGAGAGGTCCTGATCCCCTAATCCCTTGGCCAGGCCCATCTGAAAAATGGACGTAGCCGCATGGAGCAGAGGCGCAGGAAGCTGGAAGCCTGCCGTCAGCTTTTGGGCCAGCAGCAGATCCTTCAGCATCAGGGCCGTGGAGAACTGGTTGGAGAAGTCCCGCTGGATGATCTTGTTGCCCTTCAGCTCCGCCTGCCGGCTGTTGGCACCGCCTGCGGTTACAATCTCCAGGAACTTCTCCGGGGAAAGCCCCGCTTTGGCGGCAATGGAGAAACCCTCCATCAAGCCGATAGCGTTGATACCCACGATGGTATTGTGGGCCAGCTTGGCATAGGAGCCGGAGCCGCTGTCGCCCATGTACAGGCACTTGCTGCCCAGCACCTCGAACAGGTCCAGATTCTCCTCGTAGACGGCTTCCTCGCCGCCCACCATAAAGACCAGCGTGCCGCTCTCTGCGGCGGGTTTGCTGCCTGTTACAGGCGCATCCAGGAAGAAGGCCTGCTGTGCCTTCAGCTCCTCTGCGATCCTCTGGCTGGTGGCGGGAGATACGGTGCTGCAGTCAATCACGGTAAGGCCCGGACGGGAGCCCTCGAGAATACCCCCCGGCCCGTACACCACCTCCAGCAAAGCATCATCATTGCTCACATTGGTAAAAATCACATCCGCCTGGCGGGCAGCCTCAGCCGGAGTGGCCGCTTCCAACGCGCCAAGCGCTTTCAATTGCTCCCGCTTGGCAGCCGTGCGGTTATAACCGTATACCGTATATCCGCTTTTGAGCAGATTGACAGCCATGGGCATTCCCATGGTGCCAAGTCCGATAAAACCGATGGTTTTCATCCAAGTCACCTCTTGTCCTTATCTTACCATGCGCCCGGAAGTATGTGAAAGACCTTACTTGCAATTCGGGCATTGAATAAGTATTCTTATCATAGACACCAGATATATGCAGGTAAACCTTCCCCCAAAAGTGAAAATGCTCTGAAGCAATGGAGGGTACTTTTGAGGGAGCCCCCAATTGGATAAGGAGGTTTTTGACCCATGAGCGGAAAATTGCAGTTTGATTTCAGCAAAGCACTGGGCTTTATCGGCAAGCATGAGGTGGACAACCTGGCAGGCGCCATCAAGGCCGCCCACGATGATCTTCATAACGGAACAGGTGCAGGCTCGGATTATCTGGGCTGGATCGATCTTCCGGTAAATTATGACCGGGCGGAGTTTGACCGGATCAAGAAGGCAGCGGAAAAAATCCAGTCGGATTCGGACGCGCTGGTTGTTATCGGCATCGGCGGTTCCTACCTGGGAGCCCGGGCGGCTATCGAAATGCTGACCCATTCCTTCTATAATATTCTTCCGAAGGACAAGCGCAAAACCCCCGAGATTTATTTCGTCGGCAATAATATCAGTTCTACATATACCTCCCATCTGCTGCAGCTTTTGGATGGCAAGGACATCTCCGTGAACGTCATCTCCAAGTCCGGCACCACTACGGAGCCGGCTATCGCCTTCCGGATTTTCCGGGAGCTCCTGGAGCGCAAGTACGGCAAGGAAGGCGCCCAAAAGCGGATCTATGCCACCACTGACAAGGCCCGCGGCGCCTTGAAGAAGCTGGCCTCCGAGGAAGGCTACGAAACCTTCGTGATTCCGGACGATGTGGGCGGACGTTACTCCGTATTGACCCCTGTTGGCCTCTTGCCCATCGCCGTAGCCGGCGTAGATATCGATGCTATGATGCAGGGTGCGGCGGATGCCAGAACCGATTACTCCAGCCCGTCCGTAGCAGAAAATGAAGCCTACCAATACGCGGCTGTGCGCAACGCCTTGTACCGCAAGGGCAAAACCACCGAAATCCTGGTGAACTACGAGCCTTCTCTGCACTTTGTGTCCGAGTGGTGGAAGCAGCTCTTCGGCGAAAGCGAAGGCAAGGACAACAAGGGGATTTACCCATCCTCCGTCGACTTCTCTACAGACCTGCACTCCATGGGCCAATTCATCCAGGAGGGCAACCGCAACCTGTTCGAAACGGTCATTCAGGTGGCTGAAGTGCCGTACCATCTGACCATCGGAACCGATCCGACAGATCTGGACGGACTGAATTTCCTGAGCGGCAAAACCATGGATTTCGTCAACAAAAAGGCGTTCCTGGGTACGCTTCTGGCCCACAGCGACGGCGGCGTGCCGAATCTGGTGGTGACCCTGCCGGATATGTCCCCGTACACCTTCGGCTATATGGTCTATTTCTTCGAGAAGGCTTGCGGCGTGAGCGGATACCTCTCCGGCGTGAATCCGTTTGACCAGCCGGGTGTGGAAGCGTACAAGAAGAATATGTTTGCACTCCTGGGCAAACCTGGCTTCGAGCAGGAAAAGGAAGAGCTGGAGAAGCGCCTGTAATTAAAAAAACAGTTCATATGACTTGAAAAGTGAATAAATATGCATTTCGGTCCCCTTTTCGAAAGAGAAGGGGGCTGTTTATATATTGAAGGCATGTCAGATTACATAACCGGAAGTATGGCGATAAACGGAAATAATCAGCCTTACGGGAAAATATTTACTGACAAACGGCCAATAAGTCAGGTAATATAACGTTAAAGCCTCCTGGTGGAATACATTTGTCCACTGTGTTGCGTATTTATCCCATGAATTGTTTGAGATATGTCACAATTAATTGATTGAATAGTTATAGAAATCTGATTACTTCTATGCTAGAATGCTTTAAAGCGACTCTATACGAAGGTGGATTGCTGCTGCATGCTATCGCAATACAAAACAGTCAGCCAATGGGGCTCCGCTGAGATTGTCATTAAGAAGTCCCGTTTTATCGGGCAGGCCCAACCGGTGGAATCCGAGGAGGAGGCCATCGCTTTTATTGAAGCCGTGAAGAAGGAGCACTGGAATGCTACCCATAATTGCTCGGCCTATATGGTGGGGGAGCGTGACCAGATCCAGAAGGCATCCGATGACGGCGAACCCAGCGGTACGGCAGGCAAGCCTATCCTGGAGGTTATCCGGCAGCAGGGGCTGAAGAATGTGGTCGTAGTGGTGACCCGTTATTTTGGAGGAATTCTGCTGGGCGCAGGCGGTCTGATCCGGGCGTATACGGACGGGGCGGTGACGGGTATCACTGCTGCGGGACCTGTCACCAAGAAGCTGCATCAGGATATTTTCGTATCCATTGATTATACCTGGCTGGGCAAGGTGGAGAACGAGCTCCGCAACCGCGGTACGCTATTGGGGGAAACCCAGTTTACCGATAAGGTAACCCTCATGTGCAGACCGCTTTCGGAGGAAGCGGACCCCTTCGTTTTGTGGATGACGGATTTGACCCAGGGTCAGGCGGAGATCCGGAAGGGTGAAGCGTCTTACATCGATCATCAAGATATATAAAAACATAGAAGATCGAGAAGAAAGCAGGTGGAGAGAGCATGTGTGCAAGAAGAATAGTGGATCAGGAATTGAGCAGAGACAGGATTTTAGAGGAGGCCCGGGTGCTGTTTGTAACCAGGGGGTATGACACGCTGACCATGCGCAGTATTGCCAAAGCCCTTGGTTACAGCCATGGCGCGTTGTATTACCATTTCCGGGATAAAGCCGAGCTCTTCTATGCGCTGGTAGTGGAGGATTTCAACTACCTGCTGTCCCGCCAGAAGGAAATGCTGGACCGGGCCGAGTCCTGCGGCATCGAGAACCTGAAGGAGATTATGCTGGAATTTGTCCGCTTCGGCATGGAGAACCCCCATCATTATGAAATCATGTTCTCCGTCCGGGACGGGGAGCTGCGGAAGTATTCGCGGACCAAGCAGGCCCAATGTATGGAGATGTTCGCCACGGTGGTGAGAGGTGTATTCGCCAACGGCGAGCTGACTCCGGGCCAGCTGTATTCCATGCCCTGGATACTGTTTATGTCTCTGCACGGGTTTATCTCCTACAGCATTCATTATTACCAGTCGTACGAGGAAGTGGAGAGCCTGGCGATGGAGCATGTGGAATTCCTGTGCCGGAACATAGCCGCCGGATAAGCGCATAGGCGCGTTTTCCTGCTTTAGCGATTTAACGGGTTTAAACGTTGTAGTGTTGCTCTGTCAAAGACATTTTCCCGTTTCTGTGCATACGGGAGAAACAAAACGGCGCCTCGCATGGGATTCACGCGGGGCGCTTGTTTTGTTTGTGGAAGGCCTGGGCGGGAATGCCGGAGGAGTGCTACAGAAAAATCAGGAGCGCTAAGAGTAGAGCTTGAGGGTGAGTTGCTGGTTAGACCAGATCGCACCGCACCCTGCGTCCCGCAATCGAGTACCGGACTCCGCCCTCCAGCATCCCGCGTCCCAGACTCCGCACCTCGCACCCTGTAACTCCGCACCCTGTACTTCGCACCCTGAGTCAGCAGCCCGCACACACCGCACCCTGGACTCCAGCATTCGCAACCCAGGCTCCAGTATCCCGCACACCGCACCCTGCGTCCGCAGTCCGGACTCCAGTATCCCGCACACAGCAGCCTGCACTCCAACATCCCGCACTCCAGTATCCGCAACCCGGACTCCAGTATCCGCAACCCGGACTCCAGTATCCGCAACCCGGACTCCAGTATCCCGAGCGAACTGAGTTCCAGTTAGCGGTGGGTGTAACGGAACTCAGCGCCTGTTAGAGCTAAATTTATGGTTGTTGGCAAATGTAACGGAACTGAGCGACTCTTAGAAGGGTTTCTGTGGGAGTTTTGCGCCGATTTTGGTCCCTAAGGGTCGCTGAGTTCCGTTAGAATCCGAAACAGGGGCAAAACCGCCTGTAAGGGCTTCTGAGTTCCGTTAGCGCGGGGCCGGTGGTTCAGGAGGTAGTGTGCCTCGAGCGGGATAGGCGGGCGGCTGTTACTTGGTGCGCCCGGTGAACGGTTTCATGGACATACATTGAGCGGTTTCATGGTTGCGCCAAGCGAGCGGTTTCTTTGTGTGCCCAACGGACCTGAATCGGTCATACGGCGTTGCACCAACGGATTCGGGAGCGGCAGCTGCCGCTTAGGCACGTTCATCCGCCGCAACCCGTTCACCCTGCTGCTTCGTTTACTGCTGCACCAGTTCCCGCCAGGCGGGCGGGACGTAGGCGCAGGCGGGATCGCTGCCCATATAATCGCCGGTGGCGGTGTAGGCCCGCGCCCGGGAACCGCCGCACATACGGCTGTAGTCACAGACGCCGCATTTGCCCGTATACAGCTCCGGCGAGCGGATGGAGGTGAATACCGGGTGGGTCCGGTATACGTCGGACAGTTTCTCCTCCCGCACATTGCCGCAGACGAGAGGGAGGAAGCCGCTGGGCGAAATCTCCCCGGTATGGGAGATGAAGACGAAGCCGCTGCCATCGGTCACGCCACGGGGAGCGCGCATGGCGGCTTTGCCGTCGCCGGCTCCGAAGGGGCTGCTGCTGCGATGAGCATGTGGATGCCCTCCAGGCTGTCCGCCCATGCCGTGCGGATGCCCGGCGGGCTGGCCGCCTGCCGCAGCAAAGGGATGTTTGCCGGTGGTGGTGGCCAGCTCCGGCACCCCCAGCATCCGCCCGGCCACCTCGCCGGGCGCTTGCCCTGCCGCCTTGGCCCGCTGGTCCAGGACCCGGCGGTAGAAAGGAGCGGCGGTGGTTTTGACGCCGAAGGGCACCCGTTCGCCCAGCTCCGCCAGCCAATGTAGAATCTCCTCGCCCTCTTCCGGCGAGATCATGTCGTCATCCTTGCCTCTGCCCGTGGGCACCAGGAAGAACACGCTCCACATGACTACACCCATCTCCGTCAGCAGATTGGCGATATGGGGCAGGTCATGTTTGTTATGTACACAAACGGTCGTATTGATTTGCAGAGGCATACCCAGCTCCCGCAGATATTTCAGGGAGCGCATAGTCAGATCGAAGGAGCCGGAGGTGCCCCGGAACCGGTCATGGATGGCGGCGTTGGAGCCGTCCAGACTGAAGGCCCAGCGGTCCAGTCCGATCTCCGCCGCCTTCTTCATGGAGTCGATCGTCACCCGTGGGGTGGCGCTGGGGGTCATGGATACCCGCAGCCCGATGCTTTTGCCATAGGCGGCCAGCTCGAACAAGTCCCCCCGGATCAGGGGATCGCCCCCGGTAAATACGAAGATCGGCGAATCCATACTCTGGATTTCGTCCAGCAGGCGTTTGCCCTCCTCGGTGGACAGCTCATCCGGATGGCGGCGGTGCTGTGCCTCAGCCCGGCAATGGACACAATGAAGGGCGCAGGCCCGGGTTATTTCCCACACAACAATAAATGGATTACGGTTAAAATCCACAGGCATCATACCCGTTATCCCCCTTGGTTAATGCTGCATAAACATCCTTTACCAGTCTTACCATATCAAATCCGAAATCATTCTATTATGATAATAATCACAGAGTTTGTCCGGGTCATTCGTTTACAATTTAGACAATATTGCCATCGGCATAGTTTGGAACAATCTAGGGAACACAAGTAGGATGAATGAAAGGGGAGACAGCCATGTTAGCCGTTTCACATCTCCTTGCGGACGTGGAATCCTACGGCGACCAGCTCCGGTATTCGGAGGGATCGCGGGGCCACCGGACGGGCACCCATTCGGGAGCGGGCCCTGTTGTCGTATGGAGCGTAACCCGTTCCTGCAACTTGAAATGTATGCACTGTTATGCCAATTCCGAGAATAAAAAGTACGAGGGTGAGCTGGATACCCAAGAAGCGCTCCGGCTGATCGACGAGATGGCGGAGATGAAGGTTCCCGTCATCCTGTTTTCCGGCGGGGAGCCGTTGGCGCGTCCGGATATTTTCCAGCTGGCGGAATATGCCATCGGCAAGGGCATCCGCATTACTTTTTCGACCAATGGCACCTTGATTGATGAAACCGCTGCCCGCCGGATCAAGGAGCTGGGTGTGGGATATGTGGGCATCAGCCTGGATGGCATCGGTGAGGTTCATGATTATTTCCGGAACCGGACCGGAGCCTTCGAGCTGGCGATGCGGGGAGTGCGCAATTGCATCAGCCAAGGCCAAAAGGTGGGTCTGCGCTTCACCATGAACCGCCATAACATTGCCCAACTGCCGCTGATCTTCGAGCTCATGGAGAAGGAGGGTATCCAGCGGGCCTGCTTCTACCACATGGTATATACCGGCCGGGGTTCACTCTCCGACGATATCTCCCACGAGGAAACCCGGGCGGCGCTGGATTATATCTTCGAGAAGGCCCGGGACTTCAACCGCCGCGGCCTGCCAAAAGAGCTTCTGACCGTGGACAACCATGCCGATGCAGTTTACCTGTATATGAAGGCGCTGGAGCTCAACGAGGAGCGTGCCGCGGATATTCTGCGCAAGCTGCGCATGAACGGCGGCAACCGGACAGGCATCGCCATCTGCAACATCGACCATCTGGGCAATGTCCATCCCGACCAGTTTACGCCGGATGTGACCTTCGGGAATGTGAAGCAGGAGCCTTTCCGGGATATCTGGTTCGGCTCCCATCCGGTGCTGACAGGGCTCCGTGACCGGAAGCCCCTGCTATCCGGGCGCTGCGGCAGCTGCCGGTATCTGGATATCTGCAACGGAAACTTCCGTTCCCGCTCCTTGGCCGTGCACGGAGACCTGTGGGCGGATGATCCGGCCTGCTTCCTCAGTGACGAGGAGATCAGGCAGGAGCAGGCCGTCCGATAAGAAAACTCGGGCGCAATTCCCTTGCGGCATATTTGCGGAGGGACAGATATACACTATAGGGATCTCAAACAAGCACCGGGAGAGCGGAATAGCCTCTTCCGGTGTTTTTTGCACACAGGCATGATACAATGAGAATTAAAACAATTCCCCTTCCGAAAAAAATCGCAAAGGACGGTAGACCATGGACGTGTCCCGCAATAACGAGGAATCCATCGCCCATATGATTGAGGCTATCAAAACCAAGCTGCGGGTAGCCAGCGGCGCGGCCATCCGGCCGGAGTTTTTTGACGAGAGCAAATATGAGGATCTGCAGGATATCTACGAGCTGGTTTCCGGCAAGGAGCGGTTCAGCGTAAGCGAAATTGACGCCATCGTCTCTGAGCTTGGCAAGCTGCGCAAGCCGCAGGCGTAATACAAGGAGGCAACGGACAGATGGATACGATGTTCAAATTAGGGCGCAAGGTGACCTTTCCCAAGGAATGGCTGGATATGAAGCTGGGCGTCCATGATGAGGAGTATTACGACGAGGAACGGTTTATTGTCATCGGCCAGCAGCGGTATGCGCTCCGGGGCCGTTCCCGTACGGAGGAGGGTTCCTGGGATTACAATGAAGTGTTCGAGGTGACCCGCGACCAGGTGACGGCGTATCATATCACCACGGATTACCAGGATTTGATGGCGAAGGACCTGGAGGAGCGCAAGGCCCGGGGAGAATACATCGAGAAGGAAGACAAGCCTCAGGAATAAAGAGCTTTATACTAAGTTAAACAGAAGGACCGGAGGATGTACGCCATCCCTGCCGGTCCTTTTTTTCGTCCTGTTACACCTGCTCCGAGCGTTTGTAGAAGGCCTTGGGCACCTTGGTTGCAAAACGCAAGGCCTCTCCCGTTATCGGATGGGTGAAGGCGATGGATTGGGCGTGCAGGCCCAGTCGTCCCAGGGGATTTTGGCGGGAGCCATACTTCTTGTCTCCGGCAATAGGGTGCCCCAGATCCTCCATATGAACGCGGATCTGGTTCTTCCGTCCGGTCTCGAGCTCCAACTCCAGGAGGCTGTATTCCGCATTCTGCTGAAGCAGCTTATAGCGGGTTACCGCTTTTTGGCCGTCGTTGGGGTGGGGGCTGGAGTACATTTTCAAAGTTTTGCTCTCCTTAAGCCAGGAGGTGATGACTCCTTCCGGCTGCCGCACCTTGCCTTCCACCAGCGCCACATAGATACGGGCTTCCACAGCGTCCTGCCAGTTAGCCTGCAGGGTTTCCTTGGCCTTCTCCGTTTTGGCGAAGATCATGACCCCGGAGGTATCCCGGTCCAGCCGGTGGACCACAAAAATCCGGTTGCGCGGATTGGCGCGCCGGACATAATCCGTCAGCATGGCGTAGGCGGTGAACTGCTGCTCCTTGTCGGAGGCGATGGAGAGAAGTCCCGCTTCCTTTTCCACCACCAGGAGATGGTCGTCCTCAAACAGGATAGACACTCCCTGAAGAATCTCCTCCTCGAAGGATTTGGTCCAGGAAACCGTGACCTTCTGCCCTGGTGAAAGCGGATGGTTGTGCTTGGTGGTGCGTTTGCCCCCTACATAGACCTGGCCTCTGGCGAGTATGGCTTTCACATGATTTCTTCCTTTGCCCGGCATGCTGCGGATCAGGAAGGGGAGCAATTCTTCTTGCTCCGTGGCGGTGAAGACCGTTTCATTGGACTTGCTCAAGACAATCCCTCATTTTCTATAAAAATGCTCGAATTCTGATAGCGCCGAAATGTATAAAACAGACTCCGTATGGGCATTTTACCATATACGGCATAAGTGTTCATCATCCGTTGATGTTTGCAGTGTACCATGGAAACGGGTTGAAGACCAAATCATGCCTTAAAGGAGGCGAATGCCATGTTATTGTACCGCATGACCAAGCTGGTGGAGGACCATTCCCGTCTGAAGCAGGATTTTACCGATCCCTTCGGAGAGTTAATGGAAATGGCCAGAGCACGGGAGCAAATGGAGCTGTCCCTGCGTGGAGTGGCGGAGGAGGACTGCTCGGATTGGGGCAGACACGCTACCTATTGAGCGGAGCATGTATACACCGCGGTTATCCTGCCGGAGATTTTACTCAAACCAGATTTATTTTGGCGCCAAAAAAGGCTGTCCATCGGTAGAAATCCTGTAGTCTGTGAGGATTTCCGTACCGGAGGACAGCCTTTTTTCGGATTAGAGTGCGTTTGCGCCCTAGTCGAACAAACCGGGGACAGACAGATACCGTTCACCGGAGTCGGGCAGCAGGACGACGATGGTCTTTCCCCTGGATTCCGGACGGGCAGCCACAACGGCAGCCGCCCACACCGCGGCCCCGGAGGAAATGCCCACCAAGAGCCCCTCGCGCCGCCCCATCTCCCGTGTGGTTTCGTAGGCGTCCACGGACTTGACGGCGATAATCTCGTCGTAGACGCTCCGGTTCAGCACCTTGGGGATAAAGCCTGCACCAATGCCCTGAATCCGGTTGGGACCTGGCCGGCCCCCTGACAGAACGGGGGAGTCCTGGGGCTCCACGGCAATGATGCGGATGGCGGGATTTTTCTTTTTCAGCGTTTCGCCTACTCCGGTGATGGTGCCGCCTGAGCCCACCCCCGCCACAAAAATATCCACCTTGCCGTCCGTGTCCGCCCAAATCTCCTCTGCCGTGGTGCTGCGGTGGGCCTCCGGATTGGCCGGATTATCGAATTGCTGAAGGATCACAGAGCCGGGGATGGCTTCCGCCAGATCCTTGGCCCGGCGGATTGCGCCGCCCATACTCTCCGCACCCGGAGTGAGCACCAGCTCCGCCCCCAAGGCCTGGAGCAGGTTCTGCCGCTCCACGCTCATGGTCTCCGGCATGGTCAGAATCAGCCGGTAGCCCTTGGCTGCGGCAACGAAGGCCAGCGCGATGCCCGTATTGCCGCTGGTGGGTTCAATGATGGTGCCGCAGGGATGAAGCACACCCCGATTCTCCGCATCCTGGATCATGGCGTAGCCGATCCGGTCCTTGACGCTGCCCGCGGGATTGAAGTATTCCAGCTTAGCCAGGAGCCGGGTATTATGAAGGCCGCGGCTTTCCGCATATTTTCCCAGCTTCAGAAGCGGGGTATTACCGATCAGGTCCGTCAGGCATTCCGCAATTCGTTCCATAGCGACCTCCTGCATTCTATTATAAATCCGATTAGTTTACTGTGTTTATTTTACTTTTTTTGAGGGTTTCTGTCAATCGGGTGAAAAGTCCGGGGGTGTTTAGTAGGACGGACTTTGCTTTTGGTGGCAGTCTCTATGTATGATAGAAGCATCTTATACGAATAGAGGCTTGATTCCCATGAAGGTGGTTCTCGCCGCCCTGAACGCCAAGTACATCCACACCTCCCTGGCTCTTCGCTATCTGAAGGCCTACAGCCAACGGGAGTTTGATATTGAAATTGCCGAATACACCATCAAGGACCCGGTGATGCAGGTGGTAACCGACCTGTATCTGAAAAGCCCCGAGGTGCTGGGCTTTTCCTGCTATATTTGGAACATTGAAGAGACGATTAAGATTATCGCCGCGCTGAAGCAGCTGAAGCCCGGGCTGACCATCGTGCTGGGTGGGCCGGAGGTTTCTTATGATACGGAATATTGGCTCCGGCGCATTCCGCAGGCGGATTTTATCGTGATGGGCGAAGGAGAGGAGACCTTCCACCACCTGTTGACGGAGATCCGCGGAGAGAAGCGGTGGCATGAGGTGCTTGGGGCCGCTTACCGGCAGGGGGAGAAGCTTGTGGTGAACCCGCCCCGGCAGAAGCTGGTGCTGGATACGATTCCCACACCGCACCGTTTTGCGGAGGATGTGCCTGCATTGCCCAACCGGGTGGTGTATTTCGAAACCAGCCGGGGCTGTCCCTTCAACTGTCAGTTCTGCCTGTCCAGCGCGGAGGTGGGGGTGCGGTATTTCGATCTGGACCGGACCAAGCGGGATCTGGAATACCTGGTGGATTCCGGGGCTAAGCTGGTGAAGTTCGTGGACCGGACCTTCAACATCAAGCGGGACTATGCCATGGATATCTTCGGCCATCTGATCAAAAACCACGGCGGCTGCACCTTCCAGTTCGAGATTACGGCGGATATTATGCGGCCGGAGGTGCTGGATTTCCTGGCGGGGAATGCGCCGAAGGGGCTTTTCCGCTTCGAGGTGGGCGTCCAGTCCACCAATGAGGAGGCCAACCGGCTGGTGGAGCGGCGGCAGAATTTCGAGAAGCTGGCGCGGACGGTGAACAAGGTGAAGGAGATTGCCGCCATCGACCAGCATCTGGACCTGATTGCGGGGCTGCCGGGGGAGGATTACGCCTCGTTCCGCAAAACCTTCAACGATGTGTTCGCCCTGCGGCCGGAGGAGCTGCAGCTGGGTTTCCTGAAGCTTCTGCGGGGGACCGGCCTGCGCCGGGATGCTGCGAAATACGGGTACGTGTTTATGGAGGACGCGCCGTACGAGATGCTGTGCAATGATGTGCTGTCCTTCGACGATGTAATCCGCATTAAGCGGGTGGAGGATGTGCTGGAGAAATACTGGAATGCCCACAGGCTGGACAGGACGGCGGAATATCTGATCCGCCATGAGTTTCCATCGGCCTTCGACTTCTTCCAGGAGTTCGGGGACTATTGGGAGAAGCGGGGCTGGTCGCGGATCGGCCATCAGCTGGAGGATCTGTTCAGCCGACTCCAGGCGTTTCTTGCGGAGCGGGGAATTGCCGGTTATGAGACGGCGCTGGGGCTGATGAAGCTGGATTATTTTCTGAACCACAAGTTCAAACCCCGGAAGATCTGGTGGGATTTCACCCTGGGCAAAAACGGCCAGGCGGAGCTTCTGCGGCTGGTCGCCCGGGAGCCGGGGCTGTTGTCCCCGGAGCTGGCCGGGACGGAATGGAACGAGCGGGAGCTGCACAAGTGGGCGATGGTGGAGGTGCTCCCGTTTGACCTCACTGTCTACGAGGAGAGTGGGGAGCTGGTGCCGGAGGAGACGCTCCTGCTGGTGCTGTACGGCGGCGAAGGCAGCGGGGGCGGCGACGGAGCGGGGGCCCGGTATTATTCAGCGCCGCTCGGGCAGGTGGTGAAGGGCGGCAGCTTGGGTTTGGGGAGCAAATAAGGTATATAAAATGATCACTAAAAAACCCGCCTCTCCCGTAGAAGAGAGGCGGGTTTTGCTGCGCCCTTAAGGCACCAGGCTGCGGAGCATGGTCAGCTGGCCGCTGAAGGCATAATCCCCCAGGGACGCGGGGATCAGGAAGCAGTCGCCCGGCTTCGCCTGCAGCTCGCCGTCTTCCCAGCGCAGTGTGCCGGCTCCGTCGCAGATGATGTGGATGGCGAAGCTGTCTCCCGGGGAGGACAGCGGCCATGTGCCGTCTACCTTGCCCTTTTCCACCACGAAGTACGGGGAGTGAGCGATGTTCAGCCAGGTATGGGCCTCGGGCAGATCCGTGGTCATCCGGGCCGCCCCGGCATTATCATAGGCGATAACATTCAGGGAATCCTCCACATGCAGCTCCCGGGGTTTGCCGTCCAGACCCGGACGGTTGTAATCGTAGAGCCGGTAAGTGGTGTCGGAGTTCTGCTGGATTTCGGCCACCAGCACTCCGGAGCACAAGGCATGGACGGTCCCTGCCGGAATATAGAAGGTATCCCCGGCGGCCACAGGCACCTCGTGAAGGGTATCCATAATCCGGCCTTCCTCGATGGCGGCGGTAACGGATTCCCGGGTTTCCCCGGCCTTCAGGCCGTAGATGATCTTGGCACCCGGTTTGGCGTCCAGCACGTACCACATTTCCGTTTTGCCCAGCTCGCCTGCGGGCAGACGCTCGTATTCGTCGGTAGGATGCACCTGTACAGAGAGGTCATCCTCGCAGTCCAGCAGCTTGATCAGCAGCGGGAAACGGCCGGTTCGTTCGGAAAAACCCTTCTTGCCGAAGAATTCCTTGCCGTAGCGCTCCCGAACCTCGTCTAGTCCTGTTCCGGCCAGCTCGCCGTTCATGACTTTCGTTGTGCCATTGGCATGATCGCCGATGGTCCAGGCTTCACCGATTTTGCCCTCAGGCATTGTATAACCGAAGCGCTCCAGATTCCGGCCGCCCCACACCCGTTCCTTGAACTCGGGTTGAAATTGCAAAGGATAAGGCTTCATAATACCGTTCCCCGCTTTCCGCATAAAAGGTTTTCTTCCATTGTAATCACCGGACCCCATGCCGTAAAGCCTGTCCGCTTAAAAAGCCAGCGTCGTCCGGCCAGGGCCCGTTCCTGCAGAGCCGTCTGTTTTCCCTCACAGCCCGCGTTGGGGCTGCCCGTTAGCTGCGGTCCTTCATTTGGCGGCAGGCTGGCGCTTCTCCACGGCGATGAGATAGGGAGGATGGTTCTGCTGGTTCATGAACCGGTAGCTCATTACCTGGAACTCCCGCTGCGGCAGTGCCTCCGCCCAGGTGTTCACAGCCTCGGCTTCCTCCTCGCCGCCCGGGTGTCCGGAGTAAACCACCACCGTGAGCACCCCGCCGGGCCGCAGAAGCTCCAGGGAGCTGTCCAGAGCCGCCAGTGTAGTGCCGGGCTGGGTGATGACCGTATGCTCGGCCCCCGGAAGATAACCCAGATTAAACATAATCGCAGAAATCCGCCCGTGATGCTCCGCTTCCACATAGTCCTTCATCCGGTCGTGGGAGGCCAAATGCAGTCTCACCCCGGTAAACCGTTCCGAAAGCTCTCCCGAAAGCCTGGCCGCCGTGCTGGCCAAGGCCGTTTCCTGTATATCGAAGGCGTGCACCAGCCCGCCCGACCCTGCCGCTTTGGCCAGAAACAGGGTATCCACCCCGTTCCCCGCCGTGGCGTCGATACAGCAGTCGCCCGGCCCAATCCGCTGCCCGGCCAGCTCCTGGGCCAGACTCAATACCGATATAAATCCCATTGCTCCTTATCCTCCTGTCCAAAGCTTGCCCTGCCAGGTATCCCGCCGTCTGAGCTCCTCGTCGAAGGCGTTCAGAACCTCCCATTTTTTGAGGCTCCACATGGGGCCGACCAACAGATCTCGGGGCGCATCCCCGGTGAGGCGGTGGACAATCATCTCCGGCGGCAGCCGCTCCAGCGTATCCACCACAAGCTCCACGTATTCGTCCTTCTCCAGAAAACGAAGCAGCCCTTCCTCATACTGGCGGACCATGGGGGTTTTTTTGAGCAGATGCAATAGATGGATCTTAACCCCCTGCACATCCATGTGGGCCACAGCCTCGCCGGTAGCCAGCATCATGTCCCGGTCCTCGCCGGGCAGGCCGTATATGATATGGGCGCAGGTGCGGATACCCCGCTTGCGCAGCTCCTCCAAGGAATGGTAGTAGGTGTCGGTGTCGTGGGCCCGGTTAATCAGCCGAGAGGTGCTTTCGTGAATGGTCTGCAGCCCCATTTCCACCCAGAGATAGGTCCTGCTGTTCAGCTCCTCCAGATAGTCCAGCACATCCGGCGGCAGGCAGTCCGGACGGGTTGCAATGGATAGGCCCACAACACCCGGCTGCTCCAGAATCACCTCATAATACTCCCGCAGCTCCTCCACCGGCGCATACGTATTGGTGTAGGCCTGGAAGTAGCCGATATATTGAGCTTCGGGCCACTTCAGATGCTGGCGGTCCCGCACCGTATTGAATTGGGTCACCAGATCGTCCCGGCGTCTCCCTGCAAAGTCTCCCGACCCCCGCGCGCTGCAGAAGGTGCAGCCTCCTGTGGCAATGGTGCCGTCCCGGTTGGGGCAGGTGAAGCCGGCGTCCAGCATCACCTTGAAGACCTTGGCGCCGAATTGGCGCCTCATTTCGAAATTCCATGTATGAAACCGCTTGTCCTCCCACAAAAGGGGTGTTTGACGCGGCGGGACAGCTTGATTGCCGTTCATTGTATTCCTCCTTGCTTGAGCATCTTTTTTATTGTAGTGGATGACGGCGCCGAAAGCGAATGGTAAACGGGATACCGGGTATTCTAAGGGAGAAGCCATTGGAAATAAATCGCGGAAATTTCGGATTTCGGCTTGAAAAACCTAACACGATGTGTTATATTAAAAGTGAGCAAAATAAAGGATTTTTGCCACCCAAACCTTAACTCCAAGTCCCTTTTTCTACAATATTTAATTGGAAATTACAAAGGAGGCGCATGAGGAATGACGACACATGTTCTGGTTCCCCAAGGTGAGGAGCGGATTACGGTAGAGCTGACAGTGAAGGAAGCGATGGCCCTGTCCGGTTTCCGGTTCAATCAGAATTCCGGCCAGCTGGCTGATGCACGCCGCAAGGTCAGAAGTGCCCTGGACAGCCAAGTGATGAAAGAGAGCGATATACCTCTGCTTTATGAGGAGCTGACCCACTGACATACTGATGTCGGTGTTCGGATAGAGGAATCCGCCGGATGAGGCTGGATTCCTCTTTTTTGCATTTCTCCGCAATAATCGCCGGGAAGGATTTTAATGCTTTGCATTTTCAATGGTGATCGACTATTCTTGAAGATAAGCTATTCGTCACTATTTGGAGGAATAAGAGAATGCGTTTGCGTGGCAGAAAAGGGATCCGCGAGTCGCTGGAGCGGCAGCCGGATCTTGTTGTGCTGGATGGAAAAAGTTTAAAGGGCCGGTGGGCCGAGTATTTTGGCAACACGAATCCCATCCATGTTGAATTTGGCATGGGCAAGGGCCGGTTTATCAGTGAGCAGTCCGTGCGGAATCCCGATATCAATTATATCGGTGTGGATATGTATGACGAGCTGCTGCGGCGGGCTGCCGATAAGGCGCGGCTGGCCCATGGTGGACTGTCCGAAAATGAGTCCATCCCCAATCTGGCTCTGGCTTTATGTAATCTGGAATATGTGCTCGATATGTTCGAGACCGGGGAGCTGGAGCGGATTTATTTGAATTTCAGCGATCCTTGGCCGAAGAAGCGCCATGCCAGGAGAAGATTGACCCACCATGAGTTTTTGCGCAAGTACATGCTGATTTTGAATGACCGCGGAGAGATCCACTTCAAAACGGATTCCATGTCGCTGTTCGAGTTTTCGCTGAACTCCTTCGCGGATATGGGCTTGCGGATGCGCAACATCACCCTGAACCTGCATGCGGATGGGCTGCGCGACGATCTGGTGCCCACGGAATACGAGCTGAAGTTTGTGGACCGGGGTATGCCCATTTACCGGTGTGAGGTGCTGGTGGGCAAGCTCGCTCTGGAGGAGCATGTGGAACGGCTCATGGAGCCCCAGTAACCGAGCAAAACAAAACCTCTACGAAACGGAAATGCCGGACGATGTCCGTCATTTTCTTTTTTTGGGGCCCAAAGGGGAGGGCAGGCGGGAACGTTACTCCCCCCTCTTCCGAAATGCAAAAGTGCATCTATTTAGTGGACAAACCTTCGTTTTTACAGTCTATCCTGCAAAAGTGCAGTTATTTTCGTCAGATGGGAGCAAAATGTACCCCTCGGTGGAAAATAGATGTACGTTTACATTTGGGGTACAGGGATAGGCGGAATCCCAGCAGAATAGATGCACTTTTGCAGGATAAGGAAAGAAGGGCGCCCGCCCTCCCACCATCCAGCCTCCGGCAGGGACCGGGGATTGGGCGGGTGAATCTTAAGCTTTCCTTAAACGAGCGCAGAGCGGCTTTTATTAAAGCCGCTCTCTTGGTACTATATTGAAGAAGCCGTTAAATCAGGAAGCCGGTCAGGATGGCGGATACGGTGCCGATGATGGCCCCCGCCGCGCAGTCTGAGGGATAATGCAGGCCCAGGTACATACGGGATACGGCGACGAACAGCGCCAGAGGCAGGAGCATCAGCCCCAGCAGAGGCGACGCAAGCACGAACGGAATAATGACGGCGAAGATGGCGGTTGTATGTCCCGACGGAAATGAATGGTCTGTCAGCGGTTTTTTGCATATATTGATATGGGGCAGGACAAGGTATGGGCGCAGCCGGGGATATTTCTTCTTCATAATATGGACGGGAACATGGCTTAAGGTAAGGGCCAGGAAGCTCTGCATGGCCACCTCATTCCAGGGGCTGGGTCCGAATATGGACATCCCCAGGGTGAACAGGATGGTCAGAGTTGCGCCTCCCATGTGGGTGATCCGGTTCATCAGCCAATCGGTAAGAACATGCTGTCTTTTGTTCACCCAACGGAACATCTCGACTTCCCTGTACTGCAGCCAGGTGACTACACGGCTCATGGCTTCCGCCTCCTCTATTTATGATCCCGCCCTCATGCAATCGCGGAGATGTTCAACCCCGGCAATTGCGGGTATAGGTTGTATATTACCTTTATAATCGTACTTTTTTTATGTTAAACGCAGATCAACGCACAGAACGGAAAATGTAAAATTTACTTGCGTTTGACGATATCCGAATAATCCGGGTCTATAATGAATGTAAGCATGATCTCTAAAGGGGGAATATTCGTGAAAGTGGCATTGTTTACCGATACGTTCCTGCCCGATGTCAATGGAGTCGCCCGGACTCTTGGCCGCTGGGTGGATTATCTGGAGAGCCACGGAGCGACCTGCCGTGTGTTTGCACCCCAGAGCGACGGCGAGGCCGGATCGGACTACAACAGCTTGCTGGTGGAACGTTTCTACAGTGTGCCGTTCCTGTTGTACCCGGAGTGCAAGCTGGCCATCCCTAACCCCATCAGCATCAAAAAGACGCTTCAGGAGTTCAAGCCGGACATTATCCATTGCGCCACACCGTTCAATCTTGGCCTGTACGGGCTGCATTACGCCAAGAAGCACAAAATCCCGGTAGTGGCTTCCTACCATACTCATTTTGACCAGTACCTGCAGTATTACAAGATCCAATGGGTGGAGGGTATGCTCTGGCGGTATCTGGGCTGGTTCCACCAGACCTGCCGCAAAATTTACGTTCCTTCCCGGTCCACGCTTCATTATTTAATGGACAGGGGCTTCTCCAATTTGGAGGTGTGGAGCCGCGGCGTGGATGTGGCCCGCTTCCATCCGGAGGTGGACCGCGAGGCGGTGCTGCGTAAGGCAGGCGCAAATCCCGACAAATTGTCTCTTTTATATGTAGGACGTTTGGCCCCTGAGAAAAGTGTCGATGTGCTGCTGGAGGCATATGACCAGCTGCCGGAGGAGCTGAAGTCGCAGACGGAGCTGATTCTTGCCGGCGACGGACCTTTATACAAGGAGCTCACCGAATCCTATATGGATCGGACGGACATCCACTTCCTCGGATTTACCGAAGGAACGGCGCTGACGGACTTGTATGCGGCAGCGGATCTGTTCGTATTTCCCTCCGCCACGGAAACCTTCGGGAATGTGGTGCTGGAGGCTATGGCATCAGGCACAACGGTGATCGGCGCGGCTGCAGGAGGCGTCCAGGATACCGTCAGACATATGGAGACCGGATGGCTATGCCAGCCGGGAGACGCGGGGGCTTTTGCGGAAGCCATCGCCACACTTTTGGAGAACGACACCCTCCGCAGCACAATGGCCCAGTCAGGGCGGGCCTACAGTGAGCTTCAAACCTGGGATTCTATCTTCTCCCGTTTGCTGGACAGTTATCGACAAGTGGTGCCCGAACTGGGCGAATTGTCGAACCATGAGCTGGCAGCGGCTAAATAATGCGAAAGGCCCTAATTCCGGTGGAAGCACCGGAAGGGCCTCCGCATGCCCGGCGGAACCCTCAAGTTCCTAAAACAGTGGATGAAACCCCCTGCTGCTGGGTGATAATGAGAAGGACAAGATCTGGGCCTGTGGACCGGGGGTCAACTCCGCCAGAGGACAGCGAAGGTCAAGATACACCGTAAGATCGCGTTTGGATGCGCAGGACGGAGGAATTTCCCGGTTGTATTCCCTTTATTGGCCGTAAACCGCCTTAAGGAGGCGGTTTGGGGCTTTTGACAAACGGGGGTAAAGAGAGGAAAATCAGTATCGGCTTTCGAATCCAACGGAAAAGTTTTCAAAACACAAAGATTGGTTTAGAGAGAGAATGAAGAAAGGGAAGTAGTAAAAAAAGGGGGCTTACCATGCTGGACCATATTGTTTTGGCTTTGCAGCTGATATTAGCTTTAATCGGCGCGTATCAGCTTGTGCTTACGTTTTTTGGATGGGTGCGTAAAAATAACAAAAAAAGCTTCGAGCCGCAAAAGTCGTTTGCCATTCTGGTTGCCGCCCATAACGAGGGCCAGGTGGTCGGAGCGCTGCTGGAGAATTTGAAGAGGTTGAATTACCCCAAAGAGCTGTATGATGTGATGGTCATCTGTGACAACTGCACCGACAATACCGCCGATATTGCCAGAAGCCACGGCGTTTATGCTTTCGAACGTTTTAATCCCAACCTCCGCGGCAAGGGATACGCCATCGAATGGATGCTCAAGGAGCTGTGGAAGCTTCCCCGCACCTATGACGGCATCGTGATGTTTGATGCGGACAACCTGGTGGAGCAGGATTTCCTGATCCACATGAATAACGACCTTTGTGCCGGCCACCGTGTGGTCCAAGCTTATCTGGATACCAAGAATCCGCATGATTCCTGGATTACCTCCTCGTATGCCATTTCGTACTGGTACTGCAACCGTCTGTGGCAGCTGCCCCGCACCAATCTGGGGCTGGCCAATTATCTGGGCGGCACCGGCATGTGCTTTGAGACCACCCTGCTGAAGGAAATGGGCTGGGGCGCCACCAGTCTGGTGGAGGATTTGGAATTTACCATGCGCTGCGTCAAGAGGGGCATCAAGCCGTATTTCGACTATGATGCCAAGGTATACGACGAGAAGCCGTTGTCCTTTAATGCATCGGCCCGCCAACGGCTGCGCTGGATGCAGGGACACTTCGATGTGGCCCGTCGCTACTTCTTCCCCCTCGTATGGCAGGGGCTGAAGGAAGGCAACTGGGCTAAGGTGGACACCGCCGTTTATGCCTTGAACGTCTACAACCTGTTCCTGAGCGGCATCATCACCATCATGCTGTATGCCGACCAGCTCCGGCCAGAGCCGTACTTCACCTCTCTGTTCGAAAATGCGCCCTGGTTCTTCGGCGTACTGTACCTGCTGAATGTCCTGGTGTTCCCGCTGGCTCTGTATATGGAGCGGGCGCCGAAGAAGATCTGGAAGTCGCTCATCCTGTTCCCGGTGTTCCTGGTATCGTGGTACCCGGTAACCTTCTACGCCTTCTTCACCCAGAACAACAAACAATGGAGCCACACCCAGCATACCCGGGTGCTCCGGCTGGAGGAAGTACAGAGCAAGCAGGCCAGCTAAGGGCTTTAGATCCCGTGTTTGCAGATAGTTAAATTTGGTTTGACTTGACTGAGTTTCTATGTTAGACTGTTTGAGTGCTATTAAGAAGAAGCGCCCGCTTCTCACCTGACCGACAGAGCGTTGGCTGGTTCTAGTCACTTAAGTGAACGCTTAGCAGTGTTGCTTATGACGCGAGATCAGGATGTGGGCGGTTAGTGCCTGCATCCTTTTTTTAGGTTCAAGGTACAGGTGAGAAACTAGTGGAGGTGGAACGTTATTAGCAAGGATCATATGATTAACGAAGAGATTCGCGCCAAGGAAGTCCGTTTGATCGGTCCCGAAAGTGAACAACTGGGGATTAAGCCTTTCCGGGAAGCACTGCAAATGGCTCAGGATGCGAATCTGGACCTGGTAAATGTAGCGCCTACCGCCAAACCGCCGGTTTGCCGGATCATGGATTACGGCAAGTTCCGGTATGAGACCCAGAAGAAAGAAAAGGAAGCGCGCAAGAATCAGAAGATTGTTGACCTGAAGGAAGTCCGCTTCAGCGCCACCATCGACGAGCACGACTTCCAGACCAAGCTCCGCAATGTTCTGAAGTTCATTCAGGACGGAGACAAGGTGAAGTGCAGCGTACGTTTCCGCGGCCGTGAAATTACTCATGCTTCCATTGGCCAGCGTGTGCTGGAGCGGGTAGCGACTGAAGCTGAGAGCATTTGTACAGTGGAGCGCAGACCCAAACTGGAAGGCCGCAGCATGATTATGATACTGGCGCCGAAGTGATTCGGAGCCGGGAATAACTATTAGGAGGACTTCAGCAATGCCTAAGATGAAAACTCACCGTGGCGCTGCCAAGCGTTTCACGAAAACCGGTACTGGCAAAATCAAGAGAAACAAATCGGGCAAACGCCACATTCTGGAGCACAAGAGCTCCAAGCAAAAGGCCAGATTGGGCAAATCTGCCATCATGACCAAGGGCGATACCAAGCGTATTGAGTCCCTGCTGGTATACGTGAAGTAAACAACGTTTCGGACGAAATTCCCCCTCAGATTGGCTAAAGCCAATTCCGAGGCTTCCATAACATGATCCGGCCTCTGGCACGGAGCAAGTTATCAGGGCAAAGCAATTCATTTATTCAGGAGGCTGACTACTATGGCAAGAGTTAAGGGCGGGTTTGTGACTCGTCGTCGTCATAAAAAAATCTTGAAGCTGGCAAAGGGCTATTTTGGCTCCAAACACCGGTTATTCAGAACTGCTAACGAGCAGGTAATGAAGTCCCACATGTACGCATTCCGTGACCGCCGTCAAGTGAAGCGCGATTTCCGCAAGCTGTGGATCGCCCGTATCAATGCGGCTTCCCGTCAAAACGGATTGTCCTACAGCAAGTTCATGTACGGCTTGAAGCTGGCCGGCATCGACGTAAACCGCAAGATCCTGGCTGACCTGGCTGTAACCGACGCTAAGGCATTCTCCGATCTGGCTGCCGCTGCTAAGGTAAAGCTGAACGCCTAGTACCGCGGATAGACGCGTGACTGAAAAGACCCGGACCGGGAGAGCAATCTCCTTGTCCGGTTTTTTTGCATTTTAGAGGTATGAAAGGCCAGGCTATCACATAGAATCAACTAAATATTAACAATTCTCAAGATGCAATCAAATAGTATAGCAGATGAGGTAAAAAAAGTCATTTGTATAATTTTCCTTACTATTTTTGTAACAATTTCAGATAGCTGAAAACTGATTTTCATGTTAAGATTTCATTTGTAAAGTGATAAATATCACAAAAAAAGAGAGTGGATTGAACATATTGTGAAATTCGCATTTCTGTGAGAAGGGGAGTTGGCATACATGCGAATGAAAAGGCTGCTTGCTCTGTTGACTGCAGGTGCAGGAACGGCTCTTTTGAGCGGCTGCGAAAGTCTGGTGGTGTTGAATCCCCAGGGGCCTGTGGCAAGAAGCATTGCTGAGCTGATTAACTGGTCCTTGATGTGGATGCTGTTGGTCGTGGTTGTTGTGATCGGTTTGTTTGTTTTCATTGTGTGGAAATACCGGGAGAAGCCGGGGAACGAGGATTACGAGCCCCCCGAGGAGCATGGCAGCCTTGCCCTGGAGATTACCTGGGTTGTGATTCCGATCCTGATCGTGATCGCCCTGACCATTCCTACGGTGAAGGCCCTGTACAAGCTGGAGGATGTGCCTGCCGGTTATGAGGACCAGACTCCGCTTGTGATTCATGTGACCTCTGCAGACTGGAAATGGATTTTCAGCTATCCGGAGCAAAACATTGAGACAGTGAACTACGTGAATATCCCCGCGGGGCGTACGGTGGATTTCAGGCTGACCTCCGCCGGTACCATGCAGTCCTTCTGGATTCCGGCTCTTGCTGGCCAGAAGTATGCCATGGCGAAGATGGAGAACCAGCTGTTTTTGGCGGCAGACCACCCGGGCTCCTATCTGGGCCGCAACACCAACTTTAATGGCAAGGGTTATTCAGGAATGGAGTTTGAGGTTCTGAGCCAAACCCCCAAGGAGTTTGAGGAATGGGTGAGCGACGTGAAGGCCACTGCTCCCAAGCTGTCCGAGCCGGAATATGAGAAGCTGCTGGAGCCCACCCATTTGGGACGGCAGACATATTCCAACACTCACCTGGAATGGGTAAACCATGCGGATCCGGATTCCAAGTCTTACACCAATCCGGAGATGTACCGTCTGGATCACGGCTATCCGGGTAAAACCTTCACCGAGCCTGATCAATACAATGCACCAAACAGCGGTGAATCCCAAAACAACACCAAGAAAGACGGGGGTGAAAAGCATGGGCATTAAATGGGATAAAATACTGGTAACCGGGGATCCGATGATTCTCGGCGCCCAGATTTCGATTGTTCTGGTATCGGTGGGCATTGTAGCGCTGCTGATTTATCTCAAGCGCTGGCAATGGCTGTGGAAAGAATGGATCACCACGGTTGACCACAAGAAAATCGGTATCATGTATATACTCTCAGGTGTGGCTATGTTCTTCCGCGGCGGTATGGACGGTCTGATGATGAAGGTCCAGACCTCTCGCCCGGAAATGGAATTTTTAAATGCGCAGCATTATAACGAGGTCTTCACGACTCACGGTGTGGTCATGATTTTGTTCATGGCCATGCCTATGCTCATCGGTCTTATGAATATTATTATTCCGCTGCAGATCGGCGCCCGCGACGTGGCATACCCACAATTGAATGCTCTGAGCTTCTGGCTGTTCTTCAGCGGAGCCATGCTGTTCAACCTGAGCTTCGTCGTCGGCGGTTCTCCGGATGCCGGCTGGACCTCTTACTTCCCGCTGGCAGGCAAGGAGTTCAGCCCGGGTATCGGCAATAACTTTTATGCCGTGGCGCTTCAGATTTCAGGTATCGGAACGCTGATGACCGGCGTCAACTTTATTGTGACGATTATGAAGATGCGTGCTCCGGGGATGACCCTGTTCAAGATGCCTATGTTTACTTGGACCTCCCTGGTTACCAACCTGATTATTGTTGCCGCGTTCCCGATTCTTACTGTGGCGCTGGCTCTGATGACCTTTGACCGTCTGTACGGCACCCACTTCTTCACAGTGTCTGCCGGGGGTATGGATATGCTGTGGGCCAATCTGTTCTGGCTCTGGGGCCATCCCGAGGTTTACATTGTTGTTCTGCCGGCTTTCGGGATTTTCTCCGAGGTGATAGCTACCTTCTCCCGCAAGACGCTGTACGGCTACACATCCATGATCGTTTCTATTGTGGGCATCTCTGTGCTAAGTATGCTGGTTTGGGTCCATCACTTCTATACTATGGGGGCCGGGCCCGGGGTAAATTCATTCTTCTCCATCTCCACCATGCTCATTGCGATTCCCACCGGGGTGAAGATGTTCAACTGGCTGTTCACCATGCGCAAGGGGCGGATCAAGATGACCACTGCTATGCTGTGGGCGCTGGCCTTTGTTCCCTGCTTCGTCATCGGCGGCGTAACCGGCGTCATGCTGGCTATGGGCGCTGCGGATTACCAGTATCACAATACCTTGTTCCTGGTGGCGCATTTCCACTATGTGCTGATCCCCGGCGTTGTATTCGCCGTCTTTGCTGGCCTATACTACTGGTGGCCGAAGATTTTCGGCACCCTGCTTAACGAACGTTTGGGCAAGTGGCATTTTTGGCTGTTCGTTATCGGCTTCAACGTAACATTTATGCCGATGTTCTTCCTGGGACTGAACGGCGCGGTAAGACGGGCCTACACCTACTCCGAGGAATCGGGCTTTTCACCGCTGTTCCTGCTTTCGGGTCTGGGCAGCGCAGTATTGGCAGCCGGCTTCGCCGTATTCTGCTACAATATTTATTGGAGCTTCCGCTACGGTCCGAAGAATGTCGTCAGTGACCCGTGGGATGCCCGCACCCTGGAGTGGACAACGGCTTCCCCGCCGCAATTCTATAACTTTGCCAAGATTCCGGTAGTGAAATCGCTGGATGCCTTCTGGCACATGAAGAAGAAGGGTGAAGGCTTGACGCTGAAGGAGTCTGAGCTGGAGGAAATCCATATGCCGCGCAATTCCTGGCTGCCGGTGTATATGGGCGGAGTGTTTATGGTAGCCGGCTTCCTGCTGGTCTTCGAGCTCCATATTGCCGCCTTGGTGGCACTGGTTGGCGTTGTGGTCGGCTTGATCATCCGTTCCTTCGACTATGATGAGGGTTATCATGTGCATACCCATGAGATCGCGTATCGGGAGAAAGCATGGAGAAGCATGGAGAAAGAGGTGAACAAGTATGACGCATCATGAGAATACGGCCCTGCCGATGGAGTACCGGACAGAGCAGAGCCGGATGAATATCCTTGGCTTCTGGATCTTCCTGGGAGCAGAGATTGTACTGTTCGCCACTCTCTTCGGCGTCTACGCCGCGCTGTATCACCGGTATGCGGGGGGACCCACTCATCAGGACCTGATTAATATCCGCGACGTTCTGATTCAGACCGTGCTGCTCTTAACCTCCAGCTTCACCTGCGGCCTGGCCATTCTGCAAATGCGGCGTGGCAGTCTCAAAGGGCTCATTGGCTGGCTGGTAGTCACCCTCTTGTTGGGCGCAGGCTTTCTGTTTATGGAAATCAACGAGTTTGCCCACTATATCCACGAAGGGGCAACCATGCAGACCAGCGCCTTCCTGTCCAGCTTCTTCGTGCTGCTGGGTACCCACGGCTTGCACGTGACCTTCGGGATCGGCTGGGCGATACTGATTATTATCCAGCTGCTTCAGCGGGGGCTGACGCCCGTCACTACCCGCAAAGCCTTTATCATCGGCTTGTACTGGCACTTCCTGGACGTGGTGTGGATCTTTATCTATACCTTCGTCTACCTGAAAGGAATGGTGATGTAAGATGCATAAGAAAGCCGGCTTTCCCACCGCACAAGTCCTGGGTTTTCTCGGTTCTCTTCTGATGACCTTCCTGGCAGGAGCAATTGCCCTCCGCACATCATTGAGCTTTTCGGCCATTATGTGGATCATCGGGTCTTTGGCTATTCTCCAGGCCGGCCTTCAGCTGTTTATGTTCATGCATGTCAATGAAGGCGATGACCGGAAGATGCAGCTGCTCAATATTGCGTATATGGTTTTCCTGGTTGTGGTCATTGTTGTGGGTACAATCTGGATTATGTCCGGTTTGCATCAAACCCACTGATGTGAAAATTAAAATGCGGCTCCCATCTCGAAAGAGGCGGGGGCCGTTTTTGATGTAAAGAGTGCCATTGTGGGACAAGAGTTTTTATTATATGATAAGAAGTTGATGGACGGGCTCCAAACTGTCTAACAACATTACACGCAAAAGAAATGCGAGGGACCCCATGTATCCAAAAGAGCTTTCCTACACCATGCCCCCCGAGTGGGCTGAACATAGCGGCACATTTATCTCCTGGCCTGTCCGGGACTCCATGGTATACCCCGAGGATTATGAGGACGTATGCCTCGGCTATGAACAAATTATCCGGGCCATCGCCGAATTTGAGCTGGTGACCGTGGTGGTGAATCCGGGAGATGAAGCCATGGTGCGCTCCAGACTGGCTGGAGTTCGGGCGGAATGTCTGCCTATTGCCCACAATGACGCCTGGCTCCGCGACAACGGCCCCACCTTCCTTGCGGATAAAGCCGGGAAGCTGGGAGCCGTCAACTGGGGCTTCAATGCCTGGGGCGGCAAATACGAGCCTTGGGATTTGGATGACGCAGTAGCTCCGGCCATTATCGCCCATACGGGAGTCCGGCAGTTTGATGCCCCAATTGTGATGGAGGGCGGCTCCATCCACACCGACGGGGAAGGCACCATCCTTACTACCGAGGAGTGTCTGCTGAATCCCAACCGCAACCCGGATTTGACCCGGGAACAGATCGAGGAAGAGCTGAAGCTCCATACCGGCACAGAAAAGGTGATCTGGCTCAAACGCGGCTTAAGCGGTGACGAAACCGACGGGCATGTAGATAATATTGCCTGCTTCGCGGCACCCGGCAAGGTCATTCTTCAGGTGTCCGGTGAACCGGGAGACGAGAACACGGATATTACCCGGGAGAATATCGGAATTCTTTCCGCAGCGGTAGATGCCAAGGGCCGCCCACTGGAGGTTATCCGGATTCAGCAGCCTCCGTACAGGGAGTACAATGGAAAACGCTTGACCCTGAGCTATCTGAATTTCTATTTTGTCAACGGCGGTATTATTCTGCCTGTATTCGGCGCAGACGCGGCGGAGACGGACCGCCTGGCGGAGGAGACGCTGGCGCGTACCTTCCCCGGACGACGCATCCGTACCGTAGATGGTATGGCGATTATTAAGGAGGGTGGAAACGTGCACTGCACCACCCAGCAGATGCCTGCGGCACAATAAATGCTTACGATCCAGTTTTGCTTCCCGCAAAACCTTCAGGAGGGACAATCATGAGAAAAGTTACCGTAGCGGCTACCCAAATGAGCTGTACGTCCGATATCGAAGAGAACATCCGCCGGGCGGATAAGCTGGTCCGGGAGGCTGCAGCCAAAGGGGCACAGATCATCCTGCTTCAGGAGCTGTTTGAGACACCGTATTTTTGCCAGAAGGAAAAGTCCGACTATTACGTTTATGCCAGAGAGCTGGAGGAAAACAAAGCGGTCGCCCACTTCCGGGAAGTGGCCCGTGAGCTGCAGGTTGTGCTGCCCATCAGCTTCTATGAAAAGAAAAATTACGCCCGCTACAATTCTCTTGCCGTTATTGATGCGGACGGCTCTGTGCTGGGCATCTACCGCAAAAGCCATATCCCCGACGGCCCTGGCTACGAGGAGAAGTTCTATTTTAACCCGGGGGATACCGGCTTTAAGGTCTGGAAAACCCGCTATGCCAAAATCGGCGTCGGCGTCTGCTGGGATCAATGGTATCCCGAAGCGGCCCGCTGCATGGCACTTATGGGAGCGGAGCTTCTGTTCTACCCCACGGCCATCGGATCGGAGCCCCAGGACGGCAACATCGACTCCCGCGACCACTGGCAGATGTGCATGCTGGGGCATGCAGCCTGCAATTTGATGCCTGTCATCGCCTCCAACCGGATTGGCCTGGAATCCGATTGCGACTCCAGCATCACCTTCTATGGCTCCTCCTTCATTGCCGGACCCACCGGTCAGAAGGTTGCAGAAGCCGGGAGGGAGGAGGAGGCCGTCCTCACCGCGGAGTTTGATCTGGATCAATTGGAAACCCAACGGATCGAATGGGGGATATTCCGTGACCGCCGCCCGGACCTGTACCGTGCAATTGCTACGTATGATGGAAGTACCCCTATTGGCTGACACTGTAGAAAATCTCCAAATTTGGGACGGCATATGCCAGCCCGTTTGGGGATTTTTTCATTTGTCGATGACGAAACGGAATGTCACATGCTATAATAAATCCGATTATCCTGTTGAAATATGTTGATAAGACGGATAGATTTGGAATTCATTTGCAAATAATTCGACATCATGGAAGCGTTGGGAACAGTTTTTTAACAGCGGGCCTAAAAAGAGAAACGAAAACAGATGCGGCTGCTCAGGAGAGGGTTTTTTCATGCCAGGATTCCGCCAACCATACTTGCGAAGATTGATGCTGCTTTTCCTGATTTTGGCCGCCGCCGCCGGGTTAGCTCCCATAACTGCCCGCGGTGAAGAAAAGCTGACAGCCCCGCCGAAAGTTCTCATTCTGAACTCCTATCACAAAGGCTTCGAATGGTCGGACGAAGAAACGGCAGGAGTAACGGAAGCCCTGAAGAAGGCTGACCTTCATCCGGTAATCTATACCGAATATGCAGACTGGAAGAGGTTTCCCTCAGATTTTAACCGGGAAAACCTGTTTTCCACCCTGCTCTACAAATATTCGGGAACCGATATTGATCTGATTGTGGCACTTGATGATTTCGCGGTGGATTTTGCCCTGCAATTCCGCAAGAGCCTGTTCAACAATGCGCCGGTGGTCTATGCCGGAATTGTGGAAGGGGCTTCAGATAATCTGCTTTATGGACAAACTAACATAACCGGTGTTTTGGAAAATGTGGACCCCGTCCCCACTATCCAGTCAGCCTTGGCGGTGAATCCCGACATCTCCAACGTCTACTTGCTGCATGACCGCTCCGAAAGCGGAGAGATGACAGGCAGGCAGATTCAAGAGAGGATCCGGGCAACGTATCCGGAGCTTGCCATCGTCCCTCTGGACGGCAAAACCTTCCCCCAGGTACTGGAGCTGGCGAAGGGGCTGGACCCGGAGCGGGATATGGTTCTGATGACCACCTATTTCAGCGACGTCACCGGCAGTACCGTGGAATTCGAAACGGCGGCAAAGGAATTGGGCAGGACCAGCAAAGCCCCGGTTTATCACCTGTATGATTTTGGCATCCGCTACGACGGCTTCGGCGGAAGCACCATCAGCGGACGCACCCAAGGCGAGAAGGCTGCAGAATTAGCCCTGCGGTTACTTAAAGGGGAACGGGCCGATGATATACCCCGGGTGAAGCCCGAACAATTTACCACTACCTTCAATTATGACATGATGAAGAAGTTCGGTGTCGGAGAAGAAAGCCTTCCCAAGGACAGCATCATTCTGAACAAGCCGTTCTCCTTCTATGACGAATACCGGAACCTTGTGCTGGGTGTGCTTTGGTCGTTTGCGGTGCTTGTAGGTTTTATCCTCCTGCTTCTTATACATATCCGGCAGATTCGCCAGATGCGCCGCAGATTGGCAAGCAGCAACACGGAGCTGACCATGCTCAACCACAACCTGGAGGCCTCCGAGGAGGTGCTCCGCCGCCAGTACGAGGAGCTGTCCTCCGTTAAGGAGAGTTTATTTGTCAGCGAGGAGCGGTTCAGGCTGGCCACCGACGGCTCAGACGCCGTTATATGGGACTTGGACTTGGAGAAGGGGCATTCCTATTATTCGGACCGGTGGTACGAGCTGATGGGCTACCCCAAGGATCTGTACATAACCTGTGATGACGGCTGGAAGCAGATGATTCATTCCGAGGATGTAATCGAAGCGGAGCGGGCCATGCAGGCTCATCTGAACGGGGAAACCCCCTTTTATTCCACGGAATACCGGATGCGCAAGCAATCGGGAGAGGATATCTGGTTCCAGGTGCGCGGTAAGGTAAGCCGGGGAAATGCGGGGGAACCGAAGCGTTTTGCCGGATCGATGACCGACATCACGGAACGCAAAAGCTATGAAGTGATGCTTCAAAAAAGCTATCAGGAACTGGAGGCAACTTACGAAGAATTGACTGCTCTTCAGGATGAGTTGATGGAGCAGTATGACCGGCTGGTGGAGAATCAGACGATGCTCACCAGAAGCGAGGAGCGTTACCGGCTGATAACCGAAGCCACCAATGACGGAATCTGGGAGATCGACTACATTACTAAGGAAACATTCATTTCCCAAAGATGGTGGGATCTGCTGAAGGTGGAGCCGTCGCGGAGAGTGAAGGATTTTTCCTTTGCGGAAATGATCCATCCGGAGGATCTGGCAGGTTACCAGCACTGTATTGAGGAGCATAAAACAGGCAAAAACGACTTTTATCAATATGAATACCGCTTGAGGCTGGGAACCGGGGAATACCGCTGGTTTCTGGGCAAAGGCAAGGCCATCCGGGATAAGAACGGACAGATTATGCGGGTGGTGGGCGCAGATTCGGATATCCATGATCTGAAAACCTCACAGAATAAGCTGCATGAGCTGGCATATTTTGATCCTCTTACCGGTCTTCCCAACCGGCTTTCCCTGACTGTGGAGCTGGAGCGTTATGTGAAGGCGCCTGAGGCTTGCGCGGTTATCTTCTATATGGATATCGATAATTTCAAGTATATCAACGACACCATGGGCTATTCCGTTGGGGATGAGCTGATTCAGCTGATCAGCCGGCGGCTGGAATCCTTTGACGGAGTGGAGGGGATCTTCTACCGTCTTGGCGGGGACGAATTCGTGATGCTCCATGAGGGCTTCCAGTCCCCTGAAGCTGTTGCCCGGACGGCGGATCAGCTGATACGCTGGCTGAAGGAGCCGTTCCTGGTTGGAGGCAGCGTCATCCATCTGGCCCCCAGCATCGGGATTGTCCGGTATCCGGAGGATGGCCAGTCTGCGGAGGAGCTCCTGATGTTTGCCGATGTGGCCATGTACAAAGCCAAGGAAACCTGCAAGGGCGGCTACATTGTGTATGGGGCGACTTTGCAGCAATCCTTTGCCAAACGGATGGAAATTGAGCGGCATCTGCGCAATGCTCTGCAGAACGGGGAGCTGGAGCTGCATTACCAGCCTCAATATGAGCTCCAAAGCAACGAGGTATCGGGATTCGAGGCGTTGATCCGCTGGAGCAATCCGGTTCTGGGCAATGTGTCGCCGTTGTCCTTCATTCCCATTGCGGAGGCCTGCCAGTTGATCCTTCCCATTGGAGCGTGGGTACTGGTCAAGGCCTGCCGGTTCATCCGGGAGCTGCAGCGCCGGGACGGGAAGCCCTACCGGATATCCGTCAATATCTCCGTGGTGCAGCTGGTTCAGGATGATTTCATTAGCACAGTGCTGGAGTCCCTGAAGGAGGCCGATCTGGCCCCGGAATATCTGGAAATTGAAATTACCGAGTCCATCTTCATGGAATCCTTCGAGCGAATCGTGGAGAAGCTGGACTACCTGAAATCTCTGGGCCTCCGTATTGCACTGGATGACTTCGGAACGGGATACTCCTCTCTCAGCTACCTCAAGGCCCTTCCGATCACTACCTTGAAGGTGGACAAAACCTTCATTGACGACGTACCCAGCGCACCGGAGAGCCGCTCTCTGGCCAGCTCCATCGTCATGATCGGCCACCGGATGGGACTGGAGGTTATTGCCGAAGGTGTGGAATCCCGGGAGCAGCTGCAGTATTTGCGGAGCCGGAAATGCGACAAAATCCAGGGATACTTTATCAGCAAACCCCTGCCTGAGCATGCGATTCTCGGATGGCTGAAGGAAACAGCCGCGGCGCAGGAACACTCCGATACTCCTCCGAATTCTGAAGCATAGCTATCCAACACCAAAAAAATCCGTACCTTAGCCGCTGCGATGGCAGCGCCTGAAGTACGGATTTTTTTGGCATTTATGCAGATTCGGCATGATTCTGCAGAGGAGTGGGTGCAGCCTGCTTTCGGCCTACCAGAAGCGTCTGCAGGCTGCGTAGATTCACCAGGATGATGCCGGCCAGAATAATGAGCGCACCCGCTGCGGAAACCCAGGAGAAGGCTTCGCCGTAAACGAGACTGCCCAGCCCCATGGCTATCAATGGCGAGATGTAAAGCCAGGTGGACGGAAAAACCGGATTGGTCTTCGCAATCAGCCAGTAAAACAGACTGTGGCCAATCATAGATCCCGCTACAGTTAGATACAGAATGGAGCCCAACGCCGGAACGGAGAGGATCTGGTCCGGCCGGGGCTGCTCCACAACCAAGGACAGAATAAGGAGCAGGAAACCGCCGAAGAGCATCTGGGCGGCATTGAGAGCAAGGGGTGATTCATCGGGACGGCGGTTCATCACAGACTTGGAGTACAGCGCACCTCCCGAATAACAAAGCTCTCCCAGCAGCACCACCAGACAGCCTGCCAGCCACATGTAGCTGAAATCGAGCTTCAGGCCGGGCAGCATCAGCACGAATACGCCGGCAAAGCCTACTGCGCAGCCTGCAGCGGATAAGAAGGGTGCCCTCTGGCGGGTGCGTATTGTCTGGAGGAGCAGAATCATAATCGGTCCGGTTGCGGACAAAACAGCAGCCAGTCCGGAGCTGATATGCTGCTCTGCCCAATACAGGGTGGAGAAGGTGCCGAAGGTTATCAGGAATCCGGTAAGCATCGTCTCCTTGCGCCATAAGAGGGACAGGGCCGCTTTTTTCTTCCACAGCATATACACGAACAGAAGCCCTCCTGCAGCGATAAACCGGATGCTTGCGGAATAAAACGGCGCCAGCCCCGCATCAATTCCCACTTTGATGGCAAGAAACGTTGTTCCGAAGATCAGGCACATAACCGTAAAGCCCAAAGCGATCATTCTGATTCCTCCTAAGGTGCTTTGCTGAGTAGCGAGCGTGAATGGATATTGGTTTTTATCATAAGGGAGAAGGCTTAGAACAGATGGAAACGGATAGAACAGACAGCCCCGAAATCATGTACAATAGGGATATGACACGTGTATAAGAGGAGGTGATTGGAGTGCAAAAGGAGCCAAATGAGAGGACACAGCCGTTTCATCTGTTTGAGCAGGTGGTGGAATATCTGGTAACCCGGATTGGCAGGGGTGAGTGGCAAACCCATGAGAAGCTGCCCTCCGTACGCAGTCTGGCTATAGAGCTGAAGGTGCACCGGCTTACGGTTTTTCGCGCTTACCAGGAGCTGAAAAACAGGGGATTGGTTTATGTCCGGGATAAAGCGGGATATTATGTGCACCCCGGTGCCGGAGCCTGTGCGCCCGAGCCAACCGCCGGAGCCATCGTTCCCGCCTATTCTGTACGCAATCGCTTGTCCGAAATCCATCAGGTTCCGGTGAGCTACCAATTTTCGGAGGCGCTGATCGATCCTAACCTGCTGCCGAATATGTATTTTTCGGATTATGTCAAAAGGGTCTTCGACCTCTATCCCAAGGTGCTGGCCACCTATGCTCCCGTACAGGGGGATGAGGAGCTGCGGGAAACCCTCTGCCGGCATTTTGCCCACATCCACCGTTTCCATCTTTCGGCTTCTGAGCTTCTGATCACCTCCGGCGCACAGCAGGCCATTGATCTCATTTCGCGGATTTTCCTGAAGCCCATGGATGCGGTCCTCATTGAACGGCCGACCTACAGCTCGGCGGTGGATATTTTCTCCCAGGCGGGAGCCAAGCTGGTAACGGTGGATATTCATCCGCATGGCTACAATATGGATCAGGTTGAATGGTGCATGCGGCATTATAAGCCCCGGCTGTTTTATATGAATCCTACCTTCCATAATCCGACGGGCTACACTGTTCCGGCGGAGCAGCGGAAGCGCCTGGTGGAGCTTGCTGAGCAGTACCGCTGTTTGCTGGTGGATGATGATACCACTCACGACATTTATTTTGGCAAAGAACCGCCCCCGCCCTTGTTTACTTATGATACTGAAGGGGTGGTGCTGTACATCCGCGGCTTCAGCAAATATGTGTCGCCTGGCCTCCGCATTGCCTGCGTAGCCTGCCGGCCGCCGCTTATGAAGCATCTCTTGACAGCCAAATCCTTGACGGATAACGGCACTCCGCTTCTCAATCAGAAAATCTTCCTCCACTACTTCACCTCTGCGCGGCTGCAGCAGCATCTGGGCAAGCTGCGGATCGCCCTGCAGATCCGCAAGGATGTGATGGAGGAGGAGCTCCGGGACTCCGGCTGGCAGTGGTCCAGTCCCGGCGGCGGATTGAGCTTATGGATCCGGCTGGGCAAGGGTATATCCTCCCCGGCTCTTCTGGAGCGTTGCCTGGAAGCCTCTATCGCCTTTGTCCCCGGGGTAATCTGTGATCCTCTGCGCCAGATGGAGGAGTGGGCCAGGTTCAGCTTTTCCTTCGCCAACGAGCTGCAGATCCGCGCCGGCATGAGGCGGGTGCTGGAGCTTTCCCGCCGGATTTGAACAGAATTCCCCTGAATTTGAAAAGCGCTGGAGGAATGGCTGCTGCTATGCTGGAAGCGCAGGATTTCCAATAACAGCGTTTCATTATCAGGGGAGGAAACAAACAAATGAAGAAGCCGTTTGGCCTTTATGCCGAGTTGGTGCGCAAGCTGGAACGGGTGCCTGAAGCACCAGTGCGTATGGTCCTGGACACAGACACTTATAACGAAATTGATGACCAATTTGCGGTGGTGTATGCCCTGCTTTCGCCGGAAAAGCTGAAGGTGGAGGCTCTGTACGCCGCGCCTTTCTTCAACCATATGAGCACCGGACCGGAGGATGGTATGGAGCGCAGCTATGAGGAGCTTCACCAGCTTCTGGAGCGGATGGGGCGTGCGTCAGAGGGATTCGTGTACCGCGGCTCCCGGAGTTATCTGCCTGATGCGCGGACACCGGTGGAGAGTGAAGCAGCACGTGACCTGGTTCGGCGTGCCATGGCTTCATCTGCGGAGGACCCACTTTATGTAGTCGCCATCGGAGCAATAACCAATGTGGCTTCTGCCATTCTGATGGAGCCGGCGATTGTGGACCGTATAGTGGTGGTCTGGCTGGGGGGGCATGCCCGGCATTGGCCCGTCCAGGATGAGTTTAACCAAGTGCAGGATGTTCCTGCGGCGCGGCTTATCTTTGATTGCGGTGTGTCTTTGGTGCAGATTCCCTGCTGCGGGGTTGCTTCGGGGCTGAACACCACTACCTCGGAGATGGAACGGTATGTGAAGGGCTGCGGGGCCGTCGGGGATTTTTTGATGGAGCGGTTCTACGGGTTCCGGGAGGATCATTTCGGATTTTCCAAAATCATGTGGGATATGACGGCCATAGCATTTCTAATCGATCCGGACTTTATCCCGACCCACCTGGTGCACAGTCCGGTTTTGACGGATCAGCTTACCATAAGTGAGGATGCGGGGCGGCATTTTATCCGGTGTGCCTATTGGGTGGAGCGGGACAATATTATGCGGGATTTCTTCCGGAAGCTGAAGGAGTATGCGGACTCATAAACAATAAGGGCTGGTGGAATGGATGGGCAAAATAGCGGTGGTAGGCAGCATCAATATGGATGTGGTAAACCGGGTGGAGCGGCATCCGCTGCCGGGGGAGACAGTTAGCGGGCTGGAAACCGCCTATATCCCCGGCGGCAAAGGGGCCAACCAGGCGGTTGCGGCTGCCCGTGCTGGAGCACAGGTCCTGATGATCGGCGCTGTTGGCCAAGACCCCTTCGGCGGTCCATTGGTTGAAGCCTTGGGAAAGGCCGGAGTTAACACTGCGGGGGTGCTGGAGAAGGAAGGCACCTCGGGAATGGCTTTTATTACGGTGGATGCCCACGGGGAGAATAACATCATTCTTTCACCCGGCGCCAACGGAAGGCTAAGTGCGGAGGATATGGAAGCCGGGCTGATCGGTGCTGCGGGCGGGAGCGGCGGAGCCGGGCTTGGGGGAGTGCTGCTGCAGAATGAGATTCCGTGGGAAACGACGGCCGCTGCCGTCCGCCGTGCACGTACTTATGGCGCTGCCGTTTATTTGAATCCGGCACCGGCCCGCAAGGTGGAGGATGAGGTGCTGGCGCTTGTGGATGTGCTGGTAGTGAATGAAACTGAGGCAGCAGCCATCAGCGGTTTGGAGGTGGCCAGCCGAGAGCATGCAGAGGCGGCAGCGGAATGGCTGCTTGGCCGTGGTGTCGGGGAGGTTATTGTGACGCTGGGGGCAGCCGGCGTGGTTTACGCCTCCAAGGAGGGAGAGCGGATAAGTGCGCCCGCCTTCCGTGTGGAGGCCGTGGATACGACAGCGGCAGGGGATACCTTCATCGGCGCTTATGCGGCCGCCCGGGACCGGGGAGCATCCGTACAGGAGGCCTTGCGGTGGGCCAATGCGGCCGCAGCGATTGCCGTTACCCGTCCTGGCGCACAGTCCTCGATTCCGTCCGCGGACGAGGTGAACCGGTGGCTGGAGAATAGGGGATAAAAGGTCGGATTCACTTTTGATGGAAGAATCGATTGTGGAGTGAATAGGGGAAGGCTTTGTTCCGCTATTCGCCGTTTCCTTCAGCTTAAGGCGCTTTAGCGGTAGGCAATTGTCCGCTATTGCGTCTTTTTCCTTCTTGAAGTTATAACACCGGAGCAATAGAGGATGTTGAGCTTCCATTATCAGCACCAGATGTCGGATTCCCTCAATATAGCGGAAAGAGGAATTCCTCTATTTAAAGTTACGGACCGCGTTCATTGCGGCCCCTGACAGCCCTTTGGCGAAGTCACTGGCGCTATGTCCGGTTAATTGCTTGAATACACTCCCAAATTGGGACAGGGAAGCAAATCCGCAATCCAATGCTATAGAGGTAAGATTCTTATCTCCTTGCTCAAGTATCATCTGTTTCGATTTATCGATGCGGATTTTGCGGATGTATTGGGTGGGAGTCATGCCGTTCTCTTCTTTGAACACACGCCGGAAATGATCCGGGCTGTAACCGCACATATCCGCCAGCTGGCTGAGCTGGATTTTTTGATTGTAATATTGCTCGATGTATTTCGCTGCATAAAGGGTCTGCCGGTTGGCGGGGGCAAATGCCTTGTCTCCGGTCAAACGGAGCACTTCTATCAGGAGCAGGCTCAAATAACAGCTGACAGCTTCATCCGAGTAGCTGCTTCGGCAGGTAAGCTCCCGGTGGATCTGGTCGATCCAATACAACACTCCGCCTGATTGATCCCGGTACAATCCCGGAGCTAAAGAGGGAAACCCGGAATCATAATCGAAGCAGAAAAACAACACCGATGTTTGGGTCTCCGAGTGCTCATTATGAATGATGTCGGCGGGCAGTACGGCAAATGTGCGGGGTTCGTAGCGGTATAACTGGCGGCCAAATTCGGTTGTGCCGGTGCCGGTTTGGTAATATACAATTTCATGAATCGGGTGGTTATGCCAATCCACGTGGTGATCCGGCGAATGGATGGCCTTGCGCAGGAAATGGAGAGAATGCTTCATCTCGTAGACCCCTTGTTCTATTTATGGCTTTGTACGGATTAATTTCACTATAGCATAGGATAGAGAAGGCATTTTCATATTTTTTAAAATTAAGGGTTGCATTCCTGTTGAATTCTATGTTATTATCAAATTCCGCCGCTGAGACAAGCCGTGCAGCGGAAGGATGGAAAAGCAAGGCAAGCAAGAAATTAAAAAATAATGCTTGCAAAGATGCATGACAATGTGGTATATTAAAAAAGTCGCCTCTTGAAGAAGAGAACGACGAAGAAACAAACGAGCTCCTTGAAAACTGAACAACGAGCAGCAAAACAATGAAGCCAAACGTTTGAACAATTGAGCAATCAGCTCTAACATAACGGTCTTCGGACCACTTTTATGGAGAGTTTGATCCTGGCTCAGGACGAACGCTGGCGGCGTGCCTAATACATGCAAGTCGAGCGGGTT